>CALPIE020000097.1 GCA_943323545.2 Bifidobacterium breve | reverse complement strand
TCAATTGCTTTTGAAATAACATTTGCTCTATTGTAACAAGGTATTATTACACTAATTAGAGACATACAATTTTTTTATTTTTGATAGCAGTCCTTTTTTATTAAAAAAATGAATAGCATAATTTGAGTAATAATTAATTCTTCGTTGCCAAGGATTAGAAATTTCTTTACTTTTTTCTCTAACTATATTTTTAAATAAATTTTCAATTTCAAAATCATATAGTTTATCTAATCCGACATTATCTATCAGAATAGCTATCTTTTTAAGATGGGTTTGGGTTGTTCTATTACTGATAGTATTGTTATCATGTCTACGTATCACTGCTACAGGATCATTATATTCTGCTGCATAGAAATTCCCTTTTCGATACAATCTAGACCATAATTCTGAATCTTGATGCAACTTGAGTCTTTCATCAAAACATTTTTCCTTTAACAAAAAAGCCCTTTTAATTGTAATACTGTTGGTGTTAAATAACACTAAATTTTTTTTTAATTTATATTTATAAAAATCTATGGGAGACACATCATAACTTAAAAATTTTCTCAAATCTTGTCTTGCCCCATATCTTTTATCTAGATTTCCTTGATTTTCTTCTAATGTAGTACACGAATAGGCTACATCTGCATTTTTAAAATTAATAAACACTTCTTTATCTTTTTTAAATCGATGAGGCAAATACCAATCATCTGCATCGAGAAACGCAATAAATTCAGATTTTGCTGCAGAAATCCCTAAATTTCTACTTGCACTTTCACCTTTATTTGCAGATTTAGGATGTTGAAACAATTTAATTTTAGAATGTTTTTGTGCTAATGCTTTACATAATTCTAAACTATTATCCATAGAACCATCTTCAACAATTATAACTTCTGCTACTTCATATAAATTAACTACAGATTCTACAGCTTTTTCAATAAATTTTCCAGCATTATAAACTGGAATAATAACTGAAACTGAAAAAATATCATTCATATTATTTAATTTGATTTAAAAAAAATTGATTGATTTTATTTATTCCATCTTTTAATTCTATTTCTGGCTCCCAATTTATAAAAGCAACCATTTTGGAAATATCCAATTTTACAGGAACATCAATTAAACTATATTCACCAGTTTTTTTTTCAATATTAAGTGGTTTTTCCAACACTAACTCTATTTCTCTTATTATTTTATTTAATGTAAAGGTTTCTCCGTATCCTATATTAAAGATACCAGAAGCATTATTTATTATTAACAAATACAAAGCTTTGGCAAAATCATCTACAAAGAGATAATCTTTTCCTACATCCATAGAGGACCATATAACAGATACTTTGTTATTTAAAGCATTCGAAATTAGCGTACTAATAACACCTTGTTGACCTATAGAACTATGCTTGGGGCCATATATATTAGATGGTCTTATTATTAGAACGTCTAGATTATATATATTTTGATAATATGATATATAGTCTTCCATAGCGCATTTTACTATACCATAGGAAGATTTTGGATTTCTTGCCGCTTTCTCATCTAACAAAAGATTTAATGAATTGCCATAAACAGCACCACCTGAAGAACAAAAAATAAATTTTTTTTCAGGATATATTTTAAGAATATCCAATAATTGAATTAGTGGAAGTAGATTAGAACAAACGTCATTATATGGATCTTTTGCAGAAGAAATTGGATTTGTTGTAGAAACAAAATGCATAATACAATCCGCCCAGATTATTTGTTTTTCAATACTTTCTTTATCAGCAATACTTCCAACAATTCCGATAATACCATTAGGTAAATTTACGGTATGAGAACTGGGAGAAAAAGACCTTACATCAAAACCGTGACTTACAAACATTTCGCCTATGCATCTACCTATAAAACCGGAACCACCAATAATTAATACTTTTTTAATCATTTTAAAATCCTATTTTCTTTCTTAAAAACCAGATATGAATTTTTGCTTCAAAAAAAAAGAATACCATAGGATTTTTAAGAAAAATATGGTAAACCGAAAACCCTAATTTTTGTCTTTCATTACACATTATTTTCCATTTACGATACATCCATTTTTTTAACCATTTTTTATCTACGGTATTATTTGGAATTAATTTGTAGAATTTATTTAAAAATTTTGAAGTTTGAATTAATATATCATCATTCTTATAATCAACAGTTCTTTTGAATAATTGTTCATAAATGTATAAATCATTATCATTTAACTCAATACGTAGTCGTTCTAAAAGCTCTTTTTTGGCTTCAAATGCTGTATTCTTCATACCGTCTGTAAAGACATTAGTATATTGTTGTACATGTTTTCTGTATGTTATACCTACATCAGGTAAATTAGCCATTAGTCCTAGAAAAGAAATATTGACCCAAAGACCAAAATCCTCTGCATGAAAATATTTAATATCATATCGTAGTTTATTAGAATCCAATGTCTCTTTTCTAATCATTACTACGGGATGTATAAATGGAGATCCAAAAAAGAGCAAACTTCTTATTTGCAAATCTTGTTCGGGTTGATTTATTCTTTGATTAGTACCAAGTACTTCTCCCTGCATACCACAAATCACAACTTTTGGATTTTTTTCCATAAAGGAAACTTGCTTATCAAATCTATCTGTTTTTGAGATATCATCTTGATCCATTCTAGCAATGTACTTACCACGAGCATTGTCTATCCCGACATTTAGACTTCCTATCAATCCTAAATTTACTGGATTTTTAATATATTTTAACCTTTCATCAATATATGAAAGAATGATTTCTTCAGAATTATCTTTCGAAGCATCATTAACAATAATTAATTCAAAGTCAACAAAAGATTGACAAAAAATACTATCAATTGCTTCCTTTAAGAATTTTTCACCATTGTATATTGGCATTACAACAGAAATCATTGGTCTTTTCATCTAAATAAAATTTTCTTTACTAATTTATTAAATAAAACTAATTAGTTTTTCTGTGTTTCCTCCTATTATAACATTATCTGGAAAAATCTTAGTTAGTTGAATGTTTTTAGTTAAGATTTTGAAAGAATTTTATAAAATACCTAATGTTATTTTGTTTATTATATTTTAATTATTTAATTTAATAAAAAGTGAATTAACATATAAAAAATGCTTTACTGCTTTTCTATAGTTATTAAAAAAAGCATTTACCTTACTAGTATTAACTACAAAAGCAACATCTGCATTTTCTCTTTTTAAAAATAAAATTCTTTGACATAGGATATAAAAACAAATTAAAATGGAACGCAATAACAACTTAAATAAATATTTCTTGTATTGATAAACAGTATTAATTTTATAAATTTCATAAGCTGTTAATAATGGAAAAGATGCTGAAATTCCTTTCTTTAGTCTTAAATAATATGCTCTATCCAAGCGATGTTTTTCAATAAAATGCTCAAAATGCAAATCATCAGAATAATAAAGATCATAACCTAATAATTGAACCGCATAACATAATTCAACATCACCGCCTGAACTTAATGAATCTCCTTTACGATCACTAAGAACGCTTCTAAACCCAATTTCATTTAAATGTAATAAAGCACTTTTAAGAAAAAAACAAGCTGCACCATAATGATAGCTTAATTTTTTTTGAACACCATTAATCTTCCCTAATGAACCAACAGCATAGGAATGAGAGAAAGTGTCAAACCATTTAGGCTTTTCTACTTCAAATATAGGTTCACCTATACCTCCCAAAACACCAACTTTTGTGTTTTTATTAAAAATCCCAAACCCTACTTCTAAATAATTGTTGGCTAAATAATTATCATCATCACAAAATAATATAATATCATATCTAGCTGATAAAACTCCTTTCCAGCGAGCATGACTTAGACCTGGATTAGGTTCATTTACAATTTTCCAATCTATAGTACTAGATTTTAGCACATAATTAATAACTTGAATGGTATTATCTGTTGACGCATTATTTACGACTATTAATTCAAAAGAATATGAAAATGATAACTTACAAATATGCAACAAAGTTTCATTCAACCTTTCAGAGCCATTATAGGTACAAATAATTATCGATATTCCTTTATTATTAATAGTCAATTATATTTGTTTCATATTTTTGTTAGTAATTGCTATACCCTCTTCTAAACCAATTATAGGTTTCCATCCTATTGTCCATATATTTTTTTATTACTCATGATTAGGATCAGAAAGACATGTTTTTGGATTTGTGGTAGATGCTATATGGAGTATGATATATGTATGCCCAACTTACTTGTTCACTCAAAATTCCTTTATCAGCAATATACTCATTAACAGGTTCTATTCCTGAAAGCCACTCATAGCGTTTTGCCGAGGAAAAAAAATTTAACTAAATACCCCTCGACATTGAGTTGTAACGCTAATGAGCTACCAATAAAGACACTTCCACCAATAATTAATATTATTTTTCAATTTTATCAGTATAATGAAAAACCAATAAGTTTAAATACATTTTTTTTTAAATAAAAAAGGTGTATTTTCAAATTAAATTTATAAAATGCCAAAGAACTACTTATATATATTTTATAAGTAGGTAATCCAGCTTTCATTCTCTCATCGCAAATCCTATTCCATATTCTATAAGCTAATTTTTTCACTTCTATATTTTCTATAGATGAGTTTACAAAATAATTTGGAAGCCTAGACAAAAAATCTCCTAATAAAATTACATTATCTTCATCATGGTATTTAATTCTCCTTTCTGTAATAGTCTCTAATAGTTCTAAATCAACATTACTTAAATCCACTTTACTGTTTCTTAAATACTTCTTTCTTATCTCGTTTCCCATTTTCCTCATATCGTGATTAAAAACAACAGTATATTGTTCTTCATGTCTCCTATAGTAGAGACACGTTTGTGATAAATTAGCTATTTTCCCATGTTCAGCTAAATCGATCCAAAAACCATAATCTTCTGCATGCTTATATTTTTCACTATACTTCAAGTTATAGATATCTAACATAGATTTTCTTAGCATCACAGTTGGATGAACAAAAGCAGTATTTAAAATTAATTGAGCTCGAATTGATTTATCTGTTGTTGGATTTTCAAGTCTATATTTGGAATTAATTATATCCGCTTGTCCTCCTAATAAAATATAGTCAGGATTATTCTCCATAAAATCATACTGGAGTTGTAAACGTTTTACATCTGAAATATCATCCTGGTCCATTCTTGCAATATATTTACCTTTACAAATAGCTAAACCTGAATTTAAAGCACTCACTAAACCTTTGTTATACTTATGCTTTTTATAAATTATTCTAGGATCATCATAGGATAAGATTATTTCTTCTGAATTATCAGGTGAAGCATCATTAACAATAACAAATTCAAAATTAGTAAAAGTCTGATTTAAAATACTATCAATGGCTTCTTTAAGATGCTTTTCTCCTTTGTAAATTGGCATTAATACTGAAATTATCGAATTCATTTTCGACATATCAAATCTTTATTTAATGCAATGGTCAATTCTCTTGATTCCAACAATATGAACCCCTTAGATTTCAAAAGTTCATAGATATTTTCTCTACAATTAAATTCATCATGAATCTCTACAGCAAGAACATATGTAATGTCTAAAAACGACAAATCATTTTCCTTAGTAAGTATAAAACGTTCTGCTCCTTCAATATCTATTTTTAATAATGTGATATAACTTAATTTATTTTCCTCAATTATCTCTTGTATAGTAATCCCATCAATTATACCCTTTTCATTCTCAGTCGTAGTAATGCCCCAATCTTTTCCATCTCTAAACTCTCTATCCAAATTGTATTTAATTCCCTTTGAATGGCTTAAAGCTTTATTATAAACAATTAGTTCACCTTCTTGCAAAGCCTTTGTATTCATTTTATACACTTCAAAATTATCAAGAGAAGGTTCTACACCTATTATTAATCTTTTCTTGTAATGATTTGCAAAATAAACAGTCGTATATCCAACATTTGCTCCTGCGTCAATCATTACAAAACACTTATCATCAACAATGTTATTAAGATCTATTATTTTTAATACAGGTAAATATTCTTGGTTCTCAAAGATTTGCCTATAAACTAAATAATCACTATGACGTTCATTTCTAACATTTAAAATATTGTCCTTTTCAGTAGTAAGAAAATAATTACCCTGATTGTATTCAATTGCCCTTATTGAACGTAATTTCATTAAATTGGAATAAAAACGCTCCGATTCAGAAATTTTTAACGGAAACAATCTTCTGTAAAATTTTCTTAGTTTATTAAATTTCATACTTTTATAGTTTATTAAATTTATTTTCTTTTCGTAGTTTAATAATTTTTGCAGGAACCCCTCCAACTATGGTAAAAGGAGGCACGTCCTTGTTTACAACAGCTCCCGCAGCTACTATCGCGCCTGTGCCTATGTTCACTCCGTCTAGTATTCTACAACCCGATCCAATCCAAACATCATCTTCTATTACTATCCCTTTTCTAGTTTCTCCTTGCTTGCTAATTGGTTTATTAACATCATCAAACTTATGATTTGCCGGAATAACCAAACAATGACCTGCAATTAATACATTATTGCCTATAGTTAAATTTCCATGCCCATACAAAACAGTATATGGATTTATTGAACAATTTTCCCCAATAGTAATATTACCTCCATATGTAAGTAACAGAACTCCATATAAAAATTCACAATTTTTCCCCACCTTAATACTACCTCCATATTCTGTACTAAATACTACATTAGGGTATACTTTTATTGACTGATGGAGATCCAAATACCCTTTTTTTTTGTTTCCTTTAAAAAGAAACATTACTCTTTTTAATAGCTTCCTAACCATTCACAATCAATCTTTAAATCACCCGAATTTCTTCCGTAAATGTTGTAATCGTTTTCAAAATCAATAATTTCAAAACTACAAATATCGCCTAAGTATTCAAAAACTTCCTTATTTCTAAAAGTGGCAACATCTAAACTGTAAAAACCTGCCATAAATAAATTAGAAGGGAATTTACAAATCAGTTTATCAACAGATTGAACAACCTCATAAACTGTTGTAAAAACTTTATTTTTATTAGAATTCAACAATGCTATCCCCACATTACACCTTTCAACTTTGTTGTTGAATTTTAATTCCACTAAAACACTATCTTTATGTTCGATTGTCGTTGTGTCATTTAACAGCTTAACTAGCCTAATACCATTAAATTTGTGTTGTTTTGAATTTAGAAAACTTCCATTGTCCTCAGTCCTATTATTTACAATTAAATAATTATTTATTACATTATCAACCAATCCGTTATAAGCAATAGTACCCTTTTCCAATAAAATACCTAGATTACACAAACTCTTCACAGCAGCCATATTATGGCTTACAAACAAAACCGTTCTTCCTTCTCCTTTACTCACATCCCCCATTTTTCCCAAACATTTTTTTTGAAACTCTGCATCACCCACAGCCAAAACTTCATCTACAATAAGGATTTCACTTTCTAAATGTGCAGCTACCGCAAAAGCCAAACGCACATACATTCCTGACGAATATCTTTTAACAGGAGTATCTATGTAACGTTCCACCTCACTGAAAGCAATAATTTCATCAAGTTTTCTGGTGATTTCATAGCGTCGCATACCAAGTATTGCTCCGTTTAAATATATATTCTCTCTTCCAGTCATTTCAGGGTTAAAACCGGTACCTACTTCAAGTAAAGAAGCAATACGTCCATTAACTTTAAAACTTCCTGTAGTCGGTTTAGTCACTTTACTTAAAAGCTTTAATAGTGTACTTTTCCCTGCACCATTTTTTCCAATAATACCTACTGCATCTCCTTGCTCAATTTCAAAATTTATATCCCGCAATGACCACACATAATCACTTTCTCCTTTGCTACTTCGATCATTGGCTTCTCCTATTTTCAAATAAGGGTCTTCTAAACCACGAACTTTATGCCAAAAACGGTTTAAGTCATGGCTTAAGGTTCCTGTGCCAACTTCTCCTAGTCGGTATTGCTTCGATATATTTTCCGCTTTTATAGCTAATTTTTTCATTACTTAGAAAGTATATTAATAAAAATATTCATAATTCATAATTCATAATTCATAATTCATAATTCATAATTCATAATTCATAATTCATAATTCATAATTCATAATTATACCGTATCCATAAAACTTTTTTCCACTTTATTGTAAATCACTATACCTATAAAAAAAAGTACTCCTATTAATATGGTACTTATAAGCAAATCCATAGGTTGAAAAGAACCTGTTCCTAAATAGGCATAACGAAAACATTCGAAAATACCAGTCAATGGATTAATATGAAGTAACCAAGCAAATTTTGTTGGCATAGCAGAAGTA
>CALPIE020000096.1 GCA_943323545.2 Bifidobacterium breve | reverse complement strand
TTTTTTCCGATTTTAATTTGTTTTCCGATTTTAATTTTATTTTACAATCGGGAATTTTAGGAAAAGTTCTTAAATTAGGCGCTTTATTAAACCTTGTCTTCTTTTTTTTATTGCTTAAACTCAATAAAGACAATATGGCTCTTGGTATCATAATAACGTTTGTAGCACTAACGCTTTTCGCTTTTTTTATATAAATGAAGTACTATATCATTGCTGGAGAAGCATCGGGTGATTTACACGGTTCAAATTTGATGAAAGCATTGTATCAGGAAGATAGTAATGCTGACATCCGATTTTGGGGAGGCGATTTAATGCAAAATGTTGGCGGTACTTTAGTTAAACATTACCGAGAATTGGCATTTATGGGTTTTGCAGAAGTGGTTATGAATTTGAAAACCATTTTTAGAAATATTAAAACCTGCAAACAAGATATCGAAAAATTTAATCCAGATGTACTAATTTTTATTGATTATCCTGGATTTAATATGCGTATTGCAAAATGGGCAAAACAAAAAGGTATCAAAACCCATTATTATATTTCACCTCAAATTTGGGCGTGGAAAGAAAATAGAATCACCGCTATCAAACGTGATTTTGATAAACTATATGTTATTCTTCCCTTTGAAAAAGATTTCTATGAAATTAAACATCATTTTCCAGTCGAATTTGTAGGCCATCCTTTAATTGATGCAATTCATAATAGAAAATCTATTAATGCTTCCGATTTTAGAAAAGAAAATCAACTTTACAATAAACCAATAATTGCCATTCTTCCCGGAAGTAGAAAGCAAGAAATATCGAAAATGTTAGCCGTAATGCTAAGTGTTGTAAATGATTTTCCCGATTATCAATTTGTAATCGCTGGCGCACCAAGTCAGGAATTTTCGTTTTACAAGCCTTTTTTATCAAATAAAAATGTGAAATTCATTTCGAATAAAACATACGATTTGTTAAGCAATGCAACAGCAGCCCTTGTAACATCGGGAACTGCAACTTTAGAAACCGCTTTATTTAAAGTTCCCGAAGTAGTTTGCTATAAAGGAAATTGGATTTCCTACCAAATTGCAAAACGTATCATTACTTTAAAATACATCTCGCTTGTTAATTTGATTATGGATGAGGAAGTAGTTTCCGAATTAATTCAAACCGACTGCAATTCCAAAAGAATTAAACAAGAACTAACCAAAATACTAGATCCCAATTCAAGAAATAAAATGCTCTCAAAGTATGAGGAATTGGAACAAAAATTAGGAGGAATTGGCGCCAGTAAAAAAACAGCTAAATTAATTATCGAAAACATTCGATAATTTACTTTATATCAAAAAAAAGAATACCTTTATCTTTATAAAACGCCTGACTTAGTTGCTGCATTTTTTGCAATTACTAGAACTGCCATAATAATAAACGCCATACAAACCAAATAAACGCCACATAATGAAAGTGTTACAATTCCCTTTAGTCAGAATTACAATTTTTTTTGTTTTTGGAATTCTTTTTGCCCATATAACAAAACTTAAATTAGTTTTAGTTTCTTCATTATTTATTTCGGCAATTTTACTGTTAATTTTTAGCTATTTTTTTTCTAAAAAGTACCCATTTTCTAAATTAATATTTGGAATACTAACTTTCATAGCTTCTTTTTTAATGGGTGCATTTACATTGGCATCATCTCTTCAAACCAACAATCCAAATCATTATATTAATAAATTAAAAACAATTAAAAATGATGCTTTTATTGAACTAAAAATTGATGCGAAATTAAAAAATACTAATTATGGCGACCGATATATTGTAAATTTAAATACTCTTAATGGAGAAAAAAGTTATGGAAAGTTGCTTTTAAATATAGTTAAAGACAGTAGTTCTCCAACATTGGAAATTGGTACAATTCTAAAAATTAATGGACGAATTTTTAAGAATAAAAAAGCACTCAATCCAAATCAATTTGATTATGCCAATTATTTGGAAAACAAACAAATATATGGGCAGATTTATGCCAATTACACACAAATAAAAATTAGACAGGATTTTGATAAAACCATTTTTTATTATGCTAGTAAATTACGAAATAGAATTATTCGCAATTTAGAAAAAAATCATTTTAATGAAGCCGAATTAAGTGTAGTTAATGCATTGATACTAGGGCAACAACAAGATATTTCGCCAGAAATAAATCGCGATTATCAAAATGCCGGTGCAGTACATATCTTATCTGTTTCCGGATTGCATGTTGGGTTTATATTACTTTTTATTACTTTTCTTTTAAAACCAATTCCAAACACAAAAAGAAATTCCATATTGAAACTTGTCATCGTTGTACTTTCATTATGGTCTTTTGGGATAATTGCAGGTTTGGCTCCATCTGTAGTTCGTTCAGTAACTATGTTCTCATTTGTTGCCATTGGAATTTTTTTCAGAAGAAGTGTTAATATATACCATACCCTGATAGTATCTGCTCTTGTTATTTTACTATTTCAACCATCATTTTTATTTGATGTTGGATTCCAATTGAGTTATTTGGCCTTGTTTTTTATTGTTTGGTTGCAACCTTTATTAATTTCAATCTGGAAACCAAAAAATAAAGTTATTAGCTATTTTTGGGAAATAATAACCGTTTCATTTGCAGCACAGTTAGGCACTTTCCCATTAAGCATTTATTATTTCCATCAATTTCCTGGTTTATTTTTAATTACCAACATCATTATTCTTCCATTGTTAAGTTTCATTCTTGGACTTGGCGTTCTAGCAATGGTATTGGCAGCTATCGATTTTGTTTGGTTACCGATTTTAAAAACACTTGAGTGGAGTATTTGGTTCTTAAATAAAGTAATTAGTTGTGTTGCTTCGTTTGAGGATTTTATTCTGAAAGACATCTCTTTTAGTGGATCAATGATGCTTAGTTGTTATCTTATTATATTTAGCTTAATTATATGGTTTATGAAGCCGAACATTAAAAAATTAATTGTTTTTTTTATTTCAATTATTGTTTTTCAAGTTTCACTTTTAGATACGAAATATAGAAATCATAAAAAATGCGAATTTATAGTTTTTAACAAAAAGAAAAACACGCTTATAACAGAGCGAATTGGCACTAAAGTAAAGTTATTTGCAAATGAAAATATTTTAAAAAACGTAGAGGACAATAGAATTTTAAAATCGTATTTAATTGCTAATTTTTGTAAAATTCAAAAGAAAGAAACCATTTCGAATTTTTATTATTTTAAAAATAAAAAACTATTATTAATTGATAGTTGTGGTGCTTGTTTAACTAAAGTAAAACCAGATATCTTGCTACTTACTAACTCCCCAAAAGTAAATTTAGAGCGGCTTTTTATTTCATGTAAACCTCAACAAGTCATAGCAGACGCGTCCAATTATAAATCGTATGTAAAATTGTGGAAAGCCACTTGTAGAAAAGTAAAAATCCCTTTTCACGATACATCTGAAAAGGGATTTTATAAGTTATAGTTAAGAATATTTCTTAGCTGGTTTTTTTATTTTTAGATTTTTTCACCGCTGCTGGTTTTGGATCAGGAACAAATTTTGTTAAAATATCATTTGCTCCAGTTAACCATGGATTAGGACCACCTGCTACATAGCCTGTTCTTCCTATTTGTTCAAAATTAGTTTTACCATCTTTCATTGTAGGTTTTACAAGCCAAACCGTTGGATAACCATTCACCTGAAACATTTGTTGCATTTGATTGTTTTGTAATTTTAATTCTTCAGATTGAGCTGTTTTTCTAGGAAAATCAAGCTCAACTAAAACTACTTTTTCTTTGGCCCAATTAGTAAATTCTGGTGTTTTAAAAACCTCGTTTTGTAAACGAATACACCAACCACACCAATCACTTCCAGTAAAAAATAAAAAAATTGGTTTTTGTTCTTGACGAGCAATTTCTGTTGCTTTGTTTAAATCGGTGTGCCAAGTTAATCCTTCTTGTGCTTGAGAAATATAAGTAGTAAATACTAATAATAATGTAATAAATAGCTTTTTCATTTTTTTAATTTTAATAAGAGATGCGAAATTTAAGAAATTTATTTTACATCTTGCATTAATTTTTTCACAAAAGGTGAAATTATAATTAAAATTATACCTAACAGTAATGCATATAATGCTAATTGTTGGTATCCATCAGCATATACATTTAATTTATCTAAATTAGAAGAATTTTCAGAAGCCTCGGCAATATTGGCTCCAAGTAAACCTGCAAAATACTGACCGTAAGCACTAGCTAAAAACCACATTCCCATTATAACAGCTTGCGTTTTTTGGGGAGATAATTTTGTCATTACCGACATTCCTATTGGAGACAAACACAATTCTCCAAATGTAATTATGAACCATCCAAAAGTGAATAATCCTAAAGATGTTCTACCATCAGCACTAGAGAAAAATTTAGTATAATAAAAAATCCAAAAACCGCCTGCAAGAAATAGAAATGCCAATCCGAATTTTACTACCGTATTAGGTTCTATTTTTCTTTTGTTCATCCATAGCCAAACAATTCCTACCAAAGCGGCAAAACCGATTACAAATAAGGAATTAGCAGAATTGTTAACTCCATTGGGACTTAGTGTGACACCTAAAACTTCATTGTTCAGATTATTAGCAGCAAATAAACTTAATGAGCCGCCACTTTGCTCAAAAAATGCCCAGAAAGCTATTGAAAATAACATAAATATTACAGCAGCAATCAACTTTTTATTTTCTAAAACACTAAAACTTCTCATCTCATAAAGCAAATAAAGCAATGAAAATGGTCCAATAAAAATCATAAACCATTTTGTGTATTCTACATTTTTAACCATTAAGATAATAATTGGCACAATCAATAACGAACCAATAATAGTTGAAGATTCCCATAATCTTCTTTTTGATTTTTCAAAATGTTTTAAAGGAGAAAGCCCTATCGAACCTAAACTTTTTTGTGTTTGTGTAAAAGTTAAAAGACTTATAATCATAACAATAGCTGCAAATCCGAAACCGACATTCCATCGTAAATGTTCTGGCACTATAGATTGCCAAAGCGAACCTTCTGCAACAGCGATACAAATGTATCCTCCAATCAAAGCCCCTAGATTAACACCCATATAAAAAAAGGAAAATCCTGCATCCCTTCTAGGATCATCATCTTTGTACAATTGACCTACCATAGATGAAATATTAGGTTTAAAAAAACCTGTGCCGACAATGGTAAAACCTATTCCAATAAAGAAAAAATTTACAGGATCGATTGCTAAAATAATACTTCCTGCAACCATTAAGATTCCTCCCCAAAAAAGAGATTTTCGAAAACCTAAAATTTTATCGGCAAACAATCCGCCAATAAAGGTAAATGCATACACCCATGCTTGAGTAGCTCCATATTGTAAATTAGCTATTGTTTCATTCATGTTTAAATGACCTACCATAAAAACAACTAACATTCCACGCATTCCGTAAAAACAGAATCTTTCCCACATTTCACTAAAGAATAAATACCAAAGTTGCTTTGGATATTTACCTTTAAAATTCTGAATTTGTTCTATTGTTTGATTTTGTTCCATATTAATTGATTCCTTTATCTTTCATTACTTTATTTAAATTTTTTACCAAGGCAAACATAAGTATGGTGGCAAATAATAATAATCCGAAATTAATCCAAAAGAAATTGGCTTTGTCATCATATGTATCCCACAAACTTGCTAATACTCCACTCATTTTATTCCCAATAGATGTGGCTAAGAACCATCCGCCCATCATTAATGCAGTAATGTTTTTTGGAGATAGTTTTGACACTACAGACAAACCCATTGGACTGAGGAATAGTTCGCCAATAGTAATTACACCGTAATTGGCAACTAACCACCAAACAGATACTTTCTCGGTACCATTGTTTCCTATATGAACAGCAGCAACCATAACCAATACCGATAAAGCAGAAATTAACAATCCAAAAGCAATTTTTGTTGGTGTTGATGGTTCTTTCTTCCTTCCTCTTAAAAAGGTAAAAAAAGCAACAACCAACGGAGTTAATATAATAACCCATCCTGGATTTATCGACTGACTTAAATTGGCTGACCAAGTAAATACTTTACTTTCTTCTGAGGGTAATTTTTCCTTTTTTACATTTCTAAAATACAAAGGATAGTCGACTACTTTAACAACTTTCCCATCCTCTTTCTGAATTCGGAAAGCAGCATCATATAAAGCAACAGAATCTTTTTTATAAGTCAGTGTATCTGTAAGCACTAATTTTGAAGCTATTTGTTGTGATGTTCCCACTAATTCTCTATCAGTATATTTATCACCCCAATTGTTGAGTGCAGAACCATTGAGTTTAAATACTGCCCAAAACAAAATAACAACTGCAAAAATAGAGAGCAAAGCTCCTATAGGCCTTTTATCTTCTGATTTAGCTTTAAAATACAAACTGCCATAAAAGAAAATTATCGGAATACAAGCAAAAATAAAAGCATCAGTGCTATCAGAACCAAAAACAGCACAGTCAGTATTTACATCCGATTGAACGCCTTTTAAAAACCAACCTATAATTCCGAAAATTACAGACGGCAAAAGTATAAATAAGACAATTTTGTAAAAAGGCATATCACCTTCTTGCACTCCTTTTTTATCGGTTTTATCACCGTAATGTTTCGTTCCTAATAAAAATACTATTACCCCAATAAACATTCCGACACCAGCCGCCATAAAAGCATACTGCCATCCGAATAGAATTTTTAGTGCTGCTCCGAAGAAATTACAAATAAAAGCCCCAATATTAATTCCCATATAGAAAATATTGTAGCCTTCATCTTTCTTTTCTTTGAATTGATCTTCATTATAGAAATTACCTAATAAAGTAGAAATATTTGGTTTAAAGAAACCATTTCCAACAATCACTAAAGTCATGGCAAGATAAAGCATTGTTAAGCTATGAATTCCCATCAAAAAATAACCAGCACCCATCATTAATCCCCCAATGACAATTGATTTTCGATATCCCAAATACCTATCGGCAACTAAACCACCAATAAATGGTGTTAAGAAAACTAATGCTATAAAAGTGCCGTATAAATCGGACGCTTCTTTTTCGGTCATAGCAAAACCGGCTTCAACATCTTTAAGGTATAATGTAAAAATACCTATCATTAAATAATAACCGAAACGTTCCCACATTTCAGACAAAAACAAATAAGGCAATGCTTTAGGATGACTTTTCCACATAATTTTTAAGTTTAAAAAAACAAACCTACAACTTCGATAAAACGAATTGTAGGTTTGAAAGATATAAAAAATATTTTATAAATGATTAGCGAACGCCATGCATCATTTTTTTCAATTTTGGAGTAAGTGCCATTAGAATTAATGCAGCCAATCCACAAAGTATCACAAAAACCATAAAGAATTCAAATAAATTATGAATCTCAAAACCTGCAAAAACTGGATTACTTGCGCTAATTTGATTTTTCTCCAATAAAGCCAATTGTTCTGCAGTTGGTGTAATTGTTTTATCTAAAACTGCTTGTAAATCGATTCCTAATTCTTTTGCTTTATTAAATTTATCACCTGTTGCTGGTAAAATCGAACCTAATGTTCCGGCTAAAGCATAACCTGAAGCATTAGATAAGAAAAATACACCATACAATAATGAGGAAAAACGCTTTGGAGATAATTTACCTACTAATGACAAACCGATTGGTGATAAACATAACTCGGCACAAGTTTGAATTAAATACAAAAGAATCAACCATTTGATAGCTAATAAACCATTGTTTCCTAAATCTTTTACATTGTATGCAATAATAAAATAACTCAAAGCTATCAAAGCTAATCCAACAGCTTGTTTAACTGGTGAAATTGGCTCTCTATTTTTACTTCTTAAATAATCCCACAACATACTAAAAGGCACTGCAAATGCAACAACAAATAATCCGTTGAAAATTTGCACCATTGAAGGAGGCATATTATAACCAAAGAAATTTCTATCCGTTTGATTATCCGCAATGAATGTTAAAGACGAACCAGCTTGTTCAAAAGCAGCCCAGAAAAAGATGACAAAGAAAGCAACAATATAAATAACCAAGATTCTGTCTTTTTCTACTTTAGTTAATGAACTATCTGATATAATTAATCCTGCTAAGGTTATACCACTTGAGTATATTACTGTGTAAATCCAGTTTTGATCTACTACATAATGAAAAATTATTCCAAGAACAAAAAAAGAAACAACTGCACCAATTAAGGCGTTTTTAGAAAAAACTGCTTTTTGAGATTCTCCTTCTTCGTAATCTTCTGAAACATTATGTTTAGGCAATCCTCCTAATGGTCTGCCAGTTGGAGTTACGACATATTTGTTTTTTAATATATAAAAAACAGCAGTTCCTATTAACATTGCTAATGCTGCTGCCAAAAATCCCCATTTAAATGCATGAATATCTCTAATTCCTGCAGTATCTTTAACATCCCCTACTAT
>CALPIE020000095.1 GCA_943323545.2 Bifidobacterium breve | reverse complement strand
ATGAATTTTACTTTGCTTCTGATGGTCATCCTGGACTTGGAGGATTGGATGTTTTTGTATCTAAAGTTCAAAAAGACAATAGCTTTAAAGAAGTATTTAACGTAGGAGAACCACTAAATACGCCAAAAGATGATTTTGGATTTATCATCGACAATACCACAAGAAGAGGTTATGTAACCTCTAATAGAGAAGGTGGTCAAGGAGGTGATGATATCTATAAATTTAAAGAAAATGAAAAAATATGGTGTGAGCAGCTTTTATCTGGAGTGGTAACAGATAAAGATACCGGACTTGTAGTTGCCAATGCAAAAATAACTTTAACAGACAGTAAATATAATTTCATTGCAGAGACAGTAACTGATGCTGAAGGTAAATTTGATTTTGGAATTGTAGATTGTGACACTAAATTCTATATTAAAACCGAAAAAGAATTATACACCACAGTTGAAACACCAACAATAACAGGTAAAGTTACAGGTAAAACTTTCGTTCCAATTGAGATTGAGTTGACCATTAAACCTGTTAAAAAAGGAGATGATTTAGCTAAAAAATTAAATTTAAATATCATTTATTTCGATTTGGATAAATCTAATATTCGTGAAGATGCTGCTTTAGAATTGTCTAAAATACTAGCTGTATTGGAAGAAAATCCAATAATGGAAATTGATATTCGTTCGCATACCGATTGTAGACAAACTGCTAAATACAACTTAGGATTATCGGATAGAAGAGCCAACTCTACAAGAGAATGGTTGATTAAAAAAGGTATTAATAAATCGCGTATTACTGCAAAAGGATACGGGGAATCAAAATTGTTAAACAATTGTCCTTGTGAACCAACCAACAAATCTAATTGTTCGGAAGAAGAACATCAGGCTAATAGACGTTCGGAATTTATTATCACAAAACTGTAATTTCCGATGGTTCGATTATTCGATTGTTGGATTTTAAACTATAAGTTTAATTTCATAAATATAAAAAAGCACATCGGTTGTTGATGTGCTTTTTTTATATTTAAGTCGAAACATCGAATAATCGAAACATCGAATAATCGAAACATCGAATAATCCAACAATCTATTCAGCAGCTACCAATTTACTCGAACTTCTGTAAATATATTGATTGTAAATATGTCTTCTAGCAAAACGACTTGGCGATTCAGCGTTAACCATTTTAATATATATTGGACGCAATACACCAAAGTATTCAAACGCACTTCCATCAAGGAAAGTAACATATAAAACGCCTTTTTCATAATAAAAATCAGCAATATTGGTGGTGGTTGTAATTCTGGTGTACTCAGCCAAATCTTTTTCCAAGGTTTCAGGAGCAATACTCACCAAAAAGTGATAAGCTGCAATAATTTCCTTACTTTTTTCCTCAGCTATCAATCGTTCTGCATCATCCTGTATTGCATCGGGGTGCATGTCTTTCATACAGTTTCTGTAAATTGTCTTTAGCTCTTTTAAGGTAGATGTTTTGGTAACACCTAATAACGTTCTGTATTCAATAATTTTTTTTGTATTCATATCTAAGAGGTAAAATCCGTAATGGATTCATTTTTAAAAGCGGCAAAGGTACAATTAACTAATTAATTAAATTAGAATTCGTTATAAAGATTTTGTGTAAATAAACTTATGTCCGATGTTTTATATAAATTTGAAAAATGTAGCATTAATGGTTACATCACTCTAATATCAAAATTGTATGAAAAAAATTTAGACTATCTCTTGGCGCGAACTCTATACCTATAACAGTTTATTTCAAATGCTAATCGGCGTACTATTTATTGTTTTTGCTATAAAAGGATTTATGATTCCCAATCATTTTCTCGATGGCGGTATTATCGGAATTTCACTGCTAACGCACGAACTTTACCATATAAATTTAAGTCTCTGTTTGATTCTTGGAAACATAGGATTTCTAATATTGGCGTATAATAAAATATCCAAAGAGCTCGCTATCCGATCGTTAATTGCCATTGTGATTCTAGCTGTTGGACTCGAATTTATGACGATTCCATTAGTAACTACTGACACCATTTTAATATCCGTTTTTGGAGGTGCTTTACTCGGAATCGGAATTGGGTTAATTATCCGAACCGGAGGCGCCATCGACGGAACCGAAATTCTAGTTGTACTTACCCGAAGACAAATAGGATTGAGCATGAGTGAAGTCATCATCATAATCAATACTTCGCTGTTTTTGATTATCGCTTTCAAAATGGGAATTCAAATTGCCATGTTTTCGATTATCACTTATTTTACTGCTGCCAAAATGATTGATTATGTCGTAAACGGTGTCGAACAATACATTGCTTTAACTATTATTTCTGAACAAAGCGATGTCGTTAAAAATATTATCGTGGGCGATTTCGGAAAAGGAATCTCGATTTATAAAGGTGAAAGAGGTTATCTTCCGGGTGCGATGCATATCAAACACGATTGCGATATTATTGTTACCATTGTTACGCGTTTGGAATTGCTCAACATCAAAAAAGCAATTATGAATGCCGATCCGAAAGCATTTTTATACGTTAATATCGTGAAAGAAGCCAATGGCGGAATTCTTAAAAAATCGCATGCTCATTAAATCGAACTCATGACTGAAAAGGATTTTAAAAAATTGAAGGTAAACATACTCCAACAGCTTAAAGAAAACTTAAGCCAATACCTTTATTATCATTGTCCAGAACATACCGAACAGGTATTAAATGCTGCTATTTATATTGCCAAACAAGAAAATGTTTCTGAAGAAGATTTGCTTTTGATAAAAATTGCAGCACTTTTTCATGACACTGGATTTTTAACAACCTATGATAATCATGAAGAGGAAGGTTGCCAAATTGCAATTGAGCAACTAAAAAAATACCAATTAAGCCAATCAAAAATGGAGGCAATTTGTAGTATGATTAGGGCTACAAAAGTGCCACAAGTAATAACCAATAAATTAGATGCTATTATAGCAGATGCTGATTTAGATTATTTGGGGACCGACGATTTTAACCCTATAAGTAATTTGCTATTTAAAGAATTACAACATCGAAATCCAAAAATGAATGTAAAAGATTGGATTAAAATTCAGATTCATTTCTTCGAAATCCATCAGTATCACACTGATTATGCAATAGCCAACTTGAAATCAAAAAAACAAGAGCACTTAGAAAAGTTAAAAGAATTGCTTTAAATTTTTATAATTTTTTTCAAGGCTACATTTATGAAGACTATTTTTTGTCTTCGTAATGTTTTGATACCATTGGAAAAAAGACACTTACTCGCTGTTTGTATGTTGCAAAATCAGGATGTTCTTCCATTTTTTTTTCCAGCATAGGTATTCCTGATATTTTCAAAATTAAAAAGCTAATAGTGATCGGCCCGATAATACCAATCCATCCATCTGAAACCGATAAGCAGATGAGCCACAAGCCCCACCACTGAGTAACTTCACCAAAATAATTGGGATGACGCGTATAAGCCCATAGTCCGCTTTGCATTAGTTTACCTTTATTCACGGGATTTTTAATAAACCGTGCAAGTTGCGCGTCACCCACCACTTCAAAATAAAAACCAAGGAGCCAAATTGCGAAACCTAGAACATCAAGTGCGCCCAAAGAAAATCCCGTAGTTTTATTTAAAATCAAAACGGGCAAAACAATCAGAAATAGAAAAAAACCTTGCAAAAGATATACTTGAACATACGAACGCGGGTAAAACCACTTGCCCCATTCTTTACGCCATGCTAAATAACGATAGTCTTCCGCCTTGTTTTTGTTTCGAGTGAAAATATGCCAAGCCAAGCGCAAGCCCCAAATACTCACTAAAATATTTACCGAAACTCCTCGTATACCAGAATCTCCATCAAGGAAATAAGATGTCCATGCCATCAGTACAAATCCCAACCCCCAAGCGACATCAGCTACATCATTTCTTTTTTTAATTAAAGAAATTACAAACCAGAAGTTCATGTAGGCGAACAATACTAGAACGAGGGTTAAATAATAACTCATAGGCCCATTTTTGTTGCAATCAAATAAGTCAAAACCGATACAGAAGCTGCAAGCACAGCACCCCATATTAGATCGACAATGGTCACTAAAAGAGGCCAATCTTTAGCGACGGCTAAATTCGTAAGGTCATAAGTAGCATAACAAACCAAGCCAAATAATGCGCCATACAAAAGCGCATGCGTCCAAGATCCCTTTTCCTTAGCAGGAGCAATAACAAACACAACGAGACCAGCAATAAAGATAAGATAAAAGACAATCGCAGCGGTCCAATTTACATCGGGCTTCATAAGGGTGCCAATCTGAGAACGATAAAAATTCTTAGCTACTAGTCCAAGCCAGATCATGTCGATAGCGAAGAAAACAGGGAGTGCAATTGCGTAAAGTTTAAAAAACATAGTTTAATTTTTTATTAATAATCCATTTGATTGCCAAATATGCGGTGGAGATGAATTTATTGCACCTTTTGTAACACTTATTTTTTCATTACTGAAGAACGAAGTTAATAAAATTTTTCTTTCAATTTAAACAATTTATTGTCTAATTCCTTAATATTGAATTCAATGCATTTTTTAAGTAAAATCGTGTGCGTTTTCGTGTACTGATCGTAAAAGTAGCAAAATAGTAGACATAAAAAAACAGATTGTGTACATAATCCTTTTGATTTCAAGATTTTGACTTTGTAGCAGGAACAGGACTTCCCGATATACATCGGGATAAACTTCTCGTCCTTTTGTGTTGTTTACAAAAAAAGAAGCCGTCTCAAAATTTAATTTTGAGACGGCTTCTTTAATTTAGTAGCGGGAACAGGACTCGAACCTGTGACCTTCGGGTTATGAGCCCGACGAGCTGCCTACTGCTCTATCCCGCGATGTTCGAGTGCAAATATACAACGAATATCTTAAAAGTCAAGGAAAACTTAAAAAATCTTTTTTCCTTTCCTATTCACTTGATATAACTACCTTTGCATAAAATAAACGAATTTAAATGTCACATAAAGCAGGTTTTGTCAATATTATCGGAAACCCAAACGTGGGTAAATCAACCCTAATGAATGCATTTGTTGGCGAACGCTTGTCGATTATTACTTCCAAAGCACAAACAACACGTCACCGTATTCTAGGAATCGTAAACGGAGAAGACTTTCAAGTTATTCTGTCCGATACACCAGGAATCATAAAACCAGCCTATGAATTGCAAAGCTCGATGATGGATTTTGTAAAATCGGCTTTTGAAGATGCAGACGTTTTACTATACATGGTGGAAATCGGAGAGAAAGAACTAAAAGACGAATCATTTTTTAATAAAATCATTCACGCTAAGATTCCGGTTTTGTTACTTTTAAATAAAATTGACACCTCCAACCAAGAGCAATTGGAAGAGCAAGTTGCTTTTTGGGCAGAAAAAGTGCCGAATGCCGAAATATTTCCAATATCAGCGTTACAAAATTTCAATGTAAAAGAAGTCTTTGCCCGCATCATCGAATTGCTTCCCGAGTCGCCACCGTTTTATCCAAAAGATACGTTAACTGACAAACCAGAGCGTTTCTTTGTCAACGAAACCATTCGTGAAAAAATTCTAATCAATTACGATAAAGAAATTCCGTATGCTGTCGAAATCGAAACCGAAGAGTTTTTAGAGGATGAAAAAATTATCCGCATCCGCTCCGTAATTATGGTCGAACGCGACACCCAAAAAGGAATCATCATCGGTCACAAAGGAAGCGCACTTAAAAGAGTCGGAATGCAAGCACGTGAAGATTTAGAGAAATTCTTCGGCAAGCAAATCCATATCGAATTGTTTGTAAAAGTGAATAAAGACTGGAGAAGCAATCAATTTCAATTGCGACGTTTTGGATACAATCAAAAATAAGTTTTTTTTGTTGAAGCTCTTTCCTGCTGTCCGCTATATCTTTTTTTCTGCTGCGCGCCAAAAAAGGATGCCGCTGCCATCAGGGCTAGGAAAATTGCATCAAAAAGCACTCAAAATATAATACACAAAAGGTCAAACTAAAAAACGTACCTTTGCAAAATATTTGAAAATTAGATTATGAACAATATAGTAGCCATTGTAGGGAGACCCAATGTAGGGAAATCAACGCTGTTTAACAGATTGATTAAACGAAGAGAAGCTATCGTAGATGCCGTTTCGGGAGTCACCCGCGACCGTAATTATGGAAAAAGCGAATGGAACGGAAGAGAGTTTTCGGTTATTGATACTGGCGGTTACATCAAAGGATCAGACGATGTTTTTGAAGGAGAAATCCGCAAGCAAGTCGAGCTCGCCATTGATGAAGCCGATGTTATTATTTTTGTTGTCGATGTCGAAGAAGGCATCACGCCAATGGATGATACCGTTGCCCGACTATTACGCAAAGTGACCAAACCGGTTTTATTGGCCGTGAATAAAGTTGACAATGCCATGCGTGAAAAAGACGCACTAGAATTTTACAATTTAGGATTAGGCGATTTTTACACGTTTGCCAGTATATCTGGAAGTGGAACAGGTGATTTGTTAGATGCTTTAATTGAAGCTTTTCCCGAGAAACCACAACCCGTTCAGGAAGAAGTGGAGTTGCCGCGTTTTGCTGTAGTGGGTCGTCCGAATGCAGGTAAATCGAGTTTCATCAATGCTTTAATTGGCGAAGATCGTTTCATGGTAACCGATATCGCAGGAACAACACGTGACTCGATTGATACCAAATTCGACCGTTTTGGTTTCGAATTCAATTTAATGGATACCGCCGGAATCCGTCGTAAAGCCAAAGTAAAAGAAGATTTAGAATTCTATTCGGTAATGCGTTCCGTGCGTGCGATTGAACACGCTGATGTTTGTATTTTAATCATCGACGCTACACGCGGATTTGAAGGACAAGACCAAAGTATTTTTTGGTTGGCCGAAAAGAACCGAAAAGGTGTTGTAATATTGGTCAACAAATGGGACTTGGTCGAAAAAGATACTATGTCAACGCGTGATTACGAAGTGAAGATTCGTGAGCAATTAGAACCGTTTACCGATGTGCCGATTTTGTTTGTTTCTGCCTTAACGAAACAACGTTTGTTAAAAGCATTGGAAGCTTCTGTTCAGGTTTTTGAAAGTAGAAAGCAACGTATTTCGACTTCCAAATTCAACGACTTTATGTTGAAACTAATTGAGAATCATCCGCCACCAGCGTTAAAAGGAAAATACGTAAAGATTAAATATTGCATGCAGTTGCCAACACCAACGCCTCAGTTTGTGTTTTTTGCCAACCTGCCACAATACGTGAAAGATTCGTACAAACGCTTCCTCGAAAACAAAATCCGTGAAAACTGGGATTTTTCTGGAGTTCCAATCGATATTTATATTAGAGAAAAATAAAATAATACAAATACTAAATTTGCAGTATGGATTTCCCCTCCTCTGGAGGGGTGCCCAAAGGGCGGGGTGGCTTTTCTATAACAAGAAATAGTTACTTAACAAATAGAATTCTAAATAGAATATGCTTACTAAACAAATACAACTCGCAGTCGAAAAAGGTGAAATGCTTCCTCTCATGGAAGAATTCTACACCATTCAAGGCGAAGGTTTCCACACCGGAACTGCTGCCTATTTTATTAGAATTGGCGGTTGCGATGTAGGTTGCCATTGGTGTGATGTGAAAGAAAGTTGGAATGCCGAATTGCATCTACCAACCCAAACGGATTTGATTGTTGCTAATGCCAAAAAATACGCAGATACAATTGTAGTCACAGGTGGAGAACCTTTAACTTGGGACATGACACCGTTGACTCAAAAGCTAAAAGCAGAAAATCTAAAAGTACATATTGAAACGTCGGGTGCTTATCCGGTAACGGGAACGTGGGATTGGTTTTGCCTTTCGCCAAAGAAAAATAAGTTGCCTGTTGCTGGAGCATATGAAATTGCCAACGAACTCAAAGTCATCATTTACAACAAACACGATTTTATTTTTGCGGAAGAACAAGCTGCTAAAGTAAATCCGAATGCCATATTATTCCTGCAACCCGAATGGAGCAAAAAAGAAGAAATGACGCCGTTAATTGTTGATTATGTAATGAAGAATCCAAAATGGCGGGTATCGTTGCAAACGCATAAATATTTGAATATTCCTTAAACTTACTTTAATGAGTTTGTTTTTTACACAAGGAATATGATGCATAGCCTTGATTTTTTTGTTTAGCTTTGCTCAGTTCGGCTTTGCCTCGGGTCTTTTTGTATCAAGACAAAAAGTAAAAGCTTGCAATTGAATGAGTTTTTTTATTTTTACAAGAAAAAATGAAATCGCAATTTCTCCTTACTAACGAAATCACCTTTTTAAACCACGGTTCATTCGGCGCTTGCCCAAAACCAATATTCGAAGCCTACCAGAATTTTCAACTGGAATTAGAAACCGAACCTGTAAATTTTATACAAATAAAAGCACCGCAGTATTTAAAGATAGCCAAAAATCGTTTGGCTAAATTTATTGGTTGCGAAGCATCAGATTTCTTTTTCACACCTAATCCAACCTTTGCTGTT
>CALPIE020000094.1 GCA_943323545.2 Bifidobacterium breve | reverse complement strand
TCTAAGAAAAACCGATTATAAAACAGGAAAAGTCTATAAAAAAATAGAATTAGCCGAACAGTATTTTGGAGAAGGAATAACCATTTTAAAAAATAAAGTATATCAATTGACCTATCAAAACAACGAAGGTTATGTATATAATGCTGATACTTTCAAAAAAGAAAAAACATTACCTTATTTCAAAAAAATGGAAGGTTGGGGTTTAACAACTGATGGAACGAATTTATTTATGAATGATGGATCTGAAAGAATTCATATCCTAAATCCGAATACTTTTCAACAAATTGATTTTATTAATGTATATTCTGGTGGCACAAAGATTCCTTCAATAAATGAAATGGAATGGGTTGATGGTAAAATATACAGCAATATATACGGAAAAGATGCAGTGGTAATAATCAATCCAACTAATGGTGCAGTTGAATCAATAATTAATTTGGTCGATTTAAAGAAAAAAATTACAAAACTTCCAGATACTGATGTTTTAAACGGAATTGCCTATAATCCCAAAACAAAAACGTTTTTTGTAACGGGTAAAAACTGGGATAAAATGTTTGAGATAAGAATAGGTAAATAATTATTATAAAAAAAAGTCTCATTTTTAAATGAGTTTTTTTTTTATTTTTTCTTTTTTGCATCTACAAATTCCATTGTATCTACTTTATATACCCATTTATTTTCTTGGGTTTTACTTTTCTGAGTAATCGAACCATCGGCATTTAAGATAAACTCAAAACCTTCTCGTCTTATTTTTTCTTGCGTTTCAGTAGCTGTTGTTCCTCCCAAAGAAACAATTTCAGTGATGTGGTTGGTAATCTGCGTATTGGAAAAAACTTGTTTTTTATTTGTGATTTCATATACGGTAGAATAAATAGTTAATTTATCTTCCGTTTTTTTTCCAGTTTTAATTAGAGACTTTTCAGTCCATTGTAGTAAATATAATTTAATACCCGAAGCGGTGAAGGAAGACAATTTACAATCGCTGGGTGTACCACCTGCATCGCTGTATTTTACAACTATTGCATCAGAAGTTTTTCCTTTGCCAGCAATAGTAATTTGAAAATTTCCCGATTTTACTTCAGCAGTTAGGTTATCGAATTTGGATATGCAAGCGGCAGTAACCTGTTTTTGGGCAATGGCTTTTTTCTTCTTTTGGCTGTATATTTGGGAACTAGCTAAAAGAATAAGCGCTAAAATAAATATTTTTTTCATTTCGAATATTGATTAAATTTAATTCCCGAATATACAAAATAATTTATACGATAAATGTTAAATAAAAAAACCGAGTTATTACTAACTCGGTTTTATATAGACTAAAAATTAAAAAAATTAATCTTTTTGTGATTTTACTGCTAAATTGTATATTACTAAACCAAATCCAATTTTGTTAATTGCATCAGCAATATTGTAAGCAACATCAACATTTCCTTTACCAAGCATACTTGTATACCAACCATCGGTTCCTAACATGTAACCAAGAGGGTAAATTGCCCATCCAACAAGTACAAACCAACATAATATTTTGTGTGATGACAAAACGTTTCCTCCAGCTGCAGCGGCAAGTTTAGAAGCTTCTCCCAACCAAATTTCATATGCAATTGCAAAATATGCAATTCCTGAAACCAATCCCCAAATCCAAGCATTTGCTGGATCTACAGCTTCACCAAAATAACCCGTAACCAACATAACTAAAGAATAAAAAATCATTTTCCAAAGTAAATTGGTTTTAGCACCAGCTACCTTAAGTATTAAATAAAATTCTAAACACATTAATGGAACAGTTAAAACCCAATCCACATAACGGAAAAAGGTTGGAGATTCTCCAAAACTAGCCCAATAATCTCTCATATAGAAATAATGAACTGCTGCAATAAAAGTAATCAATCCTGATACTAATACAGAAGTTCTCCATTTTTTATCAAATTGGTTTAATGATAAAAAGAAAAAAGCTGATGCAGCCATCATGGCCATACAACCAACAAAAAAGGTAAATCCAACATAATCAGTTGGTAACATTTTCGCAATTAGCGATGAAGATAAAAATAAGTTTGACATAATATAAAAATTTAAAATTAATTTGTTTAATCAAATCTAAAAAATATTAAACAATAATTATTATTTTGTTTAACTTTTTTTTTTATAAATTTAAACAATTTTTATTTCTATATAAATGGCTAATTCTAATAATTTCAGTATTTTAATAAGTTTTTTTGCACTTTGGATTTCTACTTATTTTTCATTTGAGTATCAACAAATTATTGGTTTTGTAGTAATATTCTTATTCGGAATACTGCATGGATCAAATGATTTACAATTAATTTTAAAAATTAATAGCCAAAAAAATAATAATACTTTAAAAAAAATATTAATTTATTATGTATTTTTTGTTTTATTAGGAATTATTTTATTTTATAGTTTACCAAAATTTGCACTATTATTATTTATTTTTTTAAGTGCCTATCATTTTGGTGAACAACATTGGAGTTTGCTATATACAAATAGACTTTCTAAGTCAGTTATTATTTTTCAAGTAATTTATGGTCTATTTATTTTTATGTTATTATTTAACTTTCATCAAGAAGAAGTAAAAAATATTATAGAACAAATAATTGCATCATCAATTTCGTACATTGATTTTACAAATTGTTTATATTTTATTGGAGTTTTATTATTACTATCAGGTTATTTTATGTATAAGAAGGATTCAAATTTTAAAAATGAAATATTAGAAAATATTTTTTATTTAATTGTCTTTGGTATTCTGTTTAAAAATGCTTCATTAATATGGGGTTTTTCTATATATTTTGTTGTTTGGCATAGTTTACCTTCTATTAAAGAACAAATAATATTTTTATATAGAGAATATACATTTAAAAACTTTATACGGTATTTTAAATCGGCTTTTATCTATTGGATTATCTCCTTAATAGGAATACTACTTTTATATATTTTATTTAAAGATCAAAAAATTTTTAAAGCATTATTTTTTTCATTTCTGGCAGCAATTACTTTTCCGCATACACTTGTTATTATGAAAATGCAAAAAAATAATACTATTTAAAATTTAATTTTAAAAAAAAAGTCGGACAATTGTCCGACTTTTAATTTTCTTATTAATACAATTATTTAACTTCTTCAAATTCTACATCTTGCGTAGTATCGCCATTAGTGTCTGCTTGCGGTTGCGCTTCTTGAGCCTGACCAGCTTCTCCTTGAGCATACATTGCTTCAGTAGCGGTTTTCCATGCAGCATTAATATTATCTAAAGCGGTTTGAATAGCATTTAAATCTTTATTTTCATATGCCATTTTCAATTCTGTTAAAGCATATTCGATTGCCGTTTTGTTTTCATCAGATAATTTATCTCCAAGTTCTTTCAATTGACTTTCAGTTTGGAAAATCATTCCATCTGCTTCGTTCAGTTTCTCAACTCTTTCTTTTGCTTGTTTGTCAGCATCAGCATTAGCTTCTGCATCTTTTTTCATTCTTTCGATTTCTTCTGCAGTTAAACCAGAAGAAGCTTCGATGCGAATATCATGTGATTTTCCTGTTCCTTTATCGGTTGCAGAAACTTTAATTATACCATTGGCATCAATATCAAAAGTAACTTCAATTTGCGGAACTCCTCTTGGTGCAGGTGGAATTCCATCTAAGTGAAAACGACCAATGGTTTTGTTATCTGTAGCCATCGTTCTTTCTCCTTGTAAAACGTGGATTTCAACTGTTGGTTGCGAATCGGCAGCCGTAGAAAAAACTTGTGATTTTTTAGTTGGAATAGTTGTATTAGACTCTATTAATTTCGTCAAAACACCACCCATAGTTTCGATACCTAATGATAAAGGCGTAACGTCTAACAACAATACATCTTTTACATCTCCAGATAAAACACCACCTTGAATTGCCGCTCCAATTGCTACAACTTCATCAGGATTTACTCCTTTAGATGCTTTTTTACCAAAGAATTTTTCAACTTGATCTTGAATAACCGGAATACGAGTTGAACCTCCAACTAAAATTACTTCATCAATATCTGAAGTTGATAAACCTGCATCTTTCAATGCTTTTTCAACTGGTTTCATTGATCGTTTTACCAAAGAATCTGATAATTGCTCGAATTTAGATCTTGATAATTTTTTAACCAAGTGTTTTGGTCCAGAAGCTGTAGCCGTAACATAAGGTAAATTAATTTCTGTTTCTGCAGAAGATGACAATTCAATTTTTGCTTTTTCAGCAGCTTCTTTAATTCTTTGTAATGACATCGGATCCAAACGCAAATCAATTCCTTCTTCAGCTTTGAATTCGTCAGCCAACCAGTCAATAATAGTTTGATCAAAATCATCTCCACCTAAATGCGTATCTCCGTTTGTAGACAATACTTCAAAAACGCCATCTCCTAATTCTAAAATAGAAATATCGAATGTACCACCACCTAAATCGTAAACAGCAATTTTTTGATCTTTTCCTTTTTTATCTAATCCATATGCTAAAGCTGCAGCAGTAGGCTCATTAATAATACGCATTACTTTCAAACCAGCAATTTCACCAGCTTCTTTAGTTGCTTGACGTTGCGCATCGTTAAAATAAGCCGGAACAGTAATTACAGCTTCTGTAACCGTTTGACCTAAATAATCTTCAGCCGTTTTTTTCATTTTTTGAAGCGTCATGGCTGACAATTCTTGTGCGCTATACAAACGTCCATCAATATCTACACGAGGTGTATTATTATCTCCTTTTACAACTGAATAAGGAACTCTTTTTGCTTCATTTGTAATTTCTGCAAAAGTATGTCCCATAAAACGTTTTATAGAACCAATCGTTTTAGTCGGATTCGTAACAGCTTGTCTTTTTGCTGGATCTCCAACTTTAATTTCTCCACCTTCAACAAATGCTATGATTGATGGTGTTGTTCTTTTCCCTTCTGAATTCGGAATTACAACTGCTTCTTGTCCTTCCATTACAGATACACAAGAGTTGGTAGTTCCTAAATCAATTCCAATTATTTTTCCCATTTTGTTTTAATTTATATTTTTTATTGTGTGTTTATTTTTTAAACTCGGATTCTGCTTGACAATCATTGTGCCATCCAAAAAATGAGAATAAATTGTCAGTTTTTATTCAATTAGTATGACAAGATGGCATTTTTTTCATTGTAACTGATAGAAATTTTTGAAGCTATTTCCTGCTTTTGCCTTTATCTTTGTTCGTGCCTCTCAAAGGATATCGGCGCAATCAGGGCTAGTAAGTGAAAGTAACTTAAAGTCCGATTTGTATAGACTAAATAAAAAAATTCTCTATTATTAAACAATTATACTCTTTGTTCTATATTTGTTCCACTAAAACGATATAGTTTATGGAAGAATGCATTTCGGTTTTTGATATGTTAAAAATTGGTGTCGGACCGTCAAGTTCGCACACACTTGGACCTTGGCGCGCAGCAGAACGTTTTTTAACCGAATTAAGAGAGAAAAAAATCCTTGATAAAGTAGAACGTATTCAAGTTGATTTATACGGCTCTCTTTCTTTAACCGGAAAAGGACATGCAACCGATTTAGCCATAATGCTTGGTTTGAGTGGACAAGATCCCGAATACATTCCGGTTCAAAATATAGCCGGAATAATCAAAACGATTGAAGATACCAATGAAATTATTTTGGGAAATGAAATTACCATTCCTTTCTCCTTTTTACTCGATATTGTTTTTAATAAAACATTCCTTCCTTTTCATGCTAACGGACTAACTTTTTCGGCCTTTCTTAACGATGAAACCATTTACAATTCTACTTATTATTCTATAGGTGGTGGATTTGTTGTAGTTGAAGAGCGAGTGAATGCACAAAAAAAACACGTAATCAAATGTGCTTTTCCCTATCCAATTCAAAATGCCGAAGAACTTTTAAATTACACCATTCAAGAAAATAAATTGATTTCTGAAATCGTTTATGAAAACGAAAAATCGATGCGTACTGAAGAAAATATTAATCATGAATTGATGCGTATTTGGAGTACCATGCTCGAATGTATGTATATTGGTTGTCATTCGGAAGGTATTCTACCAGGTGGCTTAAATGTTCGCAGAAGAGCATTCGATATGCATCAAAATTTAATAGGCTTGGCGAATTATTCTAATCCACAGGAGTGGCTCGAACAAATCCGAAAAACTGAAGTTAAATTCCGGCAAATACTTAAATGGGTTTCTTGTTTTGCATTAGCAGTGAATGAAGTAAATGCAGCTTTAGGAAGAGTAGTAACTGCTCCAACCAACGGAAGTGCTGGTGTTATTCCAGCCGTATTAATGTATTATTTAGTGATTGAAAATCATCAAGCTGGTGAAAAAGAAATCAAACAATTTTTGATGGTGGCTGGAGAAATTGGTAGTATTTTCAAAAAAGGCTCTACTATTTCCGCAGCAATGGGTGGTTGCCAAGCAGAAATTGGCGTTTCATCTGCTATGGCAGCAGCTGCACTTTGTGAAGCCATGGGTGGAACACCTGAACAGGTATTAATGGCGGCTGAAATAGCTATGGAACACCATCTCGGATTGACTTGTGATCCCATTGGTGGTTTGGTTCAGATACCGTGTATCGAACGAAATACAATGGGCGCCATAAAAGCAATTAATGCTGCCGAATTAGCCATGGAAACCGACGCTAAAAACGCAAAAGTTCCATTAGATAAAGTGATTGATACGATGTGGCAAACTGCTAAAGACATGAATTCGAAGTACAAAGAAACTTCGGAAGGTGGTTTGGCTATTGCTGTAAATATGGCTGATTGTTAGTTATTTTCGTCGTGTATCAATCAAGTATATAATCTTCCATACATCATTTTCTTTAAACATAGTAAACGCATTTACGCCTTTATGACTAAATTTACCTTTCAAATAAAATTCATAAGGTGTCCACGCATGTGCCATAGCGCCATCTACTTGAATATTATAACTTAATATTTTTTCTTCAAAAACAACATCTTTCGGGATTGTAGCTATAGAAACATAAAATTCCTTGCTGCTTTCATTAGTGAATTTGTTTCCTTTTGAACCTTCAGCAATAGATTGTAACATCATTTTATCACCACAAACCGATTTCATTTTGATTGTATCTCTCGCATGAAAGCCCTCAAAAAATATTTCAATCGTTTTTTGAACTTCTGTATTTTGTGCTTTTATCGAAATGGTAAAAACCATAAATGACAAAAAAATTATTTTTTTCAAAATTATATATTTTTTTAAAATTAGTTTTATTAAGTATTATTTCCAATCAATTTATTACAAAACTAATCGATTTTATTACTTTTACAATCTAAATAATCCAACAATGTCTGTAGCTAAAAAAGATTACAAAAGAATTACCACTAAGTCATTAATCGAAATGAAAGCTAATGGCGAGAAAATATCCATGTTAACCGCTTACGATTATACCATGGCAAAAATTGTAGATACTGCTGGTGTTGATGTAATTTTAGTGGGCGATTCAGCAAGCAATGTGATGGCGGGACATGAAACTACGTTACCCATTACACTCGACCAAATGATTTATCATGCAAGTGGTGTTGTTAGAGCTATTGAACGCGCTTTAGTTGTGGTCGATTTACCCTTTGGAAGTTACCAATCCGATCCTAAAGAAGCCTTGCGTTCTGCCATTCGAATTATGAAAGAAAGTGGCGGACATGCTGTAAAATTAGAAGGAGGAAGTGAAATTAAAGATTCTATCAAAAGAATCTTAAATGCCGGAATTCCTGTTATGGGACATTTAGGATTAACGCCTCAATCAATTTATAAATTCGGAACCTACACCGTTCGCGCAAAAGAAGATGAAGAAGCCGAAAAATTAATGGAAGATGCTAAAATGCTTGAAAGAATTGGTTGTTTTGCATTGGTATTAGAAAAAATTCCAGCATCACTTGCCGAAAAAGTCGCCAAAAGCATATCGATTCCTGTAATCGGAATTGGTGCTGGTGGTGGCGTTGACGGACAAGTTTTAGTGATTCACGATATGCTTGGAATGAACAATGAATTCAGTCCGCGTTTCTTACGTCGTTATTTAAATTTATACGAGCAAATGACCAAAGCTATTGGGAATTATGTAGCGGATGTGAAATCGAGTGATTTTCCGAATGCGAATGAACAATATTAGTTTAGACTTCTTAGATTGTTAGATTGGTTAGACTTCTTAGATTTGAACTTTTTTAATAAAATTTACGCCATGCATCAATTTAAAGAACTTTTAATTTGGAAGAAAAGTAGGGTATTTTGTGCAGAAATTTATGCTATCACATCTTCTTTTCCAAATGATGAAAAGTTTGGAATAACAAATCAATTAAGAAGAGCGGCTGTTTCTATTCCATCAAATATTGCCGAAGGATCTTCTAGAAATTCCAATAAAGATTTTTCACGATTTCTAGAAATCGCAATTGGTTCTGCTTACGAAATTGAAACGCAGCTTTTAATAGCTTCCGATTTAGGATTTGTAAAATCCGATAAATTAGAAACAATTATTGAACAATTAGAAGAAATTATTAAAATGATTTCAAAATTTCGTTCAAATCTAAAAATCTAAGAAGTCTAAGCCAGTCTAACAATCCAAATGAAAATCCTTTCCACCAAAAACAACCTCCAAATCCTCCACGAAGACAAT
>CALPIE020000093.1 GCA_943323545.2 Bifidobacterium breve | reverse complement strand
TTTTTTTATCTAATAATCTAAGAGCGAAGCGAATCTAAAGCCCGAAGGGTATTTCTAAAAGCGCAGCGCGTCTATTTAACAAATTCTATTTTCTGAACTTCTTCAGCATTAATACTATCAAAAAATCCTTGTTCATTCATCCAATCATCACTAAACACTTTGCTCATATAACGAGAACCGTGATCTGGAAAAATCGCAATTACATTACTGTTATCATCAAATTCACCATCTTCAGCATATTGTTTAATGGCTTGTAAAACAGCCCCAGAAGTATATCCTACAAATAATCCTTCTTTTCTTACCAATTCTCTTGTAGCATGTGCACTAGCTTCATCAGTAACTTTAATAAACTTATCAATAACATCAAAATCGGTTGCAGTTGGAATTAAGTTTTTTCCTAATCCTTCTATTCTATATGGATAAATTTCATTGTTATCGAATTCTTTCGTTTCATGGTACTTTTTTAATACCGATCCAAAAGCATCAACTCCTAAAATTCTAATATTTGGATTTTGCTCTTTTAAGAATTTAGCAGCACCTGAAATAGTTCCACCTGTTCCACTACAACAAACTAAATGTGTTATTTTTCCTTGAGTTTGTTCCCAAATTTCTGGACCTGTAGTCATATAATGTGCATCAATATTTAATTGATTAAAATATTGATTGATATAAACAGAACCTTTAGTTTCTTCATGTAAACGTTTGGCTACATTATAATAAGATCGTTCGTCATCTGCAGAAACATGCGCTGGACAAACATATACTTTTGCACCAAGACTGCGCAACATGTCAATTTTATCTTTCGATGATTTTGAACTTACTGCTAATATACAATTGTATCCTTTTATAATGCTTACCATTGCAATACTAAATCCAGTGTTACCAGAAGTAGTTTCAATGATGGTATCACCAGGAGATAAAATGCCTTGCTTTTCTGCTTCTTCAATAATATATAAAGCAATTCTGTCTTTTGTAGAATGACCTGGATTAAAAGCTTCTACTTTTGCGTAGAAATTTCCTTGTAGATTTTCTGTAACTTTATTAAGTTTAATAATAGGCGTATTTCCTATTAATTCCAAGACGTTATTGTATGCTTTTATTTCTTCTTTCATAAAAAAATAGTTAATCAAAAGGTAAAATTCATCTTATTATTAACCTCAAATCCTTGCAAATTTAAGTAAAAAAATTTAATTACTTTTCAATTCTTTCTAAATCTAATAAAAAACTAAATTCTTTTGCTAATTCTTTAAGTGCTTCAAACCTTCCAGAAGCTCCACCATGACCAGAATCCATATTGGTATCAAGAAAAAGTTGCTTATTATTTGTTTTCAAAACTCTTAATTTGGCCACCCATTTCGCTGGTTCCCAATATTGTACTTGAGAATCATGCAAACCAGTTGAAACATACATATTTGGATATGCTTTGGCTACTACATTATCATAAGGCGAATAGGACAACATGTAATCGTAGTATTTTTTTTCATTCGGATTTCCCCATTCGTCATATTCACCAGTTGTAAGCGGAATAGTTTCATCCAACATTGTGGTTACTACATCTACAAAAGGAACTTGAGCTATGACTCCGTTATAAATTTCGGGAGCCATGTTTACAATTGCACCCATTAATAATCCACCAGCAGAACCACCTTCAGCATACAGATGTGCCGCAGAAGTATACTTTTCAGCAATTACAAACTTAGAGCAATCAATAAAATCGGTAAACGTATTTTTCTTTTTTAATAATTTTCCATCTTCATACCATTGTCTACCTAAATCTTCACCACCTCTAATATGAGCAATACCAAAAATAAATCCTCTGTCTAATAAACTTAATCTTGTTGAGCTAAAAGAAGCATCCATAGAATAACCATATGAACCATATGCATATAACAAAAATGGATTATTACCCTCTTTTTTTATTCCTTTTTTATACACTATCGAAATTGGAACTTTAGTACCATCAGTTGCTGTAGCCCAAATACGTTCCTCTTTATAATTGTTTTTATCAAACTTCCCTCCTAGCACTTCAAGTTCTTTTAAGATAGTTTTTTCTTTAGTCCTCATATTAAAATCAATTACAGATGCTGGTGTAGCCATCGATTCATAGGCATAGCGCAAAATTTCTGTATCAAAATCAACATTGGTTGTTGTACTACATGTGTAGGTTTCGATTTCAAATGGCAAATAGTAGTCGCCTCCTTTCCATGGCATAATTCGGATTTTGTTTAGCCCATCAAAACGTTCTGAAACAACTAAATAATTTTTAAATATATCGATATTTTCTATTAAGACATCTTTGCGATGCGGAATCAAATCTTTCCAATTTTCTTTAGCCGTTTTATTTTCAGGGGTTTTCATTATTTTGAAATTATATGCTTTATCTTTATTGGTAACCATATAAAAATGATCTTCAAAATGGGAAATTGAATATTCTAATCCGCGGGTTCTTTTTTGAAAAACAGTAAACGGTTTGTCGGGAGTATTCGCTAAAAGTATTTGGTATTCACTTGTTAAAGTACTCTCTGAACCTATTATTAGATACTTTTTAGATTTTGATTTATTTACATCTACAGTAAGAGTTTCATCTTTTTCAAAATAAACCAGTTTGTCTTCTTTGCTATCTGTATTTAATTTGTGTTTGTAAATTTTGTCTGATCGAAGCGTAACTTCGTCTTTCTTGCAGTAAAAAATAGTTTTATTATCACTAGCCCAAGTAGCGCCACCAGTAGTGTTTTCAATTTTTGTTGCTACTATTTCATTCGTTTCTAAATTTTTAAATTGTAAGGTATATTGTCTTCTCGAAACTAAATCAACTCCAAAAGCAGCCCATTTGTTATCCTCACTAACACTTAATCCGCCCAATTGAAAATACGAATGTCCTTTAGCCATTTCATTACAATCGAAAAGAATTTCTTCTTTGGCGGTTAAAGATCCTTTTTTTCTAGAATAAATTGGATAATCTTTTCCTGTTTCAAAGCGAGTAATATAATAATAACCATTATATAAGTATGGAACCGATTCGTCATCTTCCTTAATTCGAGCTTTCATTTCTTCAAATAATTCCTTTTGAAATTTTTCGGTATGCGCAGTTTCCTTATGATAGTATTCGTTTTCTTTATTCAGATAATCAATAACCTCTGGATTTTCGCGATCGTTTAACCAATAATAATCATCAACTCTAGTGTTTCCATGATTTGTTAAGGTATGTGGTATTTTTTTTGCTAAAGGAGGTATGTTTTTTTCTTGCATTTTTGTTTTTTGATTTTGTGTATATGCTGTCGCAAAATTAAGACAGGTTAGAAATAAAACAAGGTATTTTTTTGTGAAATTCATATAATAATTAGCTTTAAAATTGAAGTTTTGAAAACAAATCCATTACATAACTATGCATCACTTCTTTATAATCTAAATGGGTAACAATACGTAATTTTCCTTGTCCCATTGAACTAATAAGAATTCCTTTTTGCTTTAATTTTTCGATGGTATCCTTTTCGTTTAGATTGGATTTAATATTAAAAATCAAAATATTAGTTTCAACAGGTTCTACTTTTTCTACCCATGATAAATTTTGTAACATTGCTCCTAACTCCTTTGCTCTTCGATGGTCTTCTTCCAATCTATCTATGTTGTGTTTAAGTGCAAAAATTCCAGCTGCAGCTAAATAGCCCGATTGCCGTAAATTACCACCAAATATTTTACGGATTCGCATGGCGCGTTTCATAGTGGCAGCATCACCTAATAAAACAGAACCAATTGGCGCTCCCAATCCTTTCGAAAAGCAAACCGAAATGGTGTCGAACATTTCCCCAAATTGCTTTGGATGCTGTTTTTTAACTATCATGGCATTCCATAATCGAGCGCCATCTAAATGGTATTTCAAATTATTTTCGACACAAACTTGCTTTATTTTTTGCAATTCTTCTAAATCATAACAAGCACCGCCTCCTTTGTTGGTTGTATTTTCAACACATACCAATTTGGATAATGGCGCGTGGTAAAACTCGGGATCATTGATGCCACTTTTGACTTGCTCAGCGGTTATCATGCCGCGATGACCGTCGAGTAGATTAAAGTTTACACCGCTATTTGAAGAAGCACCTCCCGATTCGTACAAATGTACATGTGTCCATTTATCACATATTATTTGATCACCCGGATTGGTATGCAATTTTATAGCGGTTTGATTCGCCATTGTTCCACTCGGAAAGAACAAGGCCGCTTCCATTCCGAATAAATCGGCAACAATAGCTTCAAATTCGTTTACGGTTGGATCTTGTTTGAATACATCATCCCCTACTTTGGCGTTGAACATAAATTGCAACATTTCGTTGCTGGGTTTTGTAACAGTATCGCTAATTAAATTTATTTCCATATAATAAATAGATGTCTTACTTTCGCACTTAACATTTTTATTTGAAGCTATTCCAGCTTTCGCCTTTATCTCGCTGCGTAAACTCCGCGAGGATACCGGCTCTATCTGGGCTAGAATTCTGAACAAAACACAAAACTACATTAATTTATGACAAATACCGAACAAATTAAAGGTATTGTAGAGCGCCTTGGTGCGTTGAGGAGGTATCTTTGACATTGATGCCAAGCTTATCGAAATAACCAATGAAGAAGAAAAGACATTTGCTCCCGATTTTTGGAATAATGCAAAAGAAGCCGAGATATTGGTTAGAAACCTTCGCTCGAAAAAAAAATGGGTCGAAGATTTTGAAAAAGGAAACACCCTGGCGGAAGAACTTCAAATCACTTATGAATTCTTTAAAGATGGTGATGCTACCGAAGAAGAACTGGATGCCCAGTATGAATTGACAAACAATCATGTTGAGGATTTAGAGTTTCGAAACATGCTTTCTGATGAAGGTGATAACTTAAGTGCCGTTATACAAATTACTGCTGGCGCTGGTGGAACCGAAAGTTGCGATTGGGCTTCGATGCTGATGAGAATGTACATGATGTGGGCCGAAAAACAAAAGTATAAAATAAAAGAATTGAACTTTCAAGAAGGTGAAGTTGCCGGAATTAAAACAGTAACTCTCGAAATTGAAGGCGATTTTGCCTTTGGCTATTTAAAAGGCGAAAACGGCGTACATCGATTGGTGCGAATTTCTCCATTTGACAGTAATGCTAAGCGACATACTTCTTTTGCATCGGTTTATGTGTATCCTTTGGTGGATGATACGATTGAGATTGATATTAATCCGGCCGATATCGAAATTATAACCTCTCGTTCGAGTGGCGCTGGTGGACAAAATGTCAATAAAGTAGAAACCAAAGTACAATTGTTTCACAAGCCAACCGGAATCCAAATTCAGTGTTCGGAAACACGTTCACAACAAGACAATCGCCAACGAGCCATGCAAATGTTGAAGTCGCAATTGTATGAAATTGAGCTTAAAAAGCAAATGGCGCAACGCGCCGATATTGAAGCGGGGAAAATGAAAATTGAATGGGGATCTCAAATTCGAAACTACGTGATGCAACCCTACAAATTAGTCAAAGACGTTCGCACCGGAAAAGAAACCAGCGATGTCGATGGCGTTATGAATGGTAATATTGATGCATTTTTAAAAGCCTATTTGATGATGATGGGACAGAAGGAATTATGAGTTTGAAGTTATGAATTATGAGTTACTTAAAATAATTCATAACTCATAACTCATAACTCATAATTAAAGTTTACATTTGCATCGAGGATTCCGAAAGGAAGTTACACCTCACCGCAATAGTCGATCGCTCCAGATCGACTTTTGTATTTTATAGACTTACTACAAATTACTTTGTCTGTTCGACCTTTGGTCTCGAGTCATGAATTATAATTTCGAAAAGATTGGATTAAATTCGAATATCGCCTTTGGCGATTAATTATTAAGAAATTGACAATTTTTAATTCGTGAATTCGTGGTGTTAGAATATATTAATTTGTTTTTATAGCACTTCCTTCAAGAATGTTAAAAGTGCTTCCCAAGAGCGTTTCGCAGCTTTTTCGTTATAAGCAGCTCCTTTACTGTTGTCATTTCCTGAACTTTTATTGGTAAACGAATGCACTGCATTAGCATAATACACCATTTGCCAATCGGCATTAACTATACGCATTTCGTTTTGAAAAGCTTCAATTTCTTCATTTGGAACATACGGATCATCAGCTCCATGTAATATTAAAACTTTCGGACCAATCGGTGCATTAGGTCTTGTTACATCTTTTCCTAATCCGCCATGAAACGAAACAATTCCTTTTACTTTCATGTTACTTCGTGCTGCTTCAATAGCACCAGTTCCGCCAAAGCAATAACCAATAACTACAATATCATCCGGATTGGCACCTTGTTTTATCAATTCATTCAAAGCCAATTGTATTCTGCGTTGATAGTCTGTAATGTTTTTTTTGTAAAAACCTGCTTGCTGACCAGCTTCTTTAGTATTTGTAGGCGTATTCCCTACTCCGTATATATCAGCAACAAAGGTATAATATCCAAGTTCAGCTAATTTAGTCGCACTTTCTTTAGAATGTTCATCAATTCCCATCCATGCAGGAAGTATTAAAACACCGGGTTTATTCTTAATTTCTAATTTTGATTTAACCGAAAAACCACTAAGTTTTTGATCTCCGTCGTTGTACGCAACTGCTTTTAATTGAGCGTTTATAAATAAGGGAAGTAAGCTAATCAGTATAAGAGAAAATTTAGTTTTCATAATTATTTATATTTTTGTAAATGTAAAAAAATAACTTTCATTCTTTTATAAAACAAAACAAAAAAAACCGATGGTTCACATCGGTTTAAAATTTATAAAAAATTATTTTTTCTTTTTTGACTTCTTTTTAGACTTAGCTTTAGCTTTTTTCTCTTTTTCTTTCTTTTTAGCTTTTTTCTTTTTTTCTTTATTCTTTTCTTTTTGTTTTTCCTTCTTAGCTTTTTCTCTTTTCTTAGCTTTTCCCTTTTTTTCTTTTTCTTTTTCCTTTGATTTTTTAGCTTTTTCTTTGTCCGAATCTTTCATAGTTACTGGCGTTTCTTTTTTAGTAGAAACCGTTTTTTCCAAAACTGCTTCCGATTTAACTTGTGTTGGAACAGTTACTTTAACTGGACTTCTTCTTGGTGTAGAAGCGGTTGTCGTTTTTTTAACCGCAACCCTTCTAGGAGTTGGGGTAGGTTTAACCAGACTTTTTTCTAAAGTTACTTCTTTAGGCTCTGTGATTTTGTCGGTTACAGATGATTCTGTTGTAGTTGCTTGTGAAACATTTTGAGTATTTTCTATATTTTCTGGAGCTTTAACAATAGATGGTACAGTTCTCTTTATCATATTATTTGTTTGTTAATTTAAATTTTACGTTAATTCAAAGTAAATTTTATGTTAACAAAAATACTATATTAAACGATTCGCCAATGTTAAGTTTTCATTATTGAGAAAAACATAACATTGGAATCTTGTTAACTACTATAAATAATGACTTTAAAAAAAGGATATAAAAAACTCCTAAAAAAATCTTTTTAGAAGTTTGTTAAGTAATTTTATTATTTTAAAATAATTTAATCAAAAAGTAAATTAGCGCTGCTAGAACTGCAGAAACGGGTATTGTTAATATCCAAGCCCATAGTAGTTTAACCGTTACACCCCATCGAACTGCAGAAACTCTCTTGGTTACTCCAACTCCAATTATTGAACCTGTTATAGTATGTGTTGTTGAAACTGGAATTTTAAAATGTTCTGTCATAAATAACGTCAATGCGCCTGCAGATTCAGCTATTACTCCTTCAAAGGCATTTACTTTTGTAATTTTAGAACCCATTGTTTTTACAATTTTCCATCCACCACTTAGAGTTCCTAATGCAATTACAGTATAGCAGGTAAGCGGAATCCATGATGGCATATTACCATCAATAGCAACTCCATCTTTTTCAGAAGGTAATATTACATTTAAATCCAAAAAACCATTTGACATATTAATATTCGGATTGGTTTTAATATATACTGCAACTGCTGCTGCAATAATTCCCATTACTTTTTGAGAATCATTACCACCATGTCCTAAACTAAAAGCTGCTGAAGATAATAACTGCATTTTTTTTAATATTTTTTCAGCTCTTGAAGCTGAAAAATTACTAAAAATTAAATTAAAAATGGCCAAACTAAAGAAGATTGAAACAACTAAAAGCCATTTAATATTATGTGGTTCTGAAATAACACTCAAAAAATGATTGTCAAAACGAGGTTTATCAATCACATCATATGTTATTAATACACTTGATAAAAACCAAATAACTAATAGCATTAAAATAAGCGTTACTATTTTTGGAAATATTGATTTTTTTGAAGAATACATTAACCACAAAGACAGAAAATAAGATATTATCATTCCAATTAATGGCGCAAATACAATAAATACGATTACAATAAAAACACCTGAAGGCAATAATTCACCATCTTTGGCTTCTTTAAACCAATTCACAATTTTAAAACCAGCATGTTCTGGGTCGGTTACATCTCTAAATCCATGAGCAATAGCAGCACCTGCAAATCCACCTATTAGTGTATGTGATGATGATGATGGAATTCCTTTCCACCATGTGATTAAATTCCAAATTATTGCTGCAATTATTCCCGATAAAATTACTATTAAATCTATATTAGCTGTATTTGCAGTTTTAGCCACTGTATCTGCAACACCAAATCCGAAAACCCAATACGCTAAAAAATTAAAAAAAGCTGCCCATAAAACAGCTTGAAAAGGAGTTAATACTTTTGTTGCAACAATAGTAGCAATTGAATTTGCTGCATCGTGA
>CALPIE020000092.1 GCA_943323545.2 Bifidobacterium breve | reverse complement strand
GTGAGGGATAGAAGCGGAAATCTTTTTATGAAGAATGAATAAAAAATTGAAGTGAATAGCCCGACCCCGATGGATAAAAACAAGTTGAAAACGTAGTTTTTTACCTATCGGGGGCACGCCATAAAAAAAATTAATTTAATAAAAACAATCTGATTTGAGAAATTACTTCAAGATTTCCTAAAATTTTCCTATGACCTAATCCTTCCGTAATCAATAATTTTGAATTAATTAGATTTTTATCAATATTAAAAGCTGCTTTTATATTTACATCTTTATCATCTTTATCGTGAATAATCAAAATAGGTATTTCAATTTTCTTAGCGACATTGGAAGAAGAAAAACGATCCATTTTAGTATTAAATTTATGTTCAAAATGATCTTTTAGCTTAATGCTAATATTTGATTTTAGTTTTAATTCAGTAATAAAATCATCAATAATATCTTGAATAATGTCTCCACTTCCAATAATTATAGCTTTTTTAATATTAAATCCATTAGAAATAGCATTTAAAATTGACATTCCGCCTAATGAATGTCCTATGGCAAACTCAAATGGGCCAAATTGTTTGTCAATTTCTAAAATACACTCGATAAATTCGGGCAATAATGTTGAATTACTTTTGGACTTTCCATGTGCAGGAGCATCAAAACTAATAGTTGAAAAACCCAAATCTATTAATTCATCTGCAATTTTCACTAATTGAGTACCTCTACCTGACCAACCATGAACTAACATTATTTTTTTATTACTATTTCCATAATGATAGGTAACAATTTTTTTATTTAAGATTGGAATATTTAAATCAATTTGATTACTATTTATTTCCATATGGAACTCTCGTTTAGGAATTTTATATTTGATTGGAGTTGTAAATATTTTTGCTGCAAACAAAGTGACTAATTTTGAAGAAAATAATTCTAAAAACTTAGCAGTAAATAGTATTAGATTAGGAATTTTAAAAGATTTAGGTTGAATATCTACTTTTTTTGTCATTTTAATAAAATTATAGAACGAACGAAATAATAGTGATTTTTTTTTATAAATTACAACTTTATAAATATAGAATAAAATGCAAAATCAAACACGAATAATTATTGAAAATGTTGCGCCACAAATAGACGGTGGCGCTTTTTTTATTAAGCGAATTATAGATCAAAATGTGATAGTTACTGCAAATGTTTTTGGTGATGGACATGATATTATTGCTTGTTGTGTGAAATTTAAACATGAAAGTGAAAAAAAACTGGCAAAAAATTAGAATACTATCAACAGGCAATGATAAATGGACAGCAACCACCATTAAAAGATGTAGCAAGTATGTTTAGATCTTTTCATTATGCTATTTACGCAACCATTTTTAATAATAAGGACAAATATCCTTTCGAACAAAAAGAATTGTTTCAGGCAGGTGAAATTTTGTTCAAATATTTTGTAGGTATTTTTATTCAAACCTATACAGAAGTTGTTCAAGCAGGAAATTTAAATATCGGATATAAAAAAGAAATCGATTTTCTTTTAAAATATTGTCTTCTTGAAAAAGCAGTATATGAGCTCGGGTATGAATTAAATTCTAGACCAAGATGGGCCGTTATTCCATTAACAGGCATAGCTAGTATTATGGAGTTTAATAAGTAAAAATTAGTTTTTCATAAATAAAATATAAAATAATAATGAACCAAGTACAAACACATTCTCTTTTTTCAGACTTTGATATCAGTTTATTTAAAGCTGGAAAACATTTTAGACTTTATGAAAAACTCGGAGCACATCTCATAGAAGTTGATGGTGTTAAAGGTGTTTATTTTGCAGTTTGGGCTCCTTCAGCTCGTTCTGTTTCGGTAGTTGGCGATTTTAATTATTGGATTCAAAGCGAACATTTGCTCAATGTACGTTGGGACAGTTCGGGTATTTGGGAAGGATTTATACCTGGAGTTGAAAAAGGCTCTACTTATAAATATAAAATCCAATCCAATAACAATGGTATTATTACAGAAAAAGCAGACCCATTTGCCCTATATTGTGAACATCCGCCTCAAACAGCTTCTATTATTTGGGATTTAGATTACAAATGGAAAGATAGCAAATGGATGGAAACTCGTGCAGACAAAAACGGATTAGACAAACCTTATTCTGTATATGAAGTGCATTTAGGCTCCTGGAAACGCAATGCTGAAGGTAAATTTCTAACCTATTTAGAATTGGCAAATGACTTGGTAAATTATATTAAAGAAACCGGATTTACTCATGTTGAATTTATGCCAGTAATGGAATACCCTTATGATCCTTCTTGGGGATATCAGTTGGTTGGTTATTTTGCTCCAACTTCTCGATTTGGGAAGCCTCAAGATTTTATGGTTCTAATTGATAAATTGCATCAAGCTGGAATTGGAGTAATATTAGATTGGGTGCCTTCTCATTTTCCAGATGATGCTCATGGATTGGGTTTTTTCGATGGTTCAAATTTATACGAACATCCCGACAGAAGAAAAGGATACCATCCCGATTGGAAAAGTTTGGTATTCAATTATGGTCGAAATGAAGTGCGCTCTTTTTTAATTAGTAATGCTATTTTTTGGTTACAGCATTATCATGCAGATGGACTAAGAGTAGATGCTGTTGCTTCGATGTTATATCTTGATTATTCAAGAGAAGAAGGAGGTTGGGAACCCAATATATTTGGTGGAAGAGAAAATTTAGATTCGATTAGTTTTTTGAAAGATTTTAATGAAGCAGTATATACCACTTTTGAAGGTGTACAAACCATTGCTGAAGAAAGTACTTCTTTTCCGTTAGTTTCTAGACCTACCTATTTAGGCGGATTGGGCTTCGGAATGAAATGGATGATGGGCTGGATGCACGATACTTTGCAATATTTTGCAAAAGAAACCGTCTACCGCAAATACCATCAAAATGATTTAACATTTTCTATGACTTATGCTTTTAGTGAAAATTTTATGTTGCCTCTTTCTCATGATGAAGTAGTGTATGGTAAAAAATCGATTCAAGGCAAAATGACAGGCGATGAATGGCAACGATTTGCTAATTTACGTTTACTTTATGGCTATATGTTTACACATCCAGGTGCAAAATTACTTTTTATGGGATCAGAATTTGGTCAATCAAGAGAATGGAATTTTGATGGTAGTTTAGATTGGCATTTGTTAGAATATGGATACCATGAAGGAGTGAAAAAATGCATTACCGATTTGAATAGTTTGTACAAAAACAATCCAGCTCTATATGAAAAACAATTTACTGCTGAAGGTTTTGAATGGATTAATTATTCCGACCATCAAAATTCTGTTTTAACTTATATCCGTAAAGGAAATAATGAAAAAGAAAGTTTAGTAATAGTTTGTAATATGACTCAAGTTGTTCATGAAATATACCGAATTGGTTTACCGAAAAAAGGAAAATTAATAGAAATATTTAATTCCGATAACGTTAACTATAATGGTAGTGGCGTTACAAATGCTAAACCAATAAAAATAGAAAAAGAAAAGTGGAATAACAGCGATTTTTCAGTAGAAATTATCTTGCCTCCACTAGGAATATGCGTTTTTAAATTCGGATAAGTTTTTTGTTTTAATTTATCTTTCGCAAACGTAATAGTTGAAAACTACTTTACTCATTTTTATATTATTTCTAGCCATCTATGTAAATTTGGCAATCTTTCTCAAAAATTAAATTATGATTGTTAATACCGAATTAGAATATAAAGGGGATTTATTTCCTTCAAAAATTATTTCCTACCAACACGAAGTAGATTCTATAGATTTTTATACTGATAATAATGTAATACTAAGAGTTACAATACTTCGAGATAGCATGATTCGATTTCGTTTCACCGCTAAAGGTTATTTTAGTAATGACTTTTCTTATGCAATAGATAAGTCTCAGTCGCACGGTTATAATGCTTTAGAGGTTAAAGAAGAAAAAGATCATTATCGAATTATTACAAACAAAGTATATGTAGTAGTTCAAAAGAAAGATATGCGAGTTGGTATATACGACTTAAATAATGAAGCAATTCTTGAAGATGAAATCGGTTTTCATTGGGAAGAATGTTATGAATATGGAGGTAATATTGTGAAAATGAGTAAAATGTCTCGCGATGGTGAAAGTTATTACGGACTCGGAGATAAAGCAACTCATTTTAATTTAAAAGGAAAACGTGTCGAAAATTGGGCAACCGATCAATATGCCTTTTCAAAAGATCAAGAACCATTATATAAAGTAGTTCCTTTTTATATCGGATTACATTCGGATAAAGCATACGGAATATTTTTCGACAATACCTTTCATTCTTATTTTGATTTTTCAAGTGAAAGAAAAAATGTCACAAGTTTTTGGGCTGATGGAGGCGAAATGAATTACTATTTTATTTATGGTCCGAAAATGAGTGATGTAGTTACAACTTACACTCATTTAACAGGTAAACCTGAATTACCGCCACTCTGGACATTAGGTTATCATCAATGCAAATGGAGCTATTATCCAGAAAGTAAAGTAAAAGAAATTACTGCAAAGTTCAGAGAATTACAAATTCCGTGTGATGCTATTTATTTAGACATCGATTATATGGAAGGATTTCGTTGTTTTACTTGGAGTAAAGAATATTTTCCAAATCCAAAGAAAATGGTTGCTGAGTTAGCAAAAGACGGATTTAAAACGGTAGTTATAATTGATCCCGGAATAAAAATAGATAAAGATTACTTCGTATACAAAGAAGCTTTAGAAAAAGATTACTTCTGTAAAAGAGCTGACGGGCCCTATATGAAAGGTAAAGTGTGGCCTGGCGATTGTAATTTCCCCGATTATACAAATCCAGAAGTCCGCGAATGGTGGGCTGGTTTATTTAAAGAATTAATATCAGAAATTGGGGTAAAAGGAGTTTGGAACGATATGAACGAACCTGCAGTTATGGAAGTGCCTTCTAAAACATTCCCATTAGATGTTCGGCATAATTATGATGGTAATAATTGTAGTCATAGAAAAGCGCATAACATTTATGGGACTCAAATGGCTAGAGCTACTTACGAAGGAGTAAAACGATTTGCTTATCCAAAACGTCCTTTTATTATAACTCGTTCTGCTTATTCAGGAGCGCAACGTTATACTTCTTCTTGGACAGGTGATAACGTAGCTTCATGGGAACATTTATGGATAGCCAATATTCAAATGCAGCGAATGTCCATTTCAGGAATGGGTTTTACCGGTTCTGATATTGGTGGTTTTGCCGAACAACCATCTGCCGAATTATATGCTCGTTGGATTCAATTAGGTGTATTCCATCCTTTTTGTAGAACGCATTCATCTGGTCATCATGGAGAACAGGAGCCGTGGAGTTTTGGTGATGAAGTAATAGATGTTACTCGAAAGTTTGTTGAACTTCGTTATCAATTGTTACCTTATTTATACACCATGTTTTGGCAATATGTTAATGATGGGATACCAATGTTGAAACCATTGGTTTATTTCGACCAATTAGACAAACAAACACATTACCGAACAGATGAATTTATTTTTGGAAATCAAATTTTAGTTTGCCCTATTTTAGAACCCAACGCACAAGGACGCAGAATGTATTTACCTCAAGGGAATTGGTACAATTACTGGACAAATGAATTGGTAAAGGGTAAAAAAGAACTATGGGTTGCAACTAATTTTGATCAGATTCCGTTGTTTATTAAAGAAGGTGCTATAATTCCGAAATACCCAATACAACAGTATGTCGGACAATTAGAAATCACGCAATTATCTTTAGAAGTTTATTATAAATTAGGTAAGGAAAAATCGTATGTTTATGAAGATGCTCAAGATGGTTATGATTACAACAAAGGAAGATATTGTTATAAAACTTTCAGTTTAATTGGAAAAGAGAAAGAGCTTATTATTCAACAACATAAGGAAGGAAGTTTTGAAACTTCATACGAGACAATAAAAATAAATATTATTGGGTTGCCTTTCAAAATTAAAGAAATTGAAATTGATAATGAAATAGTAAATATTGATGCTATTGTTTTTGATAAAAATAATATTGTAGTAAATAAAGATTTTACCGAATTACACTTTATTGGCGTTTAATATTTTCTATCTTTGATTTGAAAAATAAAATAAAATGAACAAAAAAAAATTATTAATTGGATTAGGAATTTCATTACTAATAATCGCTTGCGCTAAAAATCCCTTTACAGGAAAAAATACTTTGGCTTTAGTCTCAAATAGTGAAATTTTGCCTTCTGCTTTTCAACAATACAATCAGTTTCTTTCTGAAAACAAAGTTATTTCAAATACTTCTGATGCTAAAAAAGTAGAAATGATTGGAACAAAAATTAAAGTAGCTGCAGAAAAATGGCTTAATGCTAACGGGCAAGCAGGTTATTTAAATGATTATAGATGGGAATACAAATTGGTTGAGAATAAAGAAGTGAATGCTTGGTGCATGCCAGGCGGAAAAATAGTAGTGTATTCTGGAATTTTACCCATAACTAAAGATGATGCAGGTTTAGCAACAGTATTAGGACATGAAGTTTCTCATGCTTTAGCCAATCATGGGCAGCAACGAATGAGTGCTGGTTTATTACAACAATTAGGTGGAGCAGGAGTAGCTTTAGCAACTGGAGGTGAAGATGAAAAAACTCAGCAATTGGCTATGACAGCTTATGGTGTTACCACTCAATATGGTGGCATGTTGCCATTTAGTAGAAAGCATGAAAGCGAAGCCGATATGATTGGTTTAACATTAATGGCAATTGCAGGATATAATCCGGATCAATCTGTTGTTTTTTGGTCGAGAATGTCTGCAAATTCAGGCGGAAAAGCACCTCCAGAATTTCTAAGTACTCATCCCTCAGATGAAACTAGAATTGCAAATCTTAAAGCATTAATTCCACAAGCAAAAGCTGAAGCTGCTAAATTTGGAGTGATATTTAAATAATAAAAAAAGTTAAATTTGAATCCCGAGAAATCGGGATTTTTTGTAAAACAAATAATTGTATGCCAATATTACCTAAAGGTCATCCAAAACTTCTTAATGCATGGGCTTTCTACGATTGGGCTAATTCCGTTTACAGTCTAGTTATTGCTTCAGCGGTTTTTCCAATTTTTTATAACACCTTATTTACAAAAGAAAATCCTTACATAGTAGTTTTTGGACAAAATTTTAAAAACTCAGCTTTAATTAGTTTTGTTACAGCTTTTGCATTTTTATGTGTTGCTGTATTTTCTCCTTTACTGTCTGGAATTGCAGATTATATGGGGAACAAAAAAATCTTTATGCGAATATTCAACTATATAGGTGCGCTTTCGTGTATTGGTTTGTATTTTTTCGATTTGAATAATATTCTACTTGGATTAACGTTCTATTTCTTTGGTTTAATAGGATTTTGGGGAAGTTTGGTATTTTACAATTCCTATTTGCCCGACATTGCATTTCCAGAACAACAAGATAAAATAAGTGCCAAAGGATATTCGTTGGGTTATATTGGTAGCGTTTTGTTATTAGTAATAAATCTTGCGATGATTATGAAACCTGAGTTTTTTAATATTTCAGGAACTCCAGGTGAAGCCTCAATTAAAGCTATGCGTTATTCATTTGCTATGGTTGGATTATGGTGGATAATTTTTAGTAAGTATACTTACTTTTATTTACCAAAAGGAAATTCTAACAAAGAAAAAGTAAGTTTTTCTGTCATTTTTAATGGATTTAGAGAATTAAAAAAAGTATGGAAAATACTTCAATCAGAGATTCCTTTAAAAAGATATTTGCTGAGTTTCTTTGTTTTTAGCATGGCGGTTCAAACCGTAATGTTGGTTGCCACGTATTTCGGGGCTCAAGAAATTCAATGGAAAAATTCCGAAGAAAGTCAAATCGGTTTAATAACATGCATTCTTTTAATTCAGTTGATTGCCATTCTTGGAGCTGTTTTAACATCAAGAGCTTCATCAAAATTTGGTAATATTAACGTATTAATTTTTTTGAATGGATTTTGGGTTTTATTATGTGGATTTGCGTATTTCATTACAACGCCAAAAGAATTTTATATCATGGCAAGTCTGGTTGGTTTAGTGATGGGTGGTATTCAAGCTTTAGGAAGATCAACATATTCTAAATTGCTGCCAGAAACAAAAGATACTGCCTCTTTTTTTAGTTTTTATGATGTTTCTGAAAAAATTGGTATTGTAATCGGAATGTGTGTTTACGGAATAATAGATCAAATTACGGGTAGCCCAAGATTCGCAATTGTTTTTTTAGGATTATTTTTCTTACTAGGATTGTTATTATTAAGAAGAGTAACTAAAAAAATTAATTTAATTATGTAAAAAATATTTATATTTGACAAAAAATAATTTAAATGAAAAAAATACAACTTATATCATTAATTCTAATCTTTTTTAGTTCTATCACTTTTATTTCTTGTAATGAAGAACCTATAGACAGTGCTATTACTTTAAATAATGATGATGATGATAATAATAATAACACAGGTGCTTTTTTTAAAGCAGACTTTAGTGGTGCTACATGGACGGCGCAAAATACCATCGTGGTCATTTCTGGTAACACATTCAGCTTAGAAGCTACAAGAGGCACTTCTGGTGAGGGTTTTGAATTTATTTTAAATGGAAGTTCTGTTGGAAGTTATCTCGCAAAAAATAATGACGTTTCGTTTACACCTGCTAGTTCAGTTTTTGGTTACGCGGGAATTAATCCAGCCAATGTTAATGAAAATACAGGTTCTGTAACTATAACTTCAATTAATACTACAAATCAAACAGTATCGGGTATATTTAATTACAAAGGATACTGGTCTGATAGTTCTGTCACTAATATATTGCCAATTGTTTTTTCAAATGGGGTATTTAATAATTTACCTTATGTAACTCAAAACCCTTCAAATAACTCTTTTTTTGCTTTAGTTGATGGAGTTACTTTTTTAGATACTAATGTTTCAGTTAATACCGTTAGTAATGTTATTGGAATTTCTGCAGTCAATGCTTCAAATCAGAATATTACTGTTG
>CALPIE020000091.1 GCA_943323545.2 Bifidobacterium breve | reverse complement strand
GAAGTGTTTTTTCTCAAGAGGTAAATTGTATCGAAAAACAAAATGAACTTTCTACATTTGTTAATCAATATAAATTTAAAGAAGCTTTTGAAATTTTAGCTGTATTAAGAAAAAAATGTCCTTCTCAAAGTGAAGAGATTTATTTATTAGGAATTAAAGTACTTCAAAAAAATGTTGATGTTGCTTCTGAAACTTCAAAAGAAGCTGCAGTTAGAGATTTGTTAAAGTTGTATGATCAATACGATTTGAATTTCCCGGATAATAATAATGAGAATTTGGTAAATAAAGCGATGACTTTATATGACAACAAAATGGGAGATGAAAAAGAAATATTTGCCATACTTAATAATGCATTCACTTCAAAAAGAATTCAGTTTACAAATGCGAATGCACTTTATATTTATTTTAAATTGTATCATGCTAATTTTAAAAACAAGAAGGACGGGTTTTCTATAGATAAACTCATAGAAAAATACAGTGAAATAGCAACTATTATTGAAAGAAACAGTATAGCTTTTCCAAAAAAATCTGAAGAATTTAGTAATGCAAATAGAGCATGTAAGTCGATAGTTAAAGAATATTTAACAGCAGAAAATTTAATTCCATTAGCAGAAAAAAAGTTCGAAGCTAATAATAACAATACCGATTGGTTATTGTCAATAGCTAATTTACTTTCAGAAAAATGTGCGTCATCAACTATTTTCGAGAAAATAGCAACACAATTACATCAATTAAAACCTTCATCTAAATCGGCATATCATTTAGGAAATTACAATTTGAAAAACCGAAACATAAAACAAGCAGTTAATTATTTCAATCAATCAGCAACTTTAGCTACAGATAAAAATGAAAAGGCAAATACATATTTTACTTTAGCTACATTAATTGCCGCATCAGATAAAGCAGAAGCGCGTAAATTTATTCTTTCAGCAATAGAAAACAATCCAAAAAATGGTTCTTTTTATTTGTTCTTAGCCAATTTGTATTCCAATTCGGTCAATGAATGTAATTCATCTCCGATTGTTCAAAAAGCAATATATTATTTGGCAAATCAAACTGCAAAAAAAGCGGCTGAGGTAGATTTAAGACTTAAAGCTACAGCCAATCAATTAGAAAAAGAATATGCTAAGAATAGCTTAACTAAAGCTGAATTAGATCAAGTTCAAAAATCTGGTGGTAAAGTTTCAATAGGTTGTTGGATAAATGAAACGGTGCAGTTTTAATAAATGAAATTCAATATAAATACAGCAATTTCTTTTTTTATTTTTTCAATAATTTTGCTATTGGTAGTATCTTGTGAAAGTAATTTTAAAGAAGTGCAACGTTCTAATTTATCTGAATTTACCCCAAATGGTGAAGCTGATTCTATCAATTTAAAATATACCGATTCCGGAAAAATTAAAGCAATTTTAATTAGTCCAAAAATGCTCGACTATAATGTTGCTAATTTTCCTTTTACAGAATTTCCAAACGGAATTAATGTTACACTTTTTGATGAAAATGCCAAAAAAACTTTTGTGACTTCTAAGTATGCGGTTTCATATAAAACAACCAATATTATTGACTTACAAGGAAATGTGAAAATAACCAATGAAACTGGTCAATTATTAGAAACGGAGCAATTGTATTTTGATCAAAAAAATGAGTGGTTTTATACCGAAAAAAGATATAAATTTACAGATCCTAAAGGGGTTTCTTTTGGTGAAGGAATCGATTTTAGTAAAGATTTTAAAATTATTAATTCCCAAAAAATTTCAGGAGAAGTTTTTGAAAATCCATAAAAATTATGAATTATCTTAAAATTACAAAATACCTTTATCTTATTATTGGCTTTGTTATGCTTTATGCGGCAATTATGAAATGGAATGCTCCAGAAAAACCATGGTTAGAAATTATTTTGTCTGGGACTGCTTTTTTTACCTACTTTTTTAGAAATCGATTTGATAAAAAATTTGCAGAAAGAAACAATCAAAACAGTCAAAAGAACACGTAAATGGAAATAGCAATAATAATATTGTGTTTATTGTTATGTGCTTTTTTTGCCGGAATGGAAATAGCTTATATTTCTTCCAATAAAATTTATCTTGAAATTGAAAAAAAACAAGATAATTTTCTTTCAAAAATTTTAACTAAAATTACCGAAAAGCCTTCAAAATTCATAGCTACAATGCTTGTTGGAAACAATATTTCATTGGTGATTTATGGGTTTTTTATGGGCGATTTGATAATGAAAAGAATTCTGGCTTTTGGATTTAATTTAACCGATTTTTCAAATCTATTACTACAAACTGTAATTTCTACTTTAATTGTTTTAATAACTTCAGAATTTTTACCAAAAGTCTTTTTCCAAATATATGCCAATAGTTTAATGAAGTTTTTTGCTATTCCTAGTTATATATTTTACGTGTTTTTTAATTATATATCAACCTTTATAATATGGATATCTGATTTTATTTTAAAAAAATTCTTTAAAACAGAAGGAGATTATGTCCCTTCTTTTTTTAGTAAAGTAGAATTAGGAAATTACATAAATGAACAAATGAGTGCCGTAGAAAATCATGAAGATGTAGATTCTGAAATTCAGATTTTTCAAAACGCTTTAGAGTTTTCTGGAGTCAAAGCAAGAGATATAATGACTCCTAGAACTGAACTTGAGGCAGTTGAGTTGCATAATTCCATTTCACAGCTAAGAGAATTATTTGTCCAAACTGGGTATTCAAAAATACTTATTTATCAAAATTCACTCGATGATATTCTTGGCTATGTTCATTCATTTGAGTTGTTTAAAAAGCCTAAAAGTATAAAAGCAATTATGATTCCGGTTGAATTTGTTCCCGAAACCATTTATGTAAAAGATGTTTTGAATTTATTGACTAAAAAAAGAAAAAGCGTTGCTGTTATTTTAGATGAATATGGAGGAACTTCTGGAATAATTACAGTTGAAGATATTATTGAAGAGCTTTTTGGTGAAATAGAAGACGAACACGATAAAGATGAAGAACTTATCGAAAAAAAATTAAACGAAACTACCTTTTTGTTTTCTGCTCGTTTGGATGTCGAATATATAAATGAAGAATACAAACTCAATATACCAGAAAATGATTCTTATGGTACTTTAGGTGGATTTATTGTCGATTTTTCAAAAGAAATTCCTCAAAAAGGAGATCAAATTATTATTGATAATTTTCATTTTTTTATTGAAGAAGCCTCAAATACAAAAATAGAATTGGTTAAAATGACTATTACAGACTAAAAAATTAAAAAAAAACACTTTTTATTGCAAAATAAAAGGTCACTTTTATTATTATTTCACAGATAATTGTATTTTCGCAAACTGAAATAAAATTTAACAGATATAGAAATGGCAGTTTTACAAAAAATTAGAAAACGTTCGGGATTACTTTTATTGGTAATTGGTTTTTCATTATTAGCATTTGTTGTAGGTGATTTTATCCAAGGAGGTACTTTTGGGAGACAATCTACAAACATAGGAAGTGTAAATGGGAAAGATATTGCATTTGAATCATTTAGAGTTAAGGTAGCAAATGTTGAAAAAAATGGTCAACAAGGACAACAGGTTTCACAGATTCAAGCGGTTAATCAGGTTTGGGACCAAGAAACATCATTGGCATTGCTAAATGAAGAATTTGATAAACTTGGAATTCGTATAGGTGAGAAACACATTATCGATAATTTTTCTAAAGATCCTAATATAGGACAAAATAAAATGTTTCAAGATGCTTTAGGAAAATTTGATTTAAAAAAATTTAAAGAATATTTTAAATCTAATCCTGGTCAAGAACAATACCTTATCGATAGAGAAAAAGATGCAGAAATAAATTCTAAATACCAAATATACGCTACAATGGTAAAAGCAGGAATGTATACCACTAATGCTGAAGGTAAATTTAAGTATGAGTTAGAATCTAATAAAGTAAGTTTTGATTATGTTTCTGTTTTATACTCTTCAGTTAAAGATAGCGATATTAAGGTTACAGATGAGGATTATATTAACTACATGAAAAAACATGAGAAAAGATATAAATCAGAAGGAACTCGTGAAATTGAATATGTGTTAATTGAAGACAAACCTTCAATAAAAGATGAAGAAGAAGTAAAAACAAAAATAAATGCTTTTCTTACTGCGACTGATTCTACTAGCTTTAGAACAACACCAAATGTAGCTGAATTTATTGCAGCAAATTCAGATGTTCCTTACGATACAGTTTATAAATCAAAACAAGATTTACCTGCAGAACATGCCGATAAGCTTTTCGCTACTCCAACCGGAGAATTATATGGCCCTTACATGAATGGGAAATTTTACTGTATTTCTAAAGTTACTGGAAGAAAAGCTGGAGCTAAAGCAAAAGCAAGTCATATTTTAATAAGCTATGAAGGAACACAAGTTCCTAATAAAAAAGAAAAAAGAACAAAAGAACAAGCAAAAGCAAAAGCAGAATCATTATTGGCACAAGCATTGGCTAATCCGTCAAGTTTCTTTGTTCTTGCTTTAACAAACTCTGACGATTCATCTGCACAACAAGGTGGTGATTTAGGTGTTTTTGCTCCAGGTCAAATGGTTAAACCTTTCAATGATTTTGTTTTCAACAATCCAGTTGGTAAAATAGGTTTGGTTGAAACTGATTTTGGTTTTCACGTTATTAATGTTACTGAAAAACAAGATGCAATTCGTTTAGCAACTTTAGGTCAAAAAATTGAGCCATCTCAAGAAACTACAGATAAAGCATATGCTTCAGCAACTAAATTTGAAATGGATGCTAATGAAAAAGATTTTGCTGTGGTTGCAAAAGCAGCTAAATTAACCGTAAATCCGGCTATCAAAGCAAAACCAATGGATGAAAGTTTTGGAAGTGTCGGAAATCAAAGACAAATAATAAAATGGGCCTATACAAGTGATACAAAGATTGGTGATGTAAAACGATTTGAAATTGTAAATGTTGGACATGTTATTGCAAAACTTTCAAAAATTAATGAAAAAGGTTTAATGTCTATTGATGAAGCAAAGCCAATGATAGAAGGTTTGATTAAAAACGAGAAAAAAGCAGCAAAAATTATAGCAAAAATGAAAACTGGTTCACTTGAATCGATTGCTACTGCAAATAAAACAACTGTACAACAAGCCATCGATACTACATTAGAAAATCCGACAGTTGGTGCAATTGGTGTAGAGCAAAAAGTAGTTGGCGCTGCATTTGGGTTGGCTCCTAATAAAACATCTGCCCCTATCGAAGGAAATATGGGAGTATTTGTTGTTAGAACAAAATCGGTTACTAAAGCACCAAAAATAGCAAAATACACTGATTATGTTACTAAATTAAAGGGTAATGCTTCTCAAGCTGCAGGAAGGGTAATAACTGCTTTAAAAAGTGATGCTAAAATTGAGGATAATAGATTAGAATTTTATTAATCTATAATTAATAAATAAAAAAACCCAACTTTTAAAAAGTTGGGTTTTTTTATTGTCATTAGTAGGTGTATATGAAGTTATATTTAAAGGATCATTTCGTTATACGGTAATACGATTTCATATCCTTTTTCTTTAAAATAGTCAGTTGGGTTATCTTTTGAAATTGCCATTACAAAATCACCACCCCAAGCACCTAAACTTTTTATCACACCAACAAAATCTTCAAATAAAGCTTCTTGTACTGTTTGTAATTCTAAAATATTACTCATTTCTATTTCGTGCTTTTTGAGAGCTATTGCAAAACTTTTAGAATCTTCTGCATGAACTACTGCTTTTGTAATCTCATTTATTATCGGAATTATTTTTTCAATATTAATTTGATTATTGTGATAAGAAGCTATAGCTGTTTTACTACTTTGTTTTCTGTTAAGATATACAAAGTGAATTTTACTTGAATAAGAAGGGTTAAAAGTAATGTTCTTTACAATTGGTTTGTCATTTATAAGTTGATATGTAATTGCAGCGTTATTTTGAGCACAGGCAATATCATAACCACTCCCTCCAAAACTTCTTTTAAGTAGCTGATAAGCGTCGATTTCCAACCATTGAGCAATATTATTAATTAAGGTAGACGAAGTTCCTAATCCCCAAAATTTAGGGAAAGTCAATTCGGTTGTAATGATATATCCTTTTGAATTGGTAATAAAATTAGAATTCATCAAATACGCTTCATGCAATATTTCTATTAATGTGTTTTTAATACTGTGACTATCATCAAATCGTTCCTTTCGAATCACAGATGAAAACGGAATGTTATCTTCAAACCATATACTGCCATCACTATCAAAACTTTTCCATTGAATTAAATTATTTTCTGCTTCTTCAATAATTAAATTCTGGCCATATTTTGTTGGTAATGCTAAAGCAATTGCCCCATCAAGAACAACATATTCGCCTGTAATTAAAAGTTTTCCGTTACTGTAGAATGTTTTTTTCAAAGTAATTATTTTCTTAAACGCTCAATAAAATTGACAACAGCCGAATGTGAAATAGTAATATTTTCAAAATGATTGGCTATTGATTTACGTTCTTCTTTTGTGGCTTGTAATTGATTTAAAATATTATTGATATGCATTTTCATATGACCTTCTTGAATTCCTGTAGTGGTTAAAGAGCGTAAAGCAGCAAAATTTTGTGCTAGTCCGACTGTTGCTACTATTTGCATTAACTCTTGCGCAGATGGTTTGCCTAGTATTTCATGAGCAATTTTCACCAAAGGATGTATAGATGTTAATCCCCCAACAGTTCCCAATGCTAACGGAATTTCAATCCAAAAACTAAAAACGCCATTATCAATAGCAGCATGAGATAAGCTCGAATAAGATCCATTTCTTGAAGCATAAGCATGTACACCTGCTTCTACTGCCCGAAAATCATTTCCAGTTGCTAATACTACAGCATCAACACCATTCATAATTCCTTTATTGTGGGTTACAGCTCGATATGGTTCAATCTCAGCAATTTGAACGGCTTGCAAAAATTTCTCTGCAAAAGATAAAGGGTCTGTTATATTTTTGTCTTCTAGTTCTGAAACTTTACATGAAACTTCGGCACGAACAATGCAATTCGGAATATAATTAGACAAAATACTCATCACCACTTCAATGTTTTTTTCTAAAACTGTAAAATCATTATAATTTTGAGCTTCTTCTTTTAATGTTTTTGCAAATTGCTCCAAACACGAATTGATGAAATTTGCTCCCATACTATCTTTAGTTTCAAAAGTAGCATGAAGTTGATAGTAATTAGCTAGTTCTATACTCTTATCCTTAAGTTCTATGTCAATTATACCACCGCCACGCTTTTGCATGTTTTTAGTAATGCTTTCGGTTGCAGAATAAAATTTCGATTTAATTTCAGTAAAAAATTGTTTTAATTTTTTGGAATCACCCTTATATATAAAATGGACTTGTCCAATTTTTTCAGAACTTAAAACAGTTGCTTTAAATCCGCCACGCGTACTCCAATATTTAGCCGATTTAGCTGCTGCTGCTACCACCGAACTTTCTTCAATAACCATTGGAACCGAATAATACTTTTCGTTTATCAGAAAATTTGGAGCAATTCCCATTGGCAAATAGAAATTGGTAATCGTATTTTCAATAAACTCATCATGTAGTTTTTGAAGTTTTTCATCACTATTCCAATAGTTTTTAATGGTAGCAATTGCTTCATTGGGGTTTGTGAAATATTCGTTTGCAATCCAATTGATTTTTTGTTCTTTGGATAATTTAGAAAATCCTGCAACTGCGTTGTTCATTCTCAAATAATTAAGGCTTATTTGAAGCAAAGATAAAGAAAATTGTTACTAAAAATGGAGTAATATTTTGTTGATACTATGGCAAAATATAAATCCAAAATTGCATTTAACATAAAAAAATAACGATATATGCAAATTTTTCACTAAAATTGAACTGTTTTAAAATCAATTAAATTTATGCAGTCAATTAAAATCATTACGCTCTTTTTATTATTTTGTTTACCTATTGTTGCTCAGCAAAAAATTTCAGTAGAAGAAATTTATTCAGGTGCTTTTCGCTCCAAAAGAATGGATGAATTGCAAGCAATGAAAAACACCAACCAATATACCATATTAAATTTTGATAGAACTGCAAGAACGATGCAAATCGATTTGTATGATTATGCAACACTTAAGAAAGTAACTACTTTAATTGATACAAAAGATTTTACTGCATTAAAAGAAGGAATCGATAGCTATACCTTTAGCGCTGATGAAAAACAGCTTTTAATAGCAAACAATACCAATCAAATTTTTCGTCATTCATTTACTGCCGATTATTATTTATATACAATTGCAACTAAAGAATTAACTAAAATTTTAGATCAAGTTCAAGAACCAACTTTTTCTCCTGATGGATCAAAAATTGGTTTTGCCAAAATGAACAATCTTTTTATTTATGATGTAGCTTCTAAAAATTCAATTCAAATTACAAATGATGGTAAAAAAAATAGCATCATTAATGGAATTACCGATTGGGTTTACGAAGAAGAATTTGCTTTTGTTCGTGCTTTCGATTGGAGTGCCGATAGTAAAAAATTGGCTTACATTCGTTTTGATGAAAGTGAAGTGCCCGAATTTTCAATGAATATTTTCAAAAAAGATTTATATCCAACTGTAGAGACTTTTAAATATCCAAAAGCTGGAGAAAAAAACTCAGTCGTTTCTTTATTTGTTTACGATGTAAGTAGTAAATCATCCAAATCAATCAATCTAGGGAATTATTCTGATTTTTATATCGCCAGAATGAAATGGACAAATGATGCAAATGTTCTTTGTGCCCAAGTGTTAAATCGCCATCAAGATAATTTAGATTTACTTTTTATAGATGGTACAACCGGATTAGCGAAAGTGGTATTAAATGAAAAAGACAATGCCTATGTTGATGTTACAGATAATCTAACTTTTTTAAAAGACAACAGTTTTATTTGGACTTCTGAAAAAGACGGCTTTAACCATATTTATTTATATGATAAAACCGGGAAATTAAAAAATCAAGTTACAAAAGGAAACTGGGAAGTGACTAATTATTATGGATTTGACGAAAAATCAAAAACTGTTTTTTACCAATCGGTCGAAAATGGTTCGACTGTAAGAGATGTTTATAAAATCTCGCTTGACGGAAAAGCCAAAGTAAAATTATCCAATCAAATTGGAACAAATTCAGCTACTTTCAGTCCGAATTTTGATTTTTTTATCAACACCTATTCTAGTGTAACTACTCCAACATCCTATACTTTAAACAATGCTAAAGATGGAAAGGAAGTCCAATCTATAGTTAAT
>CALPIE020000090.1 GCA_943323545.2 Bifidobacterium breve | reverse complement strand
ATGTTGCTTATCATATGACTACAGATAGAACCGATTTTAGAGGAGAAGGTGCCATTAGATACATTTATTTTTTCATTTTAATTACTCATATTCTACTTTCTATTGCAATTATTCCAATGGTTTTAATTACTTATGTTAGGGCTTTAGCAGCACGTTTTGATGCCCACAAAAAAATAGCAAAAATTACATTTCCACTATGGTTGTACGTTGCCGTAACTGGAGTTATAGTGTACTTGATGATTTCACCTTATTATGTTAAATAAAGTCATTTGTAAAAAAAGCATCTTCTTGCTTATTGCCTATTGCCTATTGCCTATTGCCTCTAACGCGCAATGCGCCATGTGCCGTGCTGCTCTTGAAAGTGAAGGCAATACCGTTAAGGCCGAAGCGGTAAACGACGGGATAGTTTACTTAATGGCTATTCCTTATATCTTAGTTGGGATTGCTGGGATTTTTGTTTACAGAATGTTCTCCAAAAAGAAAACGATTTAGTTATTCAAAATCAAATAAATTTTTTACTGGAATATTTAGCGATAAGGCAATAGCTTTAACTGTAGATATTGTTGTATTTATTTCACCTCTTTCAATTCTTCCAATTTGTGAAATAGGAATATCGGAAGAATAAGCTAAAACTTCTTGCGACATTTTTTTGCTCATTCGTATATCTCGAAGATTCTCCCCAAACCTTTTAATATAGTATATATCTTTACTATTGTTCACAATGTAAAGTTGAACATTGCAAAAAATAAAAATAATCGCATATATGCGCTATATGAATTAATTTTATATACTTGAGAATAATTCAATATACTTATTTAATCAAATAGCAGCTACTTATGAATGATAACTTTAAAACCCTGTATAGAATATCTTTTATATTATGCTTTATGTTGTTTTTTATTAGTTGCGAGAAAGATTTATATGAAGAATCTTTAATTGAACAAAAAAGAGGAATTACTAGTAGAAGAATTTCATTTAATGAGCTTAAAACTAATCCTAATGTAATAAAAGAATTAAATAATGCTAAGGATAAACTAAAACCCAATTTAATTGGTAACGAAAGAATAATTAATGTTGGTAATTTTTTTATTGAAACAGATGATGTACTTTTACTAGAATATGGAGGATTAAAGTCGTACACTTTTCCAGTTTATTTTACTGAAGAAGATGCAAAACTTAAAAATTTAGTCATTGCTGAAAAATTAGACGGAACCTATACTTCAAAAGTTTTAGAATATGATTTAACAGCACAAGAAAAAATAGATTTAGCAAATGATGAGTTGAAAACGATTACAAATCCGATATTAATAACAAGGTTAAATTACACTCTAGAATGCCATGAAGTGTTTGTCATTGAAATAGTTCCATGTAGTCATCCTGGAGGACCTCACAATGCAAGTAATCCAGAAGAATGGTGGCATTGTCGAGCTGATGTAAAACCAACTATTAAGGTAATTACACAAGTTGTTTGTGGTTTTAATGGAGGAGGTGATCCAATATGGGATAATCCAGGTAATCCACCAGATACTGGAGGAACACCTACAGGAACCGGCGGGACACCATCTGGCTTACCACCAGATTACCCAAATTCACAAACGAATCCAGAAGAATATGAAAATGGTATAACGCAACCAATTAATCCAAATATAAATCTACCTACTAATACTCCTTGTGCAAGAATTAAATCTAAAACAAATACAACAGATTATATGTTAAAATTTAATAATATAAATACGACAGCAAATTATGGATTGGATGAAGAAACAGGATTTGCAGAAGTAAAAAGAAATGGGAATTTACAATATATTGACGGTATTCCAGATGGAGATAGAAAATTAAAAATACCAGATGATTCTGTTGGATATACCCATGTTCATAATAATAAAAATATAGTAGATGATGATGGTAATGTTGTTGATTTATCAGTAAAAATTCATTCAAAGCCAGATATAGATAAATTGTTACGTTGTTCAACAAGAGCTTCGCTTAATTTAGGTTCTCCTCTTGATGCTTACGGTGTAATGATCTCAAATGAGGGTATTTTTGCAATAACAATTACAGATACATTAAGTTCTGTTGGCTTAAATGCAAGACTTAAAAAATTTGAAAAGGATTATGATTTTCAATCGTTAGATATTATTGAAGCACATCATCCTTTAGCTTTAAAAAAACGAAAAATGCAAGAAATGTTTTTGGCTTTACTTAAAAATGCTGGACTTGAAAATAAAATAGCTTTATTTGAGGGTTCAACTCAAACAATTGCTGGCATCACAAAAATTAATTGGGTACAAAAAACTTTAGATACTAATGGTAATTTATTTTCAACACCTTGTCAATAATAAAATTATGAAAAACACTTTAAAAATAATATTTTGTTTATTTTTATCAATAAACAGTTACGGTCAAGTAACAGTAGTAGTGCCATTATCTCCTGTGACAAATCAAAACGGTGCCTATTTTAAAGATCTTAACAATGAGTTATTTCCCTACGTTGGAACGTGGGAAGGGGTTTTAAATAATAAAAAGTACACTTTTGTTTTTCAAAAATTCACACAACATTTGACAACATATTACCCTTATAGTGAAAGTTATTATTATAGAGATGAATTAATGGGAAAATTTCAAGTTACAAACAATACAACAGGAGAAGTTATATACAGCAGTTTAAATGCTAGTAGCTATGATGAGTACCCGATTCGTGGTATTGTAAAACCCTATCACGGAAGATTTTCATTTGTTTTTATAGATACTGAAGCAAATTGTGAAAACGGTTTAAAATTTATGTTAAAAAACATTCCAAACCAAACCAATCAGTTAAAGTACTTTCGTTTTGAATATAAAGATTCCTGGAATATAGATTGTACAACATATTCAAGCAGAATGGATATTCCAGTTAACTTACCAATGCAAGATCTTATATTAACAAAATTATAAGTTTTTATAAAAATTATATTTAAACTATAGTAATTAGTCAAATACATAATCAAAAACTAAATTCTTAAAGTTTAATTTTTTTGTGTATCGAATGTTCAGTAAAAAGAAAACAAATTAGGTTATATTGAACACTGAACACTGAACACTGCTTTACTCCATTCCATCAATCTTTACATTCATCTTTCCTGTTGCGGTAATAAAAGCAATAATAGCTGAATTGTTTACTTCTACTTTTTCAAATTCAAAATCGTTCATGGTACCGTTAACAAAAACGCCTTTCATTGGCGAATAATTGTTGAGATAGGGAAGTAAGTTTTTCTTTCCTTCATCTAAATTTTCTTTTATAGAATAGCGGCAACTCTCTTGAATTTTCTTTAAAATAGTGCCTTGTAAAAGCCAATTTGCCGTTCGGGTTAATATTCCTTTTGAGTCTAAAACATAATCCATTTGGTCGAAATAAATTTCTTTTGTTACGGAATTGTAATTCGGAATTCCGCTTAAATAAATAGTCCCATCAACACTTCCAATCATATCCAAAGCGATAATCATTTTACTGTCTTTAGCCCATAAATCTACTTTTTGAACGGTGATTTTTCGAGTTCCAGAAACGAATTCTTTTCCCTGAAAATTCTTTGTAATGATACGAGATGCACTTTCAAAAGTAGAAATCGCCGCAATACTCGCTGTAGTTTTATCTGGAATTTTAGTAACCGGTTTGAATGTAATTGCATCACGATTAAAATTATTTTTTGGCTGCTGTCCCACCATAGTTTGCATGCTACATTTCAAACCCAAATCCATTACAATCTTATTTTTTTGCAAAACAGCATCCGTAACGTACACTTCAATCGGCATCATTTTAAACCAAGCTTCATAAAGCTCACTTGTCAATAACGGCGTACTCATTTTTTCCAACACATCTAAAACATATGGTTTAAAATCGCAAGAGCTTTCTATGGCATCGTCAATTTTTTTTGCCACTTTCGATTTGAATATGGAAAGCGTCGGATTAATGATATATGTAATCGGAATTTTTTTACCTGCAACTAAAATCGTCGGACTTTCACTCCATTCAAAATCTTCAATTTTCGACGTAGTATTCATTTTCCAATTGGATAATTTTACATCACTCAATAATGTTATTGTTCCGTTAAGCTCAATTTCTTTAGTATCATTTAATCCCATAAAATCGGTTCCGTATTTAAATTTAGACCAAATTTTAAGTGGTAATACCGATTGAATTTTGCCCTCTTTTTCGATCAGTTTTATCGTTCCCGTTTTCCAGATTTTCATTTCTGTTTTATCGTCATTCAAATTGTTGTCATCGTAAATTAATCCGCTTAACGATTTATTCAATTGATTTTCAATTTCTTTCAAAGTAATTTCCATCGGCATACTCACAAAAGACGTAGTTGATTTATAAACTATTGGAGTATTTAATGAAGGTTCGGGTTTTAAAGCAGCTATTCTTTGGGAACTTGAACAACCAAATAAAAAGGTGAACATAAAACTATAGATTAAAAAATAGAATAACTTTTTCATTGTAATAATATGCTTATAATGCTTTTATTTATTGACTTTTTTTTCGATGTGAATGTAACAAAAAAATAAAACCTACGTCTGATAAGAAAATGTTAATTTAATGAACTTTAATTAAATTACTTTAAATTTGCAAATCAAGAATAATTTCATTTTTGAAAAATAATCCATGAAGAAAATAAATCTTTTATTGTTTTTACTTTTAATTATAACTCCGATAATTAATGTAAAAGCGCAAATTAAGTTATGGACATTAGAAGAATGTGTCGATTATGCGATTAAGAATAGCATTTCTATAAAACAAGTTCAACTAGACATTAAAACTTCTGATGTTGAGAAAAAAGCAGCGATTGGAAATTTTTTACCAACAGCAAATGCAAACGCTTCACATTCTTGGAATATAGGTTTAAATCAAAATATTACTACAGGATTATTAGAAAATCAAACAACACAATTTACGTCAGCTGGTTTAAATTCAAGTATAGATATTTATAACGGATTACAAAACCTAAATCGATTAAGAAGAGCTAATCTATTAAGAGTTTCATCTCAATATCAAATGGATAAAATGAAAGACGATGTTTCTTTAAACGTTGCTAATGCTTTTTTACAAATATTATTTAATAAAGAAAACATCAAAGTTCAAAAGGAACAATTGGGTTTTGATGAAAAACAACTAACTCGAGCAGAAGAGTTAGTAAATGTTGGAACATTACCAAAAGGTGATTTATTAGATAGTAAAGCTACAATTGCAGCCGATAGACAAAGGTTAATAAATGCAGAAAATGCCTTGTTTTTATCTAAATTGAGTTTGGCACAATTACTTCAAATAGAAGACTTTCAAAATTTTGATATTATTGAAACCGAATATAATGTTAGTGAGAGTCCGGTTTCTGTTCAAAAACCAGAAGCAATTCTAGCAAAAGCAAAAGAGGAAAGATTAGATCTTAAAATTGCAAAAGCCAATCTTGAAATTGCCGAACGCGATGTGAAAATTGCTAGAGGAGCTTACCAACCATCAATAAGTGGTTTTTATAGTTTTAGTACTAGAGCAAGTAATTCAAATAGAATTTCAGGTTTTGAATTAAATACTGCAAATCCTACATCAATAATTGGAACTGTAGAAGGCACAGGTGTTAATGTTGTTAGACCAAATTTTGTAAGTGTTTTAGGGAATCCAAACTCGATTTTCGATCAATTTAGTGATAACAAAGGACATTCATACGGAGTGCAATTGAACATTCCGATTTTTAATGGATTCGTTACTAAAAACAATGTCACTCGATCTAAAATTGCTTTAGATCGTTCTAGAATTGCTTTACAACAAGCTGAATTGGATTTAGAGCGCAATGTTTACAATGCTATTACAGATGCAAAAGGAGCATTGAATAGTTATGAATCGGCGGTTTCTGCTTTAGATGCTAGAAAAGAAGCTTTTAATTATGCAAAAGAAAGATTAGCTGTTGGAATGATGAATACTTTTGAATTCAATCAAGCACAAACGTTATTTATTAATGCCCAATCGGAAGTGTTGAGAACAAAATACGATTATATTTTTAAAATTAAAATAGTGGAATTTTATTTTGGAATTCCAATCACAAAAAATAATTAATATCATGTCAAAGAAGAAAATTTATATTTTATTAGGTTCTGTTTTAGGATTGGTTATCATATTAATTGTACTATCAAAAGCAGGAATTATTGGCAACAAAGACAAAGGAACCGAAATTGAAATCGCAAAAGCTGATGAGATTACAATTATCGAAACGGTTTCGGCAACGGGTAAAATTCAACCCGAAATAGAAGTTAAAATTTCATCAGAAGTTTCAGGAGAAATTATTGCTTTACCAGTAAAAGAAGGACAAGTAGTGAAAAAAGGGCAACTATTAGTAAAAATAAATCCCGATTTATATACTTCAGGATACAACAGAACAGTTTCTAATTTGTCGGCTTCTAAATCTGGATTAAGTCAGGCAGATGCCTCTTTTAAAGAAGCAAAAGCCAATTATGAAAGAAGTAAAACATTATATGATAAAGGAATTATTTCAAGATCTGAATGGGATAAGGCGGTTGCGTCTTTTGAAGTGGCTCAAGCCAACAAACAATCTTCGTATTACAATGTTCAAAGTGCTGGAGCTACGGTTAAAGAAGCGCAAGATAATTTAGGAAGAACTACTATTTATGCGCCAGCAGATGGAACAATTTCTATGTTAAATGTAGAATTAGGTGAAAGAGTTTTAGGAACACAACAAATGACAGGTACTGAAATTCTTCGTGTGGCGAACCTTAATAATATGGAAGTTGAAGTAGATGTTAATGAAAATGATATTGTTAAAATTAATGTCGGTGATTCTGCCAATGTTCAAGTTGATGCTTATTTAAAGAAAGAATTTAAAGGAATAGTTACCAGTATTTCTAACTCTGCTAGTGCTGCTATATCGGCCGATCAGGTTACAAATTTTAAAGTAAAAGTGCGAATTCTAAAAGAATCCTATATGGATTTATTAGAAGGAAAACCAATTACATATTCGCCATTTAGACCAGGAATGACAGCTACTGTTGATGTCATTACGACTAGAAAAGAAAAAGTTATTGGTGTTCCAATTAGTGCTATTGTTATGAAAGCTGATACTACTGCTGCTAATAAATATAAGGTGAAAGATGAAAAACCAGATGATAAAAAAGTGGCGGCTAAAACTGATAAAAAATTTGAATGTGTATTTGTGAAGGAAGGAAATAAAGCAAAAATCAGAATTGTTAAAACCGGAATTCAAGACAATACAAATATTGAAGTAATTTCTGGAATAAAAAAAGGCGATGTAATTATTATAGGTCCATATACTACAGTTTCTAAAGATTTGAATCCAGGTGATAAAGTAGTAATTGCTGACACAAAAGATAAAGAGCAGAAAAAGTAAGTTGTAATTTCTTAAATTTAAAGTTTGTCATATATCCTCAATTTAGAAACGGCTACAAAAAACTGTTCTGTTGCATTAGCGAAAGATGGAAAAACAATACTTTGTAAAGAGTTGTCAGAACAAGGTTATTCTCACGCAGAGCTATTGCATGTTTTTATTGAAGAAGTTCTAAATGAAACTAATATAACAATTCAAGATTTAAATGCGATTGCAATTAGTAAAGGACCTGGTTCTTACACCGGACTTAGAATTGGGGTTTCTTCAGCTAAAGGATTGTGTTATGCTTTAGATATTCCATTAATTGCAATAGATACGCTTACTATTCTGTCCAACCAAATTAATATTGACAAGGGATTAATTATTCCGATGATTGATGCACGAAGAATGGAAGTTTATAATGCTATTTTTAATTCAGAAGGCAAAAAAATAAGAGATGTTGAGGCTGAAATTTTAAACGAAGACAGTTTTAAATCTTATGATGAAATTATTCATTTTATTGGTGATAGTAATGAGAAAGCAAAGACAGTTTTAACGAATTCCAATTTTATTTTTCATGATTCGATAGTTTTTCCTTCTGCAAATGAAATGAGTATACTGTCTTATAAAAAATATCAAATAAAAGACTTTGAAGATGTTGCTTATTTTGAACCTTATTACTTAAAGGATTTTTTCATCACTTCAAAAAAAACTATTTAGGCGTTTCTTTTGTAATCGGTTGTAAACTTATTTTTGCTTCATCAAAAGCCAATTTACAGTTTTCAAATAAGTCGGAAGAAACTATTGCAAAATCTTCATTTTTTATCCAAGGCTGAATAGCAATATGTATAGATGTATTTGTTAAGTCTTTAACTATAATAGTTGGCGTAGGATTTTTTAATACTTTTGGATGTGTTTCCATTACTTTTGATACTATACTTTTTACTTCATTTATGTTGGTTTCATAAGAAAAAGAAAACACCAAATCGGCTCTTCGAATACCTTCCACAGAATAATTAATAATTACACCATTGGATAATATACCATTAGGAATAAATATGGTTTGGTTGTTTACAGTAATTAATTTTGTAACAAAAATTTGAATTTCTTTAACTCTTCCAATTACATTATGAGCTTCTATAGTATCACCAACACGGAAAGGTTTAAAAAGGATAATCAATATTCCGCCTGCAAAATTGGAAAGTGAACCTTGTAAAGCCAATCCAATTGCCAAACCTGCAGCACCAAGAATGGCTACAAATGAAGAGGTTTCAATTCCTAATTTTGAAATAAAAGTTACGAAAAGTAACATTCGCAATATCCAAAGTAAAATATCGGCTAAAAATTTAGATAATGTAGGGTCAAGTTCGCGTTCTAACATTATCTTTTTAACAAGTCGATTGATTAAACGGATGGCATATAATCCTATGAAAAGAACAATTAAAGCAGTAATTAATTTTGGAGAATAATCAATAATGATTTCCCAAAACTTTTTTAAATAGTCAGGTAAAGATTTTATTTCTAAAAGTAGATTCATGATTAAATAACTAAAAAAAATCACGCAAAAAAGCGTGATTTATATGTTGCAAAGATATAATTTTTATATATTAATCAGCGTCTTCTTCAACTTTATTTGGAGTATCATCTACTTTCTCGGAAGCATTCTCTGATGCATCATTAGTAAATGAATTTACTTTTTCTTTTACAGTTTCAATAACATTTTCAACAATTTCTTCTGCTTTATCTGAGAATTCTCCTGCTTTTTCTTTTACGGTTTCAATTACATTTTCAATCGCTTCATTTGCAGCAGGTGCATATTCGTTTGCTTTTTCTTTAGCTACTTCTGCAAATTTTTCAGCTTTTTCAACTAATGGTGCAGCTACTTCTTTTACTTTTTCTATTGCTTCGTCTGCTAAAACTGAAGCCTTATCAGTCATTTGGTCAACATTTTGTTTTGATGTTTTAAACAGATTTTTAAAAAAATTTCCTAATCCCATGGTGTTTATTTTTAATAACAATTACAAGTTTACGGTTTTTATTTTATATATATTATAAGAAAAGTAAATGAATTTTGAAAACTATAAGCGTTTTGTCGACTTTGTTTGTATTTTATCGATAAAATACTGACATTTGTACTTTGATTTATAAATAAATAATACTAGAATATAATAATTAACGTTTATT
>CALPIE020000089.1 GCA_943323545.2 Bifidobacterium breve | reverse complement strand
TTGGATTGTATTTATATAAAATAATTAAATGAAAGCACAAAAAAACATATTTAGCCCAACCTACAGACAAGATTATTTTGAAGGATATTCATTAGGATTAAACCCATATAAGAGTATTGAATATATCGAAAAAAACAAAGCTTTTTATGCAGGATTTCAATCTGGTCGATCGGATTATGAAAGTAGGAATGGTAAAATTTGTGATGGAATTCCAAAAAGAATAGTTGACAATAAAACTTTAGAAGAATTTCTTTTGGCAGGTTTACTCGGATTAAGTATTGATACAGATGGTTACACAATTTTCCAACTTAATATTATTGTAAAATGGTATCAAAGTGGAACTGAGAAATACGATCCAAATCAAACAAATTATCTTATAGAAATATTAGAAGAAAACGGAATAGAAATACGTTAATTTTCACATATAATATTGCAAAAAAAAAATGTTCCAAATTTGGAACATTTTTTTTTTTAAATTAAAGTCAAGTTTGAAACCAAACTTAAATAGAATTAAATTATTGACGTTGTCTTAAGGCTTCATATAAAAATGCACCACAAGCTACAGATACATTAAGAGAACCAATTGTGCCAAACATTGGTAATTTTGCTTTAGCATCTACAATTTTTAGAACAGATGGATTAATACCTCGGTCTTCGCTACCCATTATAATAGCAATCGGTTCATTTAGCGTAATTGAGTAAATTGAATCTTCGGTTTTTTCAGTAGCAGCAATTGTTTTTATACCGCTACCTTGTAAGTAAAAAATAGCATCTTTGATATGATCTACTTTACAAATAGGAACATTAAAAACGGCACCTGCAGAAGTTTTAACTGTATCACCATTTACGGGAGCTGATCCTGTTTTTTGAACTATAATCCCATCAACTCCAGTACATTCAGCAGTTCTTATAATAGCACCAAAATTTCTAGCATCACTTAATTGATCTAGAATTAAAAATAGCGGCATTTTACCACTTTCAATTACACTATCAACTAATTTTTCAAGTTTTACAAATGTGATTGGAGCAATTGTTGCAACTGCACCTTGATGGTTATAAGGAGTTAAGCGGTTTAATTTCTCAACTGGCACATAACTGAAATTGATGCTGTTTTTTTTCATCGCTTTCATCAATTCCTGCATCAATTCACTTTGCGAATCACTTTGAATAAATACTTTGTCGATTTCCTTTCCTGCATTAATTGCTTCAATAATCGCCCTAATTCCGAAGATTTGGTTTTCTTTTTCCATTGTGCAAAGGTATAAAAAAACCACCACTGTTGTGTGATGGTTTTTGTAGTATTATAAATTTGATTATTTCAATCGAACATTTAAAGCTTAATTGTTTATAGTTATAGTATAGTATAATTCTCCTACAACACCAAGTAACGTTCTGTTTGAAATCACTTTAAGTTTTAATGTTTCAGGAGCTTCAGGTAAAAGATCAATTATAGTTGCGACATTAACTTCGTACTGTGTTGTATTTTCTGGAATTTCAAAAATATAACCAACAGGACCTCCATTTTCTTCAATGGCTACACAGGCAGGATCATTACTTCTACAACCCGGAATAATATAATCGTCTTGATCTGTTGCCGTACTTTCGTCATTAAGTATTACCAATCGATATTGGATTGGTTGGCTTATCGAATGACTTAATTTGAATTTCAAAATGGCATCATTTCCTTCAGAAACAGTAATCGAAGTAGGGCCATCAGCTGTTAAAACGGGTTTGTCTTTTTTACCTAAATCCTCAACGTCATCATTACAAGCAACGATAAACATTCCTAAAGAAAGTGTTGCAAGTACGATGTATTTATATTTATTTAAATTTTTCATATTTTTCATATTTATTGGTTCCAAAATATTTTACTAGTGAAAGCTTGTGACTCTGTTTGTTGGGGTACATTAGCAGTATTTCCTGCAATTTCTGAACTTGGATATAATAGTCTTACTGGTCTTGAAGATCCTGGAGCTACAGTTGATAAAGGAACATGAGCAGGATAACCAGTTCTTGTGTTTTCAATCCATGTTTCCCCACCATTAATTCCGTTTAGCGCAATCCATTTTTGATTGATAATAGCTTCAATTTTATTAGCTGAAGCACTCCAACCTACTAAATTAAGCGCTTGACTATAATAAGTAGTTGCTTGTACTGTTGTTAAACCCAGTAATTTAAAAGATTCTGTGATTGCGCTTTCATATAAATTTTGAGCCGAACCTGTTAGATAGTCTCTTTGAACCGCTTCTGCTTGTAAGAGCAAACTTTCAGCGGCAGTAAATACAATACCGTCTTGTGCTGAATCTACAAGTAATCCGGGTCCTACATGTGAAACTGGATAGTTTGTTGAAGTATTCAACACATCTCCTTGTTGGTGACCGTTATACGTTCCTGGTCCTGCAGAAGTAGCCGAATAAATTCTTCCAATTCTAGTATCATTAGTTGCTAATAAATAGGTAATTGTATATTTTGTAGCTGCTGTTGAAGACCAGTTGTTTTTGAAGGTGTCATTTGTTGTCAAAAATGTTGAAGCAAATCCGTTTTGTTGGTTGGCAGTAGCATTATAACCTGGATTGATTTTTACATTATCATCAGGACCTAAGAATGCGGCACCGCTGGTTTGTAATTCATTCATTTTTGTAGAAATGTATGATGCAGAAGCAGTTCTTTGAGATTCTCTTAGTAAAAGTCTCAACTTTAAAGTATTTGCAAATTTTTTCCACATGGTCATATTTCCTTGAAGCATGACATCATTTGTACCTGGATTTAAAGTTCCGGCTGGAGCATTATCAATTAATGAAATAGCTTGATCTAATTGAACATACAAATCTCTGTAAATGGCTAAATCATCATCGTAAGCAGGAGTTAAGTTGGCACCTCTTAGGTGTGCTTGCGAGTACGGAATATCGCCATACATATCTACTAAATATTGAAAATAGTATGATTTTAAGATTTTGGCAATTGCTTTGTAATTGTCATATCCAGGTCTTTCTGTTTGTTGGATAAATGTATAATTAGACGTTCTTAAAAATAAATTTTCAAAAATTCCGGAATAAAAATCAGAAGTCACATTGTACGTGTGTTCGTTAAAGTAATAACTTGAATTAGATGCTCCAACATCTCTTGTCCAGTTATTCATCATCAAATTTCCTAATTGGTTCATATTGTCTAAAACAGGAAAGGGAGAGATTGTAGATACAGAACCCGCCAAAGTATTGTATGTATATACTTGAGTTGCAGCAAGAACAATCTCTGGGTTTACAATTTCGGATGAGGGATTATTTGGATCTTCATTTACATCAAGGTAGTTATCACATGATGTTAAAGCAGTAAAAACAAAACTGCCAATTACTATATTTTTTAGTATATTTTTCATAATCATTTTATTAAAAAGTAACATTAATATTAAAACCATAAGTTCTAGTAGGTGGTGCTTGAGCTCCCGTACTTAAACCAACATCATTTCCTGTTGAAAATGAAAATTCAGGATCGGTGTAATTTCTGTTTTCTTTAGGTAGAATCATGAATACATTTCGAGCATTAAATCCTACGGATAATCCTTCAATAAATGTATTTTTAAGCGTTTTGGTTGAGAAAGAATAAGATAAAGCAATCTCTCTGCATTTAAAAGCAGTAGCATCTAAAACAAAATTTTCATCAATTTCTCTGTAAATACCAGTAAAATAATCTTGACCACCAGAAGTAGTAACCGATGTATTTTGAGTATAAACTCCAGGTGCAGTTTGAATAACTGAATTAGGAAAAATAAACGGATCTCTTCCGTTTTGAGCGGTAACGATATCAGATCCATTTTGAATCAATCCGTCTTTTACGCCAGCATAAAATACATGACCAGTTCTATAATCAAAAACAGTTGTTAAACGAAGGTTTTTATATTTGAATGAATTGGTAAGCCCTAAAATATAATCGGGAGTTGTTTTTCCTAATTTTACATTAGCTGCTTTTAGTGGATCACCAGTACTTTCATCAATAACAACATTCCCAGCATCATCTCTTAAATAACCAGTACCAACAATTAATGGAAATTCTTCTCCAGTAATAGCTGCAATTCCTACAGTTCCTAAATACGTACCTATAGCAACTTGATTAGAACTATCGGTAACTTTGGTTACTTTAGTTTTTGGTGCACTGTATCCTATTCTGAAATCCCAAGTAAAATCTTTTGTTTTAAAAGGAGTAACGCCTAAATCTAATTCGAGACCTTGAGAAACTGTTTCTCCTACATTAATTGTGGCAGATGATGCTCCAGATGCTGTAGAAGGGGAAGTTTGTAAAATTTGGTTTTTATTATCAGAATAATAATAACCTAAATCAAAAGTGATTCTTTTTTTGAAAAACTCTAAATTCAAATTAAACTCTCTAGAAAGATTAAACTCATTTTCTAAATTTGCTGAGGTTATACTTGTAGTTTGAACATATGAGTTTATTGCTGTATATGGAAAACCTGCCGTACTAGCACTTACAAATCGATCGTTTATATCATAAGGTCCAACTATTGAATTTCCAACTTTTACATAACTGGCAGAAACTTTAGCGTAAGTTAATATATCACCTCCAAAATTTTCAAATGCTTTTGTTGGTATAAAAGAAACTCCACCACTATAATAAAAGAAGGAATTGTTATCTTTAGATAATACAGAAGTCCAATCTTTTCTTGCAGTTAAGTTTAAATACAAATAGTCTTTATATCCAAAATCAGTATTGGCAAAAAAGGCATAAGTTCTTTCTTTAGATTTGAAATCGTTAGAAGTAGTATTACCAGTTACATTTGAAATATTATACAATCCAGGTATTACTAATTTTTCACCTTTAACAGATAAAGAATTAATTTCATTATTAGTAATGTTATTTCCAATGTTTGCTTTAAATGAAATATCATCTGTTAAATTATAATCAAAATTTAAAAGTAAATCAGAATAAATCCTTCTTGTATTTAAATTTCCAACTTCATAAGAAGAAATATAATCAAGAGGTGAATCCCAATAAACCACTTCTTGTGAATACCCATTAAAATATTCTACTCTATTAAACGAAGTAGAATTAAATCCTGCTCTATAAGTTACATCAATATTTTTGTTGACTTTATAATTTAAATCTACAACGCCATCAAAAGATTGCCCTTTATTAGTAATTCTTTCGTTATTTAATTTCCAATACGGACTCAATTCCCAATAGGTCCAGTGTGTAGCATTGTTCCCATTACTAAAAAGTTCTACTGGCACGTTTACAGGAACTTGAACCAATGCCCCATAAATAGACCCCTCAACACCACCTGCTGTATTTTGATTACTTGTTGTATAAGTCACATTTCCGTTGATACTCCATTTTCCAGCTACTTTACCAGCACTTAAATAAAAATTGTTTTTGGTAAACTTATCACCAGGAATGGTACCCTCTGTTTTTTGATTACCTAATGAAAAATTAATGTATCCGTTTTGATTACCAGAAGAAGCTGAAATTGAGTTTAACAAAGTAGTTCCGTCAGTAAAAAAGGGTTTGTAATTATTTTTAATAAACGAATAGGGTAAAAGCATTTGTTGCAATCCTGTTGGTTGAAGTGAACCGTCTAGTTCTGCCCCCCAGTTCGTATTTTCTGTAAAATCTTGAGCACCTTGATAGCCTTGTCCAAACCTACTTTGCAATTTTGGAAACATCGAAACTTCTTCAACTGTATATGTTGTATTTAATACAATTTTGAATTTCTCATCTGTTTTATTTCCTTTTTTAGTAGTAACTATAATTACACCATTAGAACCTTGGGATCCATATAATGCAGCACCATTAGAACCTTTCATGACATTAATTGATTCGATAACTTCAGGATTTAAATTGGCAAATGCAGTACTAGTTGATATAACCCCATTGATTACGATTAATGCTTCGTTGTTACCTGAAATAGACCTAAATCCTCTTAATTGAATTCTAGTATCTGGATTTACACCGTTGTTTATTGTATTAATTTGCAAACCGGAGACTTTTCCAACTAAACCAACAGCAGCATTTGTTGCTTTAGCCTGGTTCAATTCATCAGTTTTTACAAGCTGTGTTGCAGTTGTAATTTCATCAGGTTTTCTTTTTATTCCCAATGCTGTAATTACAACCCCTTCAAGCTCGATGGATTCGTCTTGCATTTTTACATTAATTGAGGTTGATTTCGCCTGAATTTCTTGAGTTTTATTTCCTAAAAAACTAAAAATCAAAATGTCATTGGAATTGGCTTTGATAAAAAATTTTCCATCCAAGTCGGTTTGTGTCCCTTGTGCTTTTCCTTTAATTATAACATTTACACCTGGGAAAGCCAAACCAAAGTTGTCGGTAACAACTCCAGAAACAGTTCTGTCTTGGGCAAAAGTTAATTGAGAAAATAACACAACTAAGAGTGTTAAAAATAAATTAAACTTTGTTTTCATTTTAAATATGATTTGAATTAGTAAAAACAAAAGTGATGATTTTTTATTGAAAAATAAAAGGAAAATTAATATTTTCTTAACATTTGTTTAAATTTTTTAAAATGAAGTTTTAAAGCTTATGTGAATAATAGAATTTGATAGTTTTATAGTTTGTTCATTTGTAGAGCCATTGGCATAAATTAAATTCAAAAGGCCATTTTTTGTTTGTAATCCAAAACCAAAGCCAAAACACAAAAGATTGTTGTCAATATTAGATGTTTTGTCTTGAAAATAGCCATAATCAATAATAGAATGGGCATAAATACTCGGAGAAAGTACATAACGATATTCTGTAAGTAATGAACTAAAAGTATTTCCTTGCAAGCTATTTTCGTTAAAACCGCGAATAGAATTAATACCTCCAAAACGATACAATTCATTTATTATATAGGAACTACTTTGTAAATAATAGTTTTGACTTTTAATGTTTAAAACGTTTTTAGCATTGAGGTATATGTTATAATTCAAATTTAAATTGCCAAAAAACTGTGTATTACTTTCTAATTTTGAATCTCTTTTACCAGTGCCGACTTTAATATTTAATGAGGTGCTTTCTGGAAATAAAAATATTGAATTATAACGTGTATTGAAATTAAAAAATTCGTAATTTAAAGTAAAAAAGCTATTTTTATAATCATTTAACAATGCAGAATTGGTGTTTTGAATGTCGCTCGATTCAGTAGATTGATAACCCAAATACATACGATTATTGTAATTAAAAAAATAACCTAAATCGATATTACTTCTAGTGTTTTGAAATAAACTATCTTGTTTAAAAATATTTAATTGCGCCTTTAAAGCAATTGGACTTTTAAAAATATAAGGCAATTCTAAACTTAGATTAAATGTTTTTTGATCTCTCCCATCACTTTTCCAAAATAAGGCTAATTTCTCACCCGAGTTCAAAATGTTATTCAATACCAAATCCAAATAGCCATTAAAAATTACTTTCTGATTTTCATCATTCGAAAATCCGATAAAACCATCAAAAGTATTGGATTTGGTTTTTTCTAAATAAACAAAAACTTTTGTAGAATCAGGAGTAAAAAGGATTTCAGGATATTTAGTCTGTTTTACAAATCGATATTGGTTAAAATCTTTATTTATTTTTTCTAAATTTTCTTGGCTAAAAGTCTTATTACGATACATTCGAAATACATTTTTCTTAAATCCTTGTGGGAATTTATCATAACCGTTTATCACAATACCGTTTACACTTCGTTTTTTATCTAGTGTAATTAGTAAATCGGCGGTTAAGTAATTTTTGTTTTTTAAGATATTGGCTAATTTTAATTTTGCCATAGAATAACCTCTCTTTTCAAACAAAGTTAAAGTATTGGTTAAAAAACTTTCGCTTTCTTGAAATGGAATTACAATAGTGTCATTCTTTGATTCAATTATTGAATTATTTAATTCGTTTTTTACTTTACCAATATATATATGTATAAAATCTGTTTTTTTACCTAATTTATATTGGAATAAAAAGGTGGAATCATTTTGTTTTAATTCTTGAAACAATTTAGCTTCCAAATAGCCATTCTTTGAAAGTTTCTCTAAGAAAAGATTCAATTCTTCAGTTATTAATTTATAATTTTTATGCTTTGAATTGTAGCTTATTGAATCGATAGTTTTAGTTTCATTTGTAGTATTTCCATTTATTTTTAAATAAAGGTTTTGTCCAAAAGAGTTTAGAAAAAATATAAATGTTAATATGGTAAGTAGTCTTTTCAATCTTTGTTTTTTTGAAGCGAAAGGTTAGGTCTTTATCAGTGATTGTATTACCTGCTGTCACTGCTAGTTGTTCGTTCCTCACAAGCTATCCGATCCATCAGGGCTAGTGAGCAAATCTTTTTCATTTTTGTTATCGTTGTAAAAATAACGCAAATTTTATCAGTTTACTATATTTTTCAGTTGTTAAAAATAATAGGTAAAATAGTCATTTAACCAAGCTGTTGTTTCAAAACTAGAATTTCAATACAGACGATTCTTTATTTCGTTATAAAACAAATAATTAGTTATTGAAAAAAATAATTAATTATGATTTTTTTTATTGAAAAATAGTACTACATTTGCAACCCCGTAAAAAGCGGGAATTTTATAAACAAGTAATTTTTAGTATTTAATTATGCCAACTATTCAACAATTAGTAAGAACAGGAAGAACTCAAGTCACTAAGAAGAGTAAATCGGTTGCTTTAGATTCTTGTCCTCAAAGAAGAGGTGTTTGTACGCGTGTTTACACTACTACTCCAAAAAAACCAAACTCAGCCATGCGTAAAGTAGCGCGTGTACGTTTGACTAATGGAAATGAAGTAAATGCCTACATCCCTGGTGAAGGACACAATCTACAAGAGCACTCGATAGTATTAGTGAGAGGCGGAAGAGTAAAAGATTTACCAGGAGTTAGGTATCACATTGTTCGTGGTGCACTTGACACATCAGGTGTAGCAGGAAGAACGCAACGTAGATCTAAGTATGGTGCAAAACGTCCTAAAGAGGCGAAAAAGTAATTTTTAAACTTTTAAAGAAAAGACATGAGAAAAAGAGCAGCGAAGAAAAGACCTCTTTTACCAGATCCAAAATTTAACGATCAATTGGTTACACGTTTCGTGAACAACTTGATGTGGGATGGTAAAAAATCGACAGCATTTACAGTTTTTTATGACGCAATGGAAATTGTAGAAGCAAAAAAACAAGATGCTGAAAAAACATCAGTAGAAATTTGGAAAGAAGCATTAACTAATGTTATGCCTCACGTAGAAGTACGTAGTCGTAGAGTTGGTGGTGCAACATTTCAAATTCCAATGCAGATCAGACCAGACAGAAAAATTTCTATGGCTATGAAGTGGATGATACTTTATGCACGTAGAAGAAATGAGAAATCAATGGCTCAACGACTAGCGTCAGAAGTTTTAGCAGCAGCTAAAGAAGAAGGTGCAGCCGTTAAAAAGAGAATGGATACTCACAAAATGGCTGAAGCAAACAAAGCATTCTCACATTTTAGATTTTAATATATAAGAAATGGCTAGAGATCTCAAATATACAAGAAATATCGGAATTGCGGCTCACATTGATGCTGGTAAAACAACCACAACTGAGCGTATATTATTCTATACTGGAAAATCACACAAAATTGGTGAAGTACATGATGGTGCTGCAACAATGGACTGGATGGCACA
>CALPIE020000088.1 GCA_943323545.2 Bifidobacterium breve | reverse complement strand
TCTTTAATAAAAATATACCATGAAAAAAATAGCATTTTACGCAATCATTATTTTAGGATTTGTATTAGGTTGTAAGTCAAGTTCTTCTTCCAATACCAATATATTGACAATTACTTTAGAACCAAAAAGTAATAGCACTGTTTCTGGAACAGCAACTTTTTCTGAAAAAAATGGAACAGTTACATTCGAAGCTAAAATCTCTGGCTTAAAACCAGGTGTTCATGCTATTCATATTCATGAAAAAGCAGATTGTTCGGCTGGCGATGCAACTTCTGCAGGTGGACATTGGAATCCGACGTTCAAAAAACACGGAAAATGGGGCGACGCCGAATACCACAAAGGTGATATTGGCAACTTTACTGCTGATGAAAATGGAAATGGAACAATTACCCTAAAAACTGATGAATGGTGTATTGGCTGTGGTGATTTAAATAAAGACATTTTAGGAAAAGGATTAATTGTTCATGATAAACCCGACGATTTTACGACGCAACCTACAGGAAATGCTGGTGCTCGAGTAGCTTGTGCGGGAATAATAAAATAGTTTTTTAATAAATCTGTTAATGTCTTTTATTTTATTAAAAAACTAAAATTATATTGCATATCATTTTAGAATTATGATTAACCCATCAGCAAACGGCTGGATTGAAAAATACTTTTTTGAACACAATAAAGTGTTCAACAATTCTCCTATTGAAAGTTTATCATTCTATTACAATATTCGCAACACAGGTTTTATTTATGGCCATATCACTGCAATTAACAATAATCCACAACTTTCAATTGCAAATTGGAAAACAGCAGAAGTTAGTAAAGTAGCACTACTTGCTATTTTATTTGACATGTATCACTTTTCTACAAAAAAATCTGACTATGATGATTTTATTGAAAATGCTGTAGCTTTTTACAAAGAAATGACTCCTAAAGGATATAGTTTATTAAATAAAATAATAACTTCTTCACCAAGCTCCAAACTAGAAAATATTATTGATGAACGCGTTCAAACGAACAAAGATATAATCAGTAAGAACTTTTCGCATATAGTTACCAATGCGCTATTATTTGTTGATGTATTGGCTTTTCGTCATTATTTATTAGAAGGTAAACTACCTGATAAATATCTAAAACGAATGGAAGAAACCATTATGGGTGTGGTTTCTTTAGCTTTACAAATAAAAACAGTTAAATCGGAACACGATGATTTATTAATAAAACTATTTGAAGCATCGGTTAGGTATAGCAAATTTTCTAAAATTAATATTCTAAATATTGAAGCTTTATCCTTAGATTATTTTAAATATGATCTAGAAAAATATTACCTTCTTGATTTGGCAGGTTTGACCTTATGGAATGACAATGTTATTGAAAATGAAGAGATTTATTTCCTTTTCAAATTATCAGAAGCTATGAGAATAAATGATTCTTTTGTTAACCAAAGTGTAATAGCAACCAATAAATTTATTACCAAACACCAAAAAGAAATTCAATATTTTAATTATTCCAATCCCGTAAAACATTTTTATGATCAAACTACACAAGGTGTTATTTTTTTGATAAATAGGAATAAAAAAAGATTGACAAAAGAAATATCCGAAAGTAAAGAATTGATGCATCTATTAGCAAAATCTACAAGTAAAGATTTGAGTTCTGAAGAAAAAAAGAAAGTAAAAAAACAATTACTCGACATCTGTAAAACTATTCCGTCTTTAACTATTTTTTTAATTCCAGGTGGGAGTTTATTATTACCAATATTAATAAAGTTTATCCCTCAATTATTGCCATCTGCTTTTAATGAAAATTTGGATGATTAATTTTTTTAATCCAATTAAAATGTTCTTCAAAAATAGCAACTTTCATATTGTCAATAAATTCTATATAAGCTTTCGCAACTGGACTTAAATTTTTACTTTTCAACCATACCAAATGCCAGTCAGTAGTAATAGGCAGACCTTTTATCGGAATTATTTTCAAATCTCCTTTTTCTAATTCATTTTTTAATCCAATCAATGGCATTATCGAATATCCTAAACCAGCAATAATAGCTTGTTTAACAGCTTCATTTGATGTTAATTGTAATTTCATAGTTGGATTAATACCCTTTATATCTAAAAAATTTTCCATTATTTTTCTTGTTGCAGAACCTTCTTCTCTAAAAATCAATGGCACTTCTGTTTTTATTTGATTTAAAGTTATTTTTTCATCTTCAATAGAATTTTGATTACCAATTAAAAACAGTTTGTTTTCCATTAATATCTTACTCTCTAGAGATAAATCTTTTGGCAAAATCGAAACTAAAGCAAAATCAACTTCATTATTACTTAAACTATCTATTACTTTAGCCTTGTTGGTAACATCCATTTCTAATTCAATTCCTTTGTTTTCTTTGATAAATGAGGAAAGAAAAAAGGGCATTACATATTTACCCGTAGAAACTACAGAAATTCTTAATCTACCTGTAAGCATACCTTTGTATGCTGAGGTTTTAAAATTAATGGCATTAACTTCATTAATTATTCGTTCGGCTGCTAGAGCAATTTCATTTCCGAAATCGGTTACAAATAATCTTCTTCCAACAATCTCTGTTAATGGAATTTCAAATTGATCTTGAAAATTTCGCAATTGGATAGAAACTGCTGGTTGTGTTAAATGTAATTCAACCGCAGCTTTAGTAATGCTTTTAGTTTGCGTTATTTTCAAAAAAACTTGCAATTGATGTAAGGTGTAGTTCATTAAGTTTATTTATATATATCATTACAAATATAAATAAAAATATATGAATAATAAAACAGAAATTTGCCCCAGATAATTTTAAACATTTAATCATGACTAGAATAACAGTTGCAAAAGGAGACGGAATTGGTCCAGAAATTATGGATGCTACACTTGAAATAATTAAAGCTGCAGGAGCTAAAATTGAAATTGATGAAATAGAAGTTGGTGAAAAAGTATATCTTTCTGGAAATACTTCTGGAATCGCTTCTGAGTCTTGGGATATTATCCGAAGAAATAAAATTTTTCTTAAAGCACCTATAACTACTCCACAAGGCGGCGGTTACAAAAGTTTAAATGTTACTACACGTAAATTTCTTGGATTGTATTCAAACGTTCGTCCATGCATAAGTTTACATCCTTTTGTGGAAACCAAACATCCTAAAATGGACATTGTAATTGTAAGAGAAAATGAAGAAGATTTGTATGCCGGAATAGAACACCAACAAACTGATGAAGTAGTACAATGTTTAAAAATTATTAGTCGCCCTGGATGTGAAAAAATAGTACGATATGCTTTTGAATATGCTAAAGTATATGGCAGAAAAAAAGTAACTTGTTTTACAAAAGACAACATCATGAAACAATCGGATGGTTTATTCCACCAAGTGTTTGATGAAATTGCAGCAGAATATCCTGAAATTGAAAACGAACACTGGATTATCGATATCGGTGCTGCAAAAATGTCTGATACTCCAGAAGTATTTGATGTAATTGTAACACTTAATTTATATGGTGATGTATTATCTGATATAGCAGCTCAAATTGCTGGTTCAGTTGGATTAGCTGGCTCTGCAAATATTGGCGAAGAATGTGCAATGTTTGAAGCAATTCATGGTTCGGCTCCACGTAGAGCAGGTCAAAATTTAGCCAATCCTTCAGGTTTACTAGAAGGAGCAGTTATGATGTTAAATCACATTGGTCAAACAGAAATAGCTGAGAAAGTTCAAAATGCTTGGTTAAAAACTATCGAAGACGGAATACATACCTACGACATTTTTAAAGAGGGAATAAGCAAACAAAAAGTTGGAACAAAAGAATTTGCTCAAGCAGTAATTTCAAATTTAGGGCAAAAACCATCACTATTAAAAGAAGTTTCTTATGCAAAAGAAGCAGCACTTAACTTACCTAAATACATCAAAAAACCAGCAGCTAAAAAAGAATTAGTAGGTGTAGATGTTTTTGTTCATTGGAATGGAACTAACCCTAATGAATTGGCAGAAAAAATTCAGAAATTGAATAATGATAAAGTAAAGTTATCAATGATTACCAATAGAGGTATAAAAGTATGGCCTGATGGATTTAGCGAAACTTTTTGCACGGATCACTGGCGTTGTCGCTTTAAGCCTACAAATGGAAATGGAATTGATAAAACAAATATTATCGGACTTTTATCTAACGCAATTGATAATGGAATTGACACCATAAAAACCGAAAATTTATATGAATTTGATGGTAAACCAGGCTTTTCATTAGGCCAAGGACAATAGTATTATGAAAATGGAATTAATTAACGGACAATTTAATGCTATTGAAGCTATTGGCATTCTAACAGAGTTGGTACAAGTAAAAATTAAGTATCATGAAAATAAAATTAAGGAAAGTCATAACGAAGAAGATATCAAAATGAGAGAAAGAAAAATAAAAGCATTGCAAAATGAGCTTTCATTATCAAGAGAATACATCAATAAGAATTCAGGAAGTATATTTATCAACAGTACAATAAACCTTTAAAAATGGAAAATAATACAAGCTTTAAATTAATAGATGGAGCATTCACTGCAGAGGAAACTCAAAAAATACTGATGTCATTAATTAATAATAAAATTGATTTTCATAATTTATTTGCATTTAGCAATCATATTAGATTTAATCAAGATTCGAATGCATCCAAAAAGAGAATAGAAGAATTAACAGCTACAAGAGATCAAATCGCTGAAATAACAAAACAAGCTCAATTAGAAGGATTTAATTTTAGAATAAAAAGTAATGTTAGTCTAGAATTAATAAAAGAACCTATTTCTGTAAAATAATTTATTTTAAAAAAATTCTATTGTGAATTTATTTCAGAACAGAAAATTGGTGATTGCAACAAAACATAAAAAAGAAGCTGTTATTTCTTCTATTTTAGAAGAAAAGCTAAAAGTAAAATGTTGCATTCCTTTAGAATTAGATACTGATATATTAGGAACTTTTACTGGTGAAATAGAACGAAAAAAAGATGTGCTAACGACTCTTAGAGAAAAATGTTTTCTTGCTATGAAAGAGACTAATTGTGATTTAGCAATCGCAAGTGAAGGGTCGTTTGGTGCACATCCAACTATTTTTTTTGGTCATGCTGATGATGAAGTATTAATTTTTATTGATACAAAAAATGATATTGAAATCATTGCCAGAGAACTTAGTACCGACACTAATTTTAATGGAAGTGAAATTAAAAATGAAATCGAATTACTTGAATTTGCAAAGAAAGTTAAATTTCCATCTCATGCACTAATTTTAAAATCATCAGAAAATAATTTTTCTAAAGTAATAAAAGGAATAACTGATGAAAATCAATTGTTGGAAAATTATAGATCAATAGTAAACGAATTCGGAAAAGCATATGTAGAAACTGATATGCGTGCTTTATTCAATCCAACTCGTATGCAGGTAATAAAAAAAGCAACAGAAAAACTAGTTGACACCATTTTATCCATATGTCCAGAATGCCAAACACCTGGTTTTACAGTAACCGAAGTTAAACAAGGATTACCTTGTGAATGGTGCAATTCTCCCACCCGTTCTACATTAAGTTTTATATATTCGTGTAAAAAGTGTAATCATTCTTCAGAAAAAATATATCCACACAATAAAACAAAAGAAGATCCAATGTATTGTGACTTCTGTAATCCTTAACCAATGATTCAAATCTCAAAAGATATTTCAAAAGCAGTTGCGTTATTAAATCAGAATCAGCTTGTAGTTATTCCGACTGAAACTGTTTATGGATTAGCTGGAAATATATATAATGAAGAAGCAATAAAAAGCATTTTTAAAGTTAAAAACAGACCCTTTTTTAATCCACTGATAGTTCATATCAAATCGATAAAACAATTAGATGAATTAGCCAAGGATATTCCAGAAAAAGCACTTTTATTAGCGGAAGCATTTTGGCCAGGTTCTTTAACGTTAGTTTTAAAAAAACAAGATATAGTTCCTGATTTGGTAACTGCAGGAAAAGATTCTGTTGCCATTCGAATACCAAATCACCCAACAACACTAGCTCTTTTAGAAAAGTTAGATTTTCCTTTAGCTGCTCCAAGTGCTAATCCATTTGGTTCAATAAGTCCTACAAAAGCTTCTCATGTAGCTGAGTATTTCAGTGATACTTTAGCAATGGTATTGGATGGTGGGGAATGTGAAAACGGAATTGAATCTACAATAATTGGATTTGAAAATAATGAACCCGTAATATTTCGTTTGGGTTCGATAGCAATTGAAGAGATAGAAAAAGTAATTGGAAAAGTTCAAATAAAAAATAAAAAAGAGAATACTCCCGATGCACCGGGAATGTTATCTAGGCATTATGCTCCTAAAACAACGACTTATTTAAAAGAAGATGTAGAGAATTTTGTAAAAGAATTTCCTAATAAAAAAATTGGAGTGCTTCTTTTTGATAAAAAAATACAAAATATTCCTGATTTACATCAAGAAATTCTATCTGAAAATAGTAATTTAAAAGAAGCAACATCCAATTTATATGCGGCTATGCACCGTTTAGACAAATTAAACTTAGATGTAATTATTGCACAAAGATTTCCTGATGTTGACTTAGGAAAATCTATTAACGATCGTTTAGAACGAGCCACAAAAAAATAATTATGAATTTAAATTTACTCTTAGATAATTTAACCAATCCAGCCCTTTTATTTTTTCTATTAGGAATTATAGCTACGCGATTAAAAAGCGATTTAGAAATTCCGCCAAACTCTTCTAAATTTATTTCACTTTATTTATTGTTTTCAATTGGATTTAAAGGAGGTCAAGAATTAGCTCATAGTCATTTTAGTTTTGAAATAATATGGTCTGTTTTATTCGGCGTTTTTATTGCCATTGTTATTCCGATATATTGTTTTTTTATATTAAAAAGGAAATTTAGCATAGAAAATTCTGGAGCAATTGCAGCAGCATACGGTTCTGTAAGTGCAGTAACCTTTGTTACAGCTGCAGCTTTTTTAGAAATACAGAAATATACTTTTAGTGGCCATATGGTTGCAATTATGGCTTTAATGGAAGCTCCTGCTATTATTATTGGGGTAATTTTAATGCGCCTTTATGCAAAAAAAGAGTCAAATGCTACTAAAATAAATTCAGTTATTAAACATTCTTTTACAAATGGAAGCGTACTATTAATTCTTGGAAGTTTAATAATTGGATACCTTGCAAGTGATCAACAAGCAATGGGTATTAAACCATTTACTACCGATTTATTTAAAGGATTTCTTGCTATTTTCTTATTGGATATGGGAATTATAAGTGGTAAAAAATTAGATGTCTTTTTTAAAAGTGGTTGGTTTCCAATAGTTTTTGCTTTATTAATTCCATTAATAAATGGTTCGATTGTCGCTTTTTTAAGTCAATTCGTAACAAATGAAATTGGAGATAGATTTATTTTTGCAATTCTGGCTGCTAGTGCATCTTATATTGCTGTTCCAGCGGCTATGAAGATTGTAGCACCTAAAGCAAATCCGGGTTTATTTTTACCAATGGCATTAGCTGTTACTTTTCCTTTTAATATAACACTCGGAATGCCGATTTACCTATCAATAATAATATCATCATAAAAATAAACCAATTTAAATAAGTTTTTTTGTTTAAAATAAGACTTTGAATTAGTACTCTTAAATTTGGTTTTAGAAAAGACTGTAAATGAGAAATCTTTACAGTTTTTTTGTTATATAAAAGGAAATAAATTAACTCGAAAACTTCAAACGGTATACTTCATCAAGTTCTAAATTTGAACTCATATTTACGCCTAAATCGGTTACATAACCCGAATTTAATCCATAAGTCCATCCGTGCAATGTCAAATCTTGACCACTTCTCCATGCCCCTTGAACAATAGACGTTTTAGCCAAATCAAATACTTGTTCTTGTGCATTAATTTCAACAAATTTATTAAATCGTTCATCTTCATCTTGAAAAGAATTCAAATAATCTTCGTGAAGACGATAAACATCTTTAATATGACGAATCCAATTATCTATTAAACCGATAGACTGATTTCCCATTGCAGCTTTCACTCCACCACATCCATAATGGCCACAAACAATAACATGCTTAACTTTTAAAACATTTACGGCATAATCAAGTACACTTAGCATATTCATATCGCTATGAATTACCATATTAGCAATATTTCTGTGTACAAATACTTCGCCTGGTTTGGCGCCAATAATCTCATTTGCAGGGACACGACTATCAGAACATCCAATCCATAATAATGGGGGTTGTTGCCCCTTTGCCAAGTCTTTAAAATACTCACTATCTATGGCTAATTGTGATTCTACCCATTTTTTATTATTATCCAATATTTTTATGTAAAATTCTGCACTCATTGATTCTATTTTATATTTAATTATTCAAAGTGTATGTCTTTATTTTCGATAACTTCCATTTTCCGTTTCATGACATTATATTTATGTTCAATTGTAACTGTATTTCGATAACCATCGCTATTCTCTAAATGGTATGACTCTTTAAAGCCAACTAATTTAACATTAATATTCAAATCTTTTGATTTAATATTTTTAAACTCATTTATTAAATCTAAAATATCATGAGCTATATAAACTGTATCTTTTGCATTAATCACTACTTTAGAGTTTTTAGGTAAATCATTTAAAGTTTTCTTTAATGCTGCTTTATTTAAAAAAGATACTTCTTGGGCTAAATCAATATGAATAATGTCGCCATCTTTATAATCTTCTTTTCTAAAAACATAGGCTCTTTTTGAGTTTCCTATTAAAATAAAAATGACATTTATTATCATCCCCAAGAACACTCCTCTTAGTAAATCAGTAAAAACTACAGCGATAAATGTTATAATAAATGGAATAAATTGAAATATTTTATCTTTTTTCCAAAAGTGTTTAACTAATTTAGGATTAGCTAATTTATATCCAACTATTAATAAAATGGCTGCCAATGTGGCTAAAGGAATTTTATTTAATATTTTTGGAATTAACAGAACACTAATTAATAATAGAACTCCGTGTAATATGGCCGACATTTTTGATTTAGCACCAGCAGCATTATTAGCAGAAGTTCTTACTACAACAGATGTCATTGGCAATCCTCCAATAAGAGCACTTAAGATATTACCTATTCCTTGCGCTTTTAATTCAACATTAGTGTCTGTATAACGTTTTTGCTTGTCCATTCTATCAGCAGCTTCAATACAAAGTAAAGTCTCAATTGAAGCAACAACAGCTATAGTTCCGGCTACAATCCATACTTTAGAATTTGATATAGCAGAGAAATTTGGTGTTATAATAATATTGCTAAATTCTTCAAAATTTTTAGGAACTGGTAAACTAACCAAATGATTTTTTGAAATCATGAGTGCGCTTTCTGTGAGTGTAAAAAATTCATTAAGAAGAATACTTATTATAACTGCTATCAATGCAGATGGAATTACTTTTATTTTCTTTAAAAAATCAATTTTTGTCCATGAAATCAAAATAATTAATGAAATAAATGTGATAAATATAGAACCTAATTGTATGTGATTTAAAACTTGAAATAATTCAGAAAAAGTATTTTGACCATCAATTTGAATAAATGATTCATCACCTTCAAAATTTGGGTCATAACCAAATGCATGTGGAATTTGTTTCAAGATTATGATAACTCCAATACCAGCTAACATTCCTTCAATTACATTTGTAGGAAAAAAATTTGAAATAGATCCAGCCTTTAAAAAACCTAGAACAAGCTGAATTATTCCGGCAATAAAAACGGCTAGTAAAAAACTATCAAAAGCTCCCAAATCGGAAATAGCAGTTAATATAATTGCGGTTAAACCAGCAGCTGGACCTGAAACACTTAGATGAGAATTACTTAAATAACCAACTACAATACCTCCTATTAC
>CALPIE020000087.1 GCA_943323545.2 Bifidobacterium breve | reverse complement strand
CAATAACGAACGATTTTAGGATATTGAAGTAGCAGTTGAATATTATTATTCGCAGGGAAACAGGTTACTTTTCCTCCAGCCTTTTCTATAGCCTCAACCAATTGATTTTTCCAAGGTAAAAAATAGAGGTAATGAAACTCAAATTGGTCTTTATCATGAGATTTTAAAGTTTCCGGCAATAGCATTTCTGCACCACCGCGGCCAAGGGATTTTATGATATGGAGGGTTTTAATTTTAGACACTAAAATACGGTTTAAATTATAAGCGAATAATATACATTTATAAATGCATAAGTATTCTTTTCTAAATCAAATCTTTCAGTAACTGAATTTTTTGATTTTTCAATTAATGAATTCAACATTGCAGAGTTTATTAATAGTTCTTCACATTTATGAGAAAATAGTTCAATATCATGATGAGAAACTAGCAAACCATTTTCTCCATCAATCAAAACTTCTTTGACGCCACCAACATTTACAGCAATAGTTGGGACTCCTTGCATAGCAGCTTCAATCACAACTCCTGGAACGCCTTCAACGGTGCTACAAAGCAACATGATTTTACTAATTGCCAACCAATCCGTTATATTGGTTTGTAATCCTGGTAAAAGAACCGAATTAGATAAATTTTTACTATGAACTAAAGTGACAATTTCTTTGTGTAGGGAACCATCTCCAAGGAGCACTAGCTTAATATTGTCATGACTAGTAACTAGTGTTTCCCATACATTAAGTAAGAAATGGTGATTTTTTTCTACTGAAAAATGTCCAATATGAATAAAAACAAAATCTTCATCAGAAATAAAATGTTTTTTTTTAATAACCCCAACTTCAAATAAATTAGGTTGTAGTATTGGAATTCCTCTTCTTATTACTAGAGTTTTACTTGCAGAGAACTTAAAAAACTGATTGAAATCTTGAAGTGCTTCATCTCCAACAGAAACTATTTTGTCAGTTTTGGAAAACAAATATCTGAAAAGATAATATTTAGGTTTAGTATTAATCCACTTACTGATTATGCTTATATTTCTATAAACAATTTTAGGTTTCATCCCTAATAGCTTTAAAAAAACTAAATAACGAAGCGTATCACTACCATTTGCTTGAACGATATCTGGCGTATACTTTGAATATAGCTTTGCCAATGTTTTTAGCTTTCTATAAGATAACCAAAACTTAGAGTCTGGTAAGTCAACATTAATAGATCCTTCTAAATTTAATGGATTTTCTCCTTCAAAGGAATATAATCCAACCCAAATAACTTTATGCCCTTTTTCAACCAAAGTTTTAGATAAATTATAAGCCGAAATCTCAGCACCTCTATACTGCCTTTTGGTGACTAGCATTAAAATTGTCAACTTTTTATAACTCATTTATAAAAAAATAGATCTTTTTACTTGAACATCGCCACATAATAAACCATTAGTATAATTAAAAGTATGTGTTCCTAATATATTCTTCTCCCAATTTGGATTTATTCCTGTAATCACTTTTTCAGAAAAACCGACTGTAGAAAGTTCTTCTATTTCAAAAAATTGAATACTATGACCATATCTTGGTACACAACATTGGACTGGTCGGACCAATTTATTATTTAAATCTTTAAAAATAGCTCCTGCAGGTCTTGCTATTCTGGCATCTCTATAAATGGGATTTAAAGGATGATTTTGTAAGGGCTCATGTAGCAAATCCTTTGTGAAATAAATATGTAAATACATATCACTACTAGACTCAGAAAATACTTTTTGAGTACAAAATAGGAACCATATTCCTTCGTGCTTGATAAAAGTAGGGTCATAAATTTTACTAGTATCAAACAATGTCTTTATAGGTTTCCATTGAAAAGGAAATGCCATAGATTGGTATAATGTAAGTGATGCATTTGAAGCACTTTCAGGAACACAATAATGAACATTAGCATCAGTAAATATAGCAGGATAGGATAAATGAAAACTTTCATTTATAGCTATAACAGGTTCTTTTGTAGTAGGATTATAGTTTAAATCTAATTCAAAAAAAGAAATATGAGCTTTCTTTTTATTAGTTATAAATTCTTCAAAAAAAAGATATTTTTTAGTGTCATGTTCAACAAAAAACGGATCTGCCCATATGCGATCTTTCGGTGGCACTAATCTATTCGAACGATACATCGTTAATTCATTCCAATTAGAAGAAGTAGGCATCAATAACAATTGCCACTGTTCTTGATAAAATATTTGGTAAATAATTCTCTTTAATGAAGAAAGAGAAAAGTTCATCAAAATATTCAATGCTTTACCATTAGTAGGATTGGTATAAAGTGTATCAGAATATATTTTTTTTGGGAAACAGTTTTTCCTAGTTTCAATCCATTCTTGTGAATTGTATTCAACACATTTAGTTAAAAAATTGGTAACTAATTCAATTCCTGCATAATATAATTTGCACTGATTTCTGTAAAATCCTGTTAAATCAGTTCGTTGAAAAGCTTTGTCTAAAACAATGCCTCCATCCAAAGTTTCTGTCAATAATTGCAAACTAACACAACTGATTGGGGATTTATTGACAACTTCCCAAAAAGCTGGCGGACCACCTCTATAGGTATCTGTATCTCCATGATGCAAACTTAATATTCCGTATTTGGTGGAATATAAAATATCACCTCTTAGAATTCTAAATCCAAAGCGCAACATAAAATCGACTTCGTATCCTTTTATTTTAGCTACATCTTCATCCGAAAAACGATCCGAAAAACGAGTTTCTTGAGGAACAATTTCAAGAATATCAATTGATTTCAAATCAAGTTTTACTTTTTTGAAAGGATTTCCTGTTGCTTTAAACAACTTTCTATCCATCATTCTCAGAGCACGATAAACTATTGAAGACGAAGCGCCTTTACTTTTGGATTGATTTACAGCAATAAAAGCAATCTCGATATTGGGATGCTTTTCTATAAAATCAATTACAGCTGATACCCAAATCGTTACCGTTAAATCATCCAAAAGAATACCTACTTTCATGATATGTTATAATTAGCTTTAACAATGTTAATGTAATGATTTTCAAATTGTTTAGCTAAGCCTTCCATTTTATAATTTTTAGTAATCAATTCAAAAGCATTGTTCTTTACAGTATTATCATTAAATTCAACTGCTCTTATCATAGCTTCTAAAAAAAGTTTTTCATCATTTTTTGGAACTAAATAACCTGTTTTTAGATTTTCTATGATTTCGGAAACACCACCTACATCATATGCAACGATTGTTGTTTTGACCAACATAGCCTCTAAAAGAACACTAGGTAATCCTTCAATTATACTCGGCAGAACTAGTAAATTTGCTTTAGAAATATAAGGTATTGGTTTTTCAACCCAACCATAAAAAGTAATGTTTTTGGATAATCCAATATCGTTTACAAATTTTTGCACAGTTTCCATTAAAGGCCCATCACCTAATAAATGTAAATGTGAATTAGGAAATTTTTGTAGAAATTTTTTATAAATTGTGATTAACCCTTTGTGATTTTTTTCAAAAGTAAAGCCACCAACATGTATTATGTGATAAGCTGCATCATTTTCGTTATGCCATTCTACTTTGTACTCTATTGCACTATTTTCAACACCTACTGGTATAACTACTATTTTCCCATTTAGAAAAGGATATAAAAAAAGTAAATTTTCTTTTGATTTGTTTGAAACTGAAATTATAAAAGTTGCTTTTTGATAAAGTTTGCCTACTGCCCATTTTTTTATTGGATTGGTAATATAACTCCCAACAAGGCTCGCATTTCTTTCAATTATGGGTATTTGCCATCTAAAAACTGTTTTTGAAAACACCATATATTTTAGAGTGTCACCAGAGTTACACTGAATTATATCAGGTTTGAATTTGAGAATAAGTTTAGCTATTTTTCTCCATCCAATGTAATCATAATTCCTTTTATGATAAGGTCTATTTAACAGAATTAAATCTTGATTTTTTTTGAAATTATTTTCAGATTCAAATAAAGCTATTGTAATAACACTGTGACCTAATCTTTTTAAATATTCAGACAAGCTTATGGCAAATAATTCAGCTCCCCTATGTTGTGATTTTTGTATAATTTGAAAAATTGTCATTTACTCATCAATTTAGTATACAATACCATCATAGATTTATTAACTGACTCTAATTGAAACCTTTCTTCAAATAGTTCGCGGCTTCGGTGTCCAAATTTTAATCTTAAGTTGGCATCATTAATCAGTAATGCTATAGAATCAGTAAATTCTTGAATCTTATTAATATCAAATGTCAAAGCATTTTGATTTGGCTCAACAACTTCTAGCATCATTGGCAAATGACTACAAATAATTGGTAACCCTGCTGCTTCAGCTTCTATAAGAGCTCCTGGCAATCCTTCAAATCGAGAAGGAAACACAAAAATATCAGCCATTTTCAATAGAGCAGGAACTTCAGTTTTATGTCCCAAAAAGATAATTTTTTCTTCTAAATTCTTTTCAACTATTAGATTATTCAATGCTATTGTTAAATTTCCCTCTCTACCAGCTATAAGTATAATAATTTTTTGTAGTAAAGTTTCTGGTAAAAGAGAAATGGCTTCAATTAAAATATCATGGCCTTTTGCAAAATCCTGTCTTCCAACATTAATCAAAACTAATTTATCACTCTCAATCCCTAATTCTGATTTTGATATCGGTGTGACTTCATAATTTTTTGAATTCCTTCCTCTATAAACCAAAGTCATTTTTTTGGGAGAAATATGAAGTTTTTTTTGAAAATGTTGCATTACGGTAGCTCCATTAGGATGAAAATGATCGGTACCAAAACATAATGTAAACATATTAAACCAACGGTGTAATTCTAATTTATAAGCCTTAACTTTAGGGTCTTTAAGTCGTTCACTACTGTAGTAATGGTTAACCAAACTTTCCAAGTGAATAAACGAATTATCGAATACTCGAATAGAGCGAACCATCAAATTAGAATTAAACAAAACACTATGAATGATATCGGGTTTAAATTCTTGTATGCTTTTTTGAAGCGCTTTTCGTTTCATCCAGAAACCTCCCGATGGAAGTGTAAAAACATCAGAAGTATCTAATCCAAATAATGAAGCATCGTATTGCGGCTCTTTATTTTTTAATTTACAAACACTAATTTGTATTCCATTTTCTTTTAAATAACGAACTATTTCTAGCGTAGAAAATTCAGCGCCACCAGTAAAAAAAGAATCTATTACAAAAAGTATTTTCATAAAATATTCTAATATTAAATTTTATAATAGCTTTTATACCATGCAACAAATTCTTTAATGCCTTCGTCTAAACCAAACTTTGGTTGGTATCCAAAAGTGGCGATTTTTTCGGTTGAAGCATACGTTTGACTGACGTCTCCATCTTGAGCAGGCAGTAAATTGAATTGGATTTTTTTGCCAACATGATGTTCAATCGTCCCTATAAAATCCATTAGGGGTACTGGAGTTCCACTACCAATATTATAAATATGATTTCCTTTCATATTATCAATTTTGTTAGTCATAAGTTCAATTCCTGAAACAATATCAGTTACATAAGTAAAATCACGACTTTGATTACCGTAATTAAACACATTAATCGGTTTGTCTTCAAAAGCTGCTTTAACAAATAAGAAAGGTGCCATATCTGGTCTTCCCCAAGGCCCATACACGGTAAAAAATCGAAGTCCGACACAAGTTATTCCAAATAAATGAGAATAGGTATATGCCATAAGCTCGTTACTTTTTTTGGTAGCAGCATATAAACTCACTGGACTATCTGTTTTTTGATTTTCTTCAAATGGAATTTGAACTGAATTTCCATAAATGGAAGAACTTGAGGCAAAGATAAGATTTTTTACAGCGAACTGTCTACAAAGTTCCAAAATATTAAAAAACCCATGAACGTTACTATCAACATATAGTTTTGGATTTTCAATAGAATACCTTACTCCTGCTTGAGCCGCCAAATTAATCACAACATCAAAAGATTGTTCTGAAAACAAAGTACTCATGGATTCGAAATCTCCCAAATCTAATTTAATGAATGAAAAATTAGAAACGCCTAGGTATAAAGTGATATCTAACAATGGCGACTGCTCAATTCCTAATTCTTTAAGTCGGTCATATTTTAGTTGTAAATCATAATAATCACTTATGTTATCCAAACCTACAACAGTATGTCCAGAAGCAACCAATGCCTTTGCCACATGCATTCCAACAAAACCGGCAACTCCAGTTACTAAAACTTTCATTAAAATAATTTAAAATTTTACAATATTTTTTTTGGGAATTGGTATAATAGTCATCCCCATTTTATTTCGAAACCCATCATAAAGTCCTTTAAAAAGAAAATAAAAATTTAATCTTCCATATTCATATCCAAACTTAAAACCATAAACCATTTTTGCAATTGTTCTTAATGATATGTTTAATACTGCCCTATATGCTTTTTCTTTTCTTAGTAGAATATGTATTATATTTCTTGTGCTATAATATTCCCTCCATAAAGACTCCTTTGATTTTGCTTTATAAACTTTTACTAGATTTAGTCTGTTATGTAGTAATCTATGTCTGTAAATTTCTTCTGCAGGCACAATAATTTTGAGATTTGCTCTTTTAACGGCTAAACAAAAATCAAGCTCTTCAAAGCCAAAAATAAATCTGGATTTGGGAATATATTTAGATTATAAAAATTACGATGCAACATTGGAAACATACCACCTGAAACACAATCAACTTCTAATAGACCTATCAAATCATAATCTGGAACACGAATGGTTAATCCATTTCTAAGATTATATCTTGTACCTACAGCACCTATAATCCCTATAGTATTAATATCTATTTTAGGTAAAATTGAAATTAAACTATCAATAACGTCATAAAATTTAGGAGGATCATCATCATCTCCCCAGACAACCCATTCATAGCCTTGCTCAAATAATAATGTCATTCCAATTTTGGCACCTCCAGCAGGTCCAGAATTATAACCTACCTTGTAGTATTGCAATTTACTGTCATTAAGTTGTTTAAACATTACTTTAGTAGCATCATTATCGCTCTTATCAACAATAAGTATAGTTTGTGGTGGAAGTGTTTGATTGAAAATTTCCTCTATGGTGTTTTTTAGAATAGAAGGTCGGTTTCTTGTAATTATGAATAGACTGTACATTAAAAATTATCATTTAATAAATTATATTACAATATAATTTAATCGTTAGCATGTTAAATATAATTTTCCGGATTATACCTTTTACCCCTTCTATTCAATATAGCATCTCTGAAAGCTCGAAATTTAAACAACAATCGGGTTTTTTTTTTGTCTTCAAAAAAAACAATGGAATAAGTATATTTTAATTCCCTGACTAACCAACCTCTTAAAGTTTTAAATGACTTTCTGTGTATGGCTAACCAAAGATGATTCCGGGTATTGTAGTATTGGCGCCAAGGAGGAGTACCATCTTTACCCCCTAACTTATCATCTTCTATCAAACCGTTAGGCAATGTGTAAATGCCAAATCCGACATCTTTAGCTTTCAAACAATAGTCAAATTCATAAGTTCCCATAAAATACAGTGGGTCACAATAGCCTACCTTTTCTATGACTTTCCTTGAGATTAAACAACCGTCAAAAGTTATTAAGTCGGTTTTAACAATTGCGTTACTCAAAGCTACATACTGAGGCTTTCGAACACCGTTCCAATAGAGAAGAACTGCCTGATTATTTTCATTTTTATTAGCAATTTTTAAGAATCCCATGTCTTCTACAATACCGTTTTGCAAATAACCGATAAATGATTCAAACGTACCTTTTACGGGTCTTGAATCGTCATTAAATAACCAAATCCAATCATATCCTTTCTCGTAACCAACCTCCATCCCCTTAGCAAATCCTCCGGCAGATGCAATATTTTCAGGTAAATGAATGCTGTTTACTTCCGGATAATACATTTCAAGAACTTCTTTTGTTCCATCGCTACTATTATTGTTTATAACATAAATATCATTATGTGCTATATTCTGATTGCAAACTGCCATAATAGTCTTTTTGAGTTCTTCTATTCTGTTAAAAGTAACTATTACTACGGCTATTTTTTGTATACTATAGTTCATATGCAAACGGTTACTAATACATTTTTAATTGACTATTTTTTTTGAAATACAACATTTTAAAACAATAAAAAACTGTTCTGACCAAAGCTTTAAGTTTAATAGGATTTTTTAAATAGCCCAACCATAATAGTCGAATTCCCTCACTTGATCTTCCCAACTGTAAGCAAGTTACACCGGTTACTTGATATAACAACTGACTTAATTTTCTATTTTGATTAAAATAATCTTGGTGTTTTTGATTAACATAATAAAAAAAATGAATCTTATTTTCTTTATTTACACTGCCTTCATTAAACGTATCGTCATAAAATAAATTTTGCTTATCAATCATAACTGTATGAATATTATCAAAATCGATTCTCCACTTTAATTCTGTGTTTTCACCAAAACGTAGGTTTTCATCATACATACCAACTTCATGAAATATTTCTTTATTTATAGTAAAAGTACCTGCTAAAAAACCTTGATAGCTATTAGTATCTATAACGTTTTTATCAGCTTTTCTACATCTTACAATATTAGCACCGGTTTCACAAATAACGTGATAAAAATCCATCAACCAATCCTTGGAAACATAATCATCACTATCTAAAAATATCAAATAATTTCCAGATGCCACTTTTGCTCCCGAATTTCTTGCAGCACAAACTCCTGCATTATTTTGATAGATATAGCATATCCTTTGGTCTTTCAAATAAGGTCCAATAACAGCTTGAGTATGATCAGTAGAGCCATCATCAATAATAAGTAATTCAAAATTTTGATAGGTTTGTTGTAATACAGCATGAATTGCTCTCTCAATGATGTGAGCCCTATTGTATGAGGGTATAATAACTGAAATTAAAATATTTCTCATTAATAATCTATAATAAATATTTTTTTATTGAAAGTTTTCCATACATTATCAAAGAACATTTAAAGCTATCTAAAACTCAGTTTTATAAAAATTAATTTTTATGTTAGAGTATCTTGGGAGAATTTAAAATTAGAGTTACTTACCTATTAACCTGAACCAAAGATTTTTGATAAATACAACTTTAATTATCGTGTTGCATTTTTTCAATTTTTATAAATGTCTCTGCTAATATTAAAATTCGAAATCCAATTCTAATATCTGATAATTGATGTTTTTTAAGTTTTAATAACCTCTTTTTAATTTTTTTTGGGAAAAAACTCTTTAAAACACTCCATTTAGATTTTGGTTTGTTAATCATAGACATTCTATCCAATAGTTGGGTAATTGCGTCTATATCCAAACCAATTTTAGTAAAAACTTCTTTATCAATATTTTCAAGTCTATGAAGTAGCTCTTTTTTATGATTAGCTAAATAGTCATCAACTCTTTCAACAGATACTTTAGAAGCATATTTTATACTTGAAAACTCTTTATTAATTTTTTTAAAATATTTTTCTCTGTAATCTATAGCAGGATTTAATTGTTTTGAGTATTCAACAATTGAATTATTTAACAAGGGATTATAGATCTCGACGAAACAACATTTAATTTCATTTAGAGCTCCTAATATAAAAGGAACTCTATAGCCAATCCTTATTCTTTTTGCATAAGAAGCCAATGTTTCTCCTTCATGTTCTTTTATTTCTGAAAAATCATATTTATTTTCTAAAAGGTACTTGTTTAATGACGTTTCAAAATCATCTAGTTCTAACACTCCATTTCTATGTCGTATCAAACTAAATGTAACACCATTATATAATGAAAACGTTTCATCTCCTCTAAAAAGTGAAGAAAGTTTCATTTTTTCAATAATACTCCATGCATTAAATCCATCTAAATATCCCGAAATCAAATCGATTCTACCTTCGCTAAATTTGAGAAACTGATCAAAAACTATATTAAAATCATTATTTTTTAAATGTATTATCTCATGACTCAAATCATACTT
>CALPIE020000086.1 GCA_943323545.2 Bifidobacterium breve | reverse complement strand
ATTCGGACTTGCCGAAGCTGATGTTAAGGCTTTAATGAAAAAAGAACTTAAATTTAGAAGTTATATTTTATGGCGTAAGCGAGTAGAAAATTGTAAAACAAAGCATATTGCAAAACGTGTTGAAGGAATAGATAGATTTAAATGCAATTTACAACGTTCGATTTCTAATAATAAAATTTCTAAGCGATAAAAAAATATATATTAAAAATGGCAAATGATAAACCCGACAATATAGTATTTTCTGATGAAAAAGGATACAATGCAAGTCTATTACCTTATTCAACAAATGTTGGCGCTCCAGTAATTAAAATGGATGACGTTATTTCCTGGAAAAGTAGAGGAATTAGCAATGTAAACAAAGAGTTTGAAAATAAGTTTGAAGAACTTAAAATTCAATACCTTAATTTAATGAAAGAATACGAATGGAATGAAATAGTATATAATGCTAAGTTTTCATTTGAACCTGTTATCGGAGAAATATATCATTTGTACTGCGGAGATGATGGTGTCAATTTTTTATCATTAATTTCACCTCAAGAATGGAATAAAGAGCATATTGGCACATTTAAACTTAACAGCAACAAAAAGTGGATCGTACTAAATCAAAAGGAATCTATTTTTTCTTAATACCTAATACTATATGCAATCACATATTTCTTATAATGCTATAATGGCAATGGATAAGCAAGAAAGAGTTCATTTTGTTAATAGTATAGTTGGTTTTAAAAGTGTATGTCTTGTTGGAACTCAAAATAAAATCAATCAAACCAATTTAGCCGTCATCGACTCATTGATTCATATTGGAAGTAATCCACCTTTGTTTGCTATTGTTTTTCGACCAGGCGCTGTTGAAAGACACACTATGGAAAATATTTTGGAAACAAATTTTTATACTATAAATCATATTAACGAAACCATATACAAACAAGCACACCAAACCTCAGCTCGATATGATAGAAACATATCTGAATTTGATGTTAGTGGATTAAATAAGCAATATAAAGAAGACTTCTTTGCACCTTTTGTTAAAGAAAGTCATGTGCAATTAGCAATGGAGTTTAAAGAAAAATTAGATTTAAAAATTAATAATACTGTTTTAATTATTGGTGAAGTTAAAGATGTATATTTTCCAACTAATTGTCTTCAAAATGATGGGTTTTTAGATTTAGAAAAAGCAGCGTCTATTACTTGTAGTGGATTAGATAGTTACCACAAAACGATTCAATTAGATCGATTGAGTTATGCAAAACCAGATAAAGAATTAACCTCAATTATAAGAAATTGAGTAAAAAAGTCATTAATATTGTTTGGTTCAAACGTGATTTGCGTTTTACAGATCACGAACCTCTTTTATTGGCCCAACAAGAAAACATTCCAATTCTATTACTTTATTTTTTTGAACCCTCCGTAATGGCTTACGATGACTCTGATGTTCGCCATTGGAGATTTATTTATGAGTCAATTCAGGATTTGCAAATCAGATTAAACGCTTCTAATTCAAAAATTTATTTTTTTCATCATGAAGTAAAACCAATTTTTGAAGAAATTACAAAAATATTTGAAGTTAAAACCGTTTTTTCACATCAAGAAATAGGTAATAAAATTACTTTTGATAGGGATATAATTATGCATTCTTTTTTTGATGAAAATAATATTCGATGGAATCAATCTCAAATGCATGGGGTAATTAGAAAATTAAAATCTAGAAGTGATTGGGACAAACGTTGGGAAAAAGTCATGAGAGCAAACCCTGCAATTATTGATCTAAACTCGCTCTCAACTACATCTTTAAGTGAAGATTTTTATAATAAATTTAAAGGAGATATTTTAAATCCTGAAATTACCAATCGAAATAAAAACTTCCAGCAAGGTGGCGAAAATTTAGCTTGGCGGTATTTGGATAGTTATGTAAAAGAACGTTATGTTAACTACAGTAAACACATCTCAAAACCAAGTTTAAGCAGAAGAGGTTGCAGCAGATTATCTCCCTATTTAACGTACGGAAATATTAGTATGCGAATGATTTATCAATATGCCAACCAGCATTATGAAAGTTCTAAAAACAAACGTGCTATTCTTAATTTTGTATCTCGACTGCATTGGCATTGCCATTTTATTCAAAAATTTGAAGATGAATGTCGAATGGAATTTGAAAATGTAAATCGCGCTTATGATGTTTTACAAAAGCCAAAAAATGAAACGTATATAAAAGCTTGGCAAGAAGGTAAAACCGGAATTCCAATTGTTGACGCATGTATGCGTTGTGTTGTAGCAACGGGCTATCTCAATTTTAGGATGCGAGCAATGGTCGTTTCTTTTTTTACCTTCAATTTGTGGCAAGATTGGCGAGAATTACACTTTTTAGCACGTCAATTTCTAGATTATGAACCCGGAATTCATTATCCACAATTGCAAATGCAATCCGGAACAACCGGAATTAACACCATTAGAATATACAATCCGATTAAAAATTCAGAAGAACATGATTCGGAAGGTATTTTTATAAAACAATGGATTCCTGAATTAGCTGAAATACCAGTAGATTTAATACACGAACCATGGAAATTAAATCCCATTGAGCAACAATTTTATAAATGTGAAATAGGTAAAGATTATCCTTTTCCTATTGTTGATATAGATAAAACTCGAAAAATCGCCAGTGATATTGTTTGGAGTTTTAGAAAAAATGATGGAGTAAAAGAAGAAGGAAAACGGATTTTGAAAAAGCATGTGAGTAATCCAAAAAGCAATTTAAAATCCAAAAAACAAATTTAAAATGGCAGTTTTTTTAAAAGCGAAATGGGAACATATTATCATGGCTAATTACGAAATAGATCCAAAAATTTTGTTTCCATTTTTACCTAAAGGCCTCGAACTTGATCTATTTAATGGAAAATGCTACATCAGTTTAGTTGGTTTTATGTTTAAAAACACTAAAATATTTACTATTCCAATTCCTTTTTTAGGCACTTTCGAAGAAATTAATTTGCGCTTTTACGTTACTAGAAAAGAAGAAAATCAAACCAAACGTGGTGTAGTTTTTATAAATGAAACCATTCCTTATAAAATGGTTGCTTGGATGGCTAATAAATTATACAAAGAGCATTACACAGTAGTGCCAACAAAACATAAAATTAGAACTACAACAACAAATCAAAAAATAAAATTCCAATGGCTTTTAAAACAAAAATGGAATAGTATTTATGTAGAATCAGAAGTAAACTCAAACGTAATGAAAAACGAAAGTCTAGAAAAATTCATATATGAGCATTATTATGGTTATACTAAAATTGATGAAAATAAAACAGAAGAATACCAATTGCAACATCCAAGCTGGAATGTTCATAAGGTTAATCATTTTAGAATTAATTGCGATTTTGAAGCCATGTACGGTCAATCCTTTTCGGCACTAAATCAAACTGAACCAACCGATGTTTTTATAGCCGAAGGATCTTCTGTGAAAGTTAATTGGAAAAGGTCAAAATTAAATTTCAAAAATGAAAGGAGTTAAGAAACAAAATTTACCATCAAAAACATGTATCATTTGCAATAAGCCATTCACTTGGCGTAAAAAGTGGGAAAAGGTTTGGGAAGAAGTAAAATATTGCAGTGATAAATGTAGAATGAATAAATAAAATGAAAAAAACCTTACGATTAATACTAGGAGATCAACTTAATAGTAAACATTCTTGGTATAAAACGATAGACGATTCTGTTACTTACGTTTTGATGGAAATCAGAACAGAGACAGATTATGCTACACATCATATCCAAAAAATAGTTGGTTTTTTTGCTTCTATGCAAGCTTTTTATAGCGAATTAATTGCTAAGAATCATACTGCTATTTATATTTCTCTCAATGATGAAGTCAACTTACAATCGTTTCATAAAAACATTCAAAATTTAATTATAAAGCACAGTTTTACCCATTTTGAATATCAATTACCTGATGAATTTCGAGTTGATGAAAAATTAAAAGAATTATGTAAATCTCTTTCTATTTCAAGTTCAGTTATCGATTCAGAGCATTTTTATACTTCCCGAAAAGAACTCGAAAATTTCTTTGAAGGTAAAAAAACGTTTTTGTTAGAAAGCTTTTATCGTGCCCTACGAAAAAAACATTTTGTACTAATGGAGGGAGACAAACCTTTGACAGGACAGTGGAATTATGATGGTGAAAACAGAAAAAAACTGCCCAAAAATCACAAACCAATCGAGCCTTTAGTTTTTAATAACAACGTTTCTAAAATAGTTTATGAAATAAAAAAAACGAATATTAAAACTATAGGAACCTTCGATGAAAATAATTTTGTTTGGCCCATAAATAGAGAACAATCGCTACAATTATTAAATTTTTTTGTTATCGAATTTTTGCATTTATTTGGAAGTTATCAAGATGCGATGACACCAAATGAATGGTCTTTGTATCATGCTAGAATTTCATTTTCTATGAATGTAAAAATGATTTCACCGAAAGAAGTTATAGAACGAGCAATTGAGGAGTGGAATAAAAGACCAGACGAAATTGAATTCAATCAACTTGAAGGTTTTGTTCGTCAAATAATTGGTTGGCGCGAATACATGCGAGGTATCTATTGGCATAAAATGCCTGAATATGCATCAATGAATTTTTTTAATAATAAAGAAAAATTGCCTCATTGGTTTTGGACAGGAAAAACCAAAATGAATTGTATGAAAGACGCCATAAATCAATCGCTTCAATATGCTTATGCACATCATATTCAACGTTTAATGATTACTGGAAATTTTGCTTTATTAGCAGGAGTTGACCCCGACGAAATTGATGCTTGGTATCTCGGAATATATATCGATGCTATCGAATGGGTTGAAATCACCAATACTCGTGGCATGAGTCAGTTTGCTGATGGTGGAATTGTTGGTACAAAACCGTACGTAAGTTCGGCTTCTTACATTGATAAAATGAGCCATTATTGTGGTTCTTGTTTTTATAAAAAAGCATTAAAAACTGGAGAAAAATCATGTCCGTTCAATAGTTTGTATTGGAATTTTTATGATAGAAATGAAGATAAATTAGCTAAAAATCCTAGAATCGGTATGATGTATAATGTTTGGCGTAAAATGAAACCCGAAGATAAAACAGCTTTATTGCAACAAGCCGAATATTATTTAAAAAATATAAATGAATTATGAAAACTGCGATAGTTTGGTTTAAAACCGATTTACGATTAGAAGACAACGAAACGTTAGTGAAAGCTATTGCGCAAAGTGAACAAATTATTCCTGTTTATTGCTTTGATGACTCACATTTTGAAACTACATCGTACGGATTTAAGAAAACAGGAAGTTTTAGAGCGCAATTTTTATTAGAATCGTTAAAAGACTTAGATAGTAATTTGAGAGATTTAGGATCAGGTTTGCTCATTTTAAAAGGAAAACCCGAAGTTGAAATCCTGAAAATTATGCAACAATATAATGCTAGTAAAGTTTTTGCAAAACGAGAAGTAGCTTATGAAGAAAAGCAAACAGAACAATTGGTAAAAGACGAACTTTTTAAATTGCGATGTGAGTTTGAAACTTTCAGTACTAGTACTTTATATCATGCCGAAGATTTACCGTTTTCAATCAAAGATATACCTGATGTATTTACTAACTTCAGAAAAAAAATAGAAAAAGAGTCTTCAATTAGATGCATTTTTGAAAAACCATTAACTATAAATTCTCCAGAAATACCTCAAGTTCTTTTTCCAACATTTGAGGAATTAGGTTTGCAATTAACAATAATGGACTCAAGAGCAGCAATTAAATTTAAAGGAGGTGAAACAGAAGCAAATAAAAGATTGAATCACTATTTTTTTAAAACCAAAAGTATTTCAACTTATAAAGAAACAAGAAACGGATTAATTGGTGCAGATTATTCTTCTAAGTTTTCTTCTTGGTTAGCATTAGGCTGTATTTCTCCCCGCTATATCTATCATGAGCTTAAAAAATACGAATCAAAATTTGTAGCAAATGAATCAACCTATTGGTTAGTTTTTGAATTATTATGGCGCGATTTTTTTCGTTTTATGTTTAAAAAACACCAATCAAAAATGTTTCAACCGGCCGGTATTACAACCAAGGAAGAAATTCCTAAGGCTGTTAGTGATACATTACTTCACAATTGGATAAATGGATCCACTAAAGTTGACTTTATCGATGCCAATATGATAGAACTAAAGCTTACCGGATTTATGAGTAATCGTGGTAGACAAAACGTAGCAAGCTATTTTTGTAACGATTTAAAATTAGATTGGCGTTTTGGCGCTGCTTATTTTGAGCAGCAACTAATTGATTATGATGAGTGCAGTAATTGGGGAAATTGGGCTTATCTTGCGGGTGTAGGCAATGATCCCAGAGAAAATCGCTATTTTAATATTGAAAAACAAGCTTCTGTTTATGATAAAGACATGTCATATAGAAACTTGTGGTTGAATAATTAATTAATAATAATACCATGAAAATTTTATTAACGGGTGCTAATGGATATGTTGGACGTAGACTTTTGCCAGAATTACTAGAACAAGGTCATGAGGTTATTTGTGCCGTTAGAGATAAAAATCGTTTAGGATTAGATGCAAAAACTATATCATTAATTAATATTTGGGAAGTTGATTTTTTAGAAGTTATAAATTTAGAAAATTGTCCTACAAAAATAGATATAGCTTATTTTTTAATTCATTCGATGTCTAGTTCAACCGCAACTTTTGATCAAATGGAGGCACAGACGGCTTCAAATTTCAATAAGTATTCTGAACATATGAATATCAAGCAAGTGATTTACTTAAGCGGAATTGTAAATGATCCAAATTTATCAAAACACATGCTTTCCCGTAATAATGTTGAGAAAATATTGTTTGAAGGAATACCAAATCTTACCGTTTTAAAAGCAGGCATTATTGTAGGCTCTGGGAGTTCATCTTTTGAAATTATTAGAGATTTATGCGAAAAATTGCCGGTAATGATTACACCAAAATGGGTATTAACAAAAACACAACCTATTGCAATTCGTGATGTTATTAAGTATTTAATTGGCGTTCAAAATAAAGAAGAATGTTTTAATAATTCATTTGATATTGGTGGTCCAAATGTGATTACCTACAAACAAATGATGCAATTATATGCTAAAACACGCAGAATCAAATTAGCTATAGTTACGGTTCCAATAATGACTCCAAAATTATCATCCTATTGGTTGTATTTTGTAACCTCAACGTCATATAAATTAGCTATGAATTTAGTTGATAGTATGAAAGTAGAAGTTATTTGCAATGACAATCGATTGCAACAGCTATTAAATGTAAAACCAATTTCATATGTTGATGCCATTAAATTAGCATTTGAAAAAATAGAACAAAATTTGGTTATTTCTAGTTGGAAAGATAGTTTGGCAAGTAGTCGATTTAAAAGTAATCTATCTAATTACATTCAAGTTCCGAATTTTGGTTGTTTGAAAGACAGTAAGAAAATGCCAATTTCAAATTCAAATAAAGTACTTGAAAATATTTGGTCAATTGGAGGTGAAAAGGGTTGGTATTATGGTAATTGGATGTGGCAACTTAGAGGATTTGTTGATAAACTTTTTGGAGGAGTTGGATTGCGAAGAGGGCGAAAAAGTCCAACTCATTTAGACAATGGTGATTCTCTTGATTTTTGGCGTGTTTTATTAGCAGATAAAGAAAACAAACGCTTATTACTTTTCGCCGAAATGCGTGTTCCTGGCGAAGCTTGGCTTGAATTTCGAATTGACGAAAATAATGTATTGCATCAAATCGCAACCTTCAGACCTAAAGGAATTTTTGGTAGATTGTATTGGTACAGTATGTTGCCTTTTCATTTTTTTATCTTTGGAGGAATGATAAAAAACATTGCCAATTCAAAATAAAAAAGACTATAAAAATTACTAAACTCTACTTATATTTGCTCAACAATTTACTACATGGAAAAAATTTTCAATAATACAGAAGTTGCTTTTAGCTTAAAAAGTGACACCGAATTAGATAGAGCCTATTTTCTTTTCAAAATGATTTCAAATGAACCTTTGGTTCGAATAGGTACAGCAGTAACAAATTTTGCACTCAAAGCGCATTTACCTGTTGATGGTTTAATTCGAGCTACTGTTTTTGATCATTTTTGTGGCGGAGTTAATGAAGAAGATTGCCTGTCAGTTGTAGATAAAATGTATACAAAAGGCGTTTCATCAGTTTTAGATTATTCAGTCGAAGGAAAAGAAGAAGAAGTGCAATTTGACGCTGCTTTAGAAATGACTTTAAAAACTGTCGAATTTGCTAAAGAACGAGTTGCTATTCCGTTTGCAGTTTTTAAACCAACAGGTTTAGGGCGATTGGATTTGTACGAAAAAGTAGGAGCAAAGCAATCGCTTTCAGCAGCAGAACAAATCGAATGGAACAAAGTCAAAGAACGTTTTGAAATCATCTGTAAAACAGCTCATGAAAAAGATGTTGCCTTATTAATTGATGCTGAAGAAAGTTGGATGCAAGATGCAGCTGATGATCTAGTAGAAGATATGATGCGTAAATACAACAAAGAAAAAGTAATTGTATTCAATACTTTACAGATGTATCGTTGGGACAGAATGGCATACTTAAAAGGGTTACACGAACGTGCAAAAGCAGATGGTTTTTTTATCGGAATGAAATTAGTACGTGGGGCTTATATGGAAAAAGAACACAAACGTGCTGAAGAAAATGGATATCCAACGCCAATTTGTTCTAGTAAGCAAGCAACAGATGATAATTATAATATTGCGGTGGATTATATGATGAAATATATAGATAAAATGGCCATCTTCGCCGGAACTCACAACGAAGAAAGTTCATATAAATTAATGGAAATGCAAATAGCCAACGGTATTTCTAAAAACGATCCAAGAATCTGGTACGGACAATTATACGGAATGAGTGATAATATTAGTTACAATTTAGCAGCTCACGGTTATAATGTAGCTAAATACCTACCTTTTGGTCCGGTACGTGATGTGATGCCATATTTAATCCGTCGAGCGGAAGAAAACACCTCTGTTGCTGGACAAACAAGCAGGGAATTGAATTTGTTGAAAACAGAACGTAAAAGACGAAAACAAATCTAATTATTGAAATTTGTTTGATGTAAATTCACCGATAATATTTTTAATCTTAGAATCGGTTGTGCTAATTTTTAATATGCACTAAACTGCAAATTGCTTAAATTTTTATAAATTCCGTTTTCAATTTCAAGGAGTTCTTTGTGTGTTCCTTTTTCAGATATTTTTCCGTCATTTAAAACTAAAATCGTATCTGCTTTTCTGATAGTTGAAAGTCGATGTGCAATAATAATACTTGTTCGTCCTTCCATTAAAGTTTCTAATGCTTCTTGAACTAATTTTTCGCTTTCACTGTCTAAAGATGAAGTAGCTTCATCTAAAATTAATATACTTGGATTCTTTAATAGTGCTCTCGCAATTGCAATTCTTTGTCTTTGTCCACCAGAAAGTTTAATGCCACGTTCACCAACTAAAGTATCAAATTTCTCTGGAAAACCATTTACAAAATCATAAGCATTGGCTTGTTTGGCTGCGATTAAAATTTCTTCATCCGTTGCATTTGGTTTCCCATAAGCAATATTTTCACGGATGCTTCCTCCGAACAAAATTACATCTTGCGGAACAATACTCATATTACCACGAAGCTGTTCTAAATCGTAATCGTAAATATCTTTATTGTCAATTAATATTTGTCCACTATCAATATTATAAAAACGGAGTAGGAGTGAAGATATAGTTGATTTTCCTGCACCACTAGGTCCGACTATTGCTATTTTCTGCCCATAATTAGCAACAAAACTTACATCTTTTAATACTTGAATTTCTGGTCGAGAAGGATAAGAAAAAGCAACGTTTTTGAAAGTCACATTTCCTTTTATTTTTTCGATAGATATATTTTGATTTGAATTTATTTTTTCAGGTACTTCTTCTAACAATTCAAAAACCCTTTCAGTT
>CALPIE020000085.1 GCA_943323545.2 Bifidobacterium breve | reverse complement strand
TACAACTGCTTTTTTCCAAATTGAACTTTTCAATAACCATAGATCTTCCAAAATTCCCTAGAGAAATTCTCATTTCCTTGTCTATTATCAAATCACATAACCTTTGAATCCATTGGTTATCATCATTTACCAAAAAACCGTTTTTACCATCTTGAACTACATCATTATTCATTCCAACAGCAGAAGCAACTACTGGAATTCCACACCCCATATACTGAATTAATTTATAAGAACATTTACCCAATTCCCATGGTGTATTTTCAAGAGGCATAACACCAATGTCAAATTTAGTGATTAAATCTACTTCATTAGCTTCCGACCATTCAATAAATTTTATTTCTTTAGCACATGCCTTTTCTTCTTTGGCTCCCACAATATGCAATTCTACATCAAACATTTTTTTTAATTTTAAAAAAATTGGTTCAAATTTTTTGATGTATTTGAACGTGGTAGGTGAACCAATCCAACCAATTACTATTGGCAAATTAGAAAAGCGTTCTTTAGTTTTATATCGATCTATATCAATTACTGTTGGTAAAAGCACTATTTTTCTTGCTCCAGATTCTTTTGCTTTTTGAGCTAAATACTTATTTCCAGCAATAACACAATGACTATTTTTCATTACATTGGCTATTTTATTTTTTAAAAAAAATGAAATTAGTTTGTTGCTACTCATATCATAATTATGAAAAATGGCATCGTCATAATCTACAATATATTTTATATTCAACATATAAAATAGTTTTTCAAACCAAGAAAAAAAGTAAGGAAAAAGTTCTTTTTCAATTACAACTCTATCGTATTTGTAAATGGTAAAAAGAGTAAAAAATCTAGAAAAATAGAATTTTAATAATTTAGGTATTGAAGGTTTTTTACCAGAATAGAAATTTTCTAAATACGCTTCATCAAAGAAAGGACGTACAGTTACATCAATGTTTTCTTTTTCCAACAATGGAAAATATTGAAAACTTCGTAATCTGCTACTAGCACCATTTATGCTATACTTTGTAAGATAAATAATTTTCATTTTAATAAGTTTAAAGATTCAATATAGGTCGCTGCACTTTTTTCAATAGAATAATATTCGACTCCAAAAGCTCTAATTTTTTCTTGTTCATCGGCATCTAAATACTCAATAAATTCTATTGCTTGGTTTGTACTGAGGTTAGAGTGATGATTGTATAAAAAACAATTTGTATTTTTTTTCAATAACTTTTCAGAGTCTCCAATTTTAGTTGATGCAATTGTAGGAAGCCCCATTAATAGGTATTCGCCTATTTTAATCGGATCAACAGCTGTCATACTGTATTTAGGTTTACGTAATGCAAAAGCAATATCAGCTCCTGATAAATATTTTGGAACTTCTTCAAAAGAGACACTTTTTACAACTATGCTATTCTCTACTTCTTTAGGAATTCTATTTTTAGTATATGCAACATCACCAGTTAGAATTAAAAATTTAGAATCGTTATGTTTTTGATTAAATCCCAAAAATATTCCCATCATTTCTTCCAAACTATATTGTGGCCCAAGTGATCCACAATAGACAAAAACTAAAGCTGTATTTGCAACGTTCAACTCTTTTCTTACTTCATTTCTAGAAAGTTCATTGGGTTTGAAAAAATTAATGTCTCTTCCATTTGTGACAACTGAAAATTTTTCAGTGTTTTTATTACCAATATAGTTTGAGTGAATTTTTATTGCTTTTTTTGATCGTGTTAATACGCCATTAGCACTTATTAACATCTTTGTTTCTTGTTTTTTCAAGAATTTATACTGAAAACTTTTCGGAGATAATCCGGAGAAATCTACACGTTCCTCAAGAGGTAAACCGTCTGCATCAAATATCAATTCAAATTTTCTATCTTTAATTCGATTAACCATTATTGCAGGCATAGTACTTCTTGGCATAACGATATCAATATCATTAAGTGCAATATAATTTTCAATAAATTGTGTGCCTTTATACAATGAGATTAAGCTTCCAATAATTACTGTTGGTTTTCTGTTAACAATTTGCTCGGTATAAAAAACATTTATTTCGTTTGCTTTTTGTTTTATATTAATAATTCGCTCATTTGAACCCCAAGTGAATTGTATGATATGAAATTGATATGCTGAAGTTTTTTGTATTTCATTAAAAAGAGGCAAAAACAATCCTTCCATGTAATTGGTTTGAGGTCCGTCCCAGGTGATAAATAGAATACTTTTCATAGTTAATTTTCGAATTCAGATTTACTAGACGAACTCTTTATAATGGTGTAATGATATTTTAATTTTAAAAATCTTTTTTCAAAATAATTATAGGATATATGTGCTGTAGCAATAAGAACGGGAACTACAAGTAGGTAGATAAGTAGCTGTTTTGAAAGGTTATTTTGAATTCCAATTGGATTGATAATAAATGCTATGAGATAAATTACGAGAGGGTTGTAAACGTATATCCCAAATGAAATTTTTCCAAGATAATCGAAGAATTTATTTTCAAGATTGATAAATCTTTTGGGATTGCTTACTTGATTAATAATGATTACCAAAGTAACAATTGATATAATTTCATGGTCAATAATAGAGGTCAAATGGAATTTATTTACAGCTACAATCAATAAGATAATCCAAGCAAAAATTTCAACCCATTTTTTGGTAAACCAGTATTTAAATTTAGTATTGTTGTTAAAATACAAATAGGCACCCAATGCGCCAATAGTTAGGCAGCCAAAACGGGTATAATTAAAAAAGGTAATAATACCAGTTGGTGCATGTAGCAATCTTAAAACGACTTTTATTAGCAAATAAACCAATGGGAATAGAATTAAAAAACGCAGTAGTTTTTCTGATTTTTTAATAAGCCAAGGCCAAAAAGCATAGAATTGTTCTTCTACTCCTAATGACCAATAATGGCCAACCATATAGGTTAAATTGTGACTCCCAACAGCAATATTGGTCACACCTGAAAATGAATTTCGTAGATTCGGAATCATTAACAAAACGAAGAGTATTGGCCATTGAACGGAACTAATCCCATTAAAAAAAATCACAATGAATAGATAGATAAAGTATAAAGGCCAAATTCTTAAAACACGTCTTATGTAGAATTTTTTTATGTCGATAGTTCCAGTTGCTTCTTTTTCTTTTAATAGTAAATAGGTAATGAGAAAACCGCTTAGCGTAAAAAAAATGGTCACACCAAAATTGGCTAAATCGAGTAATTTGCTTTTAGGTAATTTAAAATAATCTAACCGATTGTTTATATGACTAAAAACAACCGATAGAGCTGCAATTGCTCTAATCCCGTTTAAGCCAGGTAGATAAATTTTATCATTCATGATCGGTTAATAAATAGTATTCTTGTTAGCCAAAGAAGCTAAAAATTTAAATTTCAAGTAAGATGTTGTAAAAGGGAAAAACGATTCAGATAGTCTGATTTTTATTATTGAAAAATCAGATGCTTTTTCAATTTTGTAAATGAAAAAACTGCCTATTAAAAAGAATAATTTATTTTTAAACACGTTACTTTTTTATTCAAAAATAACGTCTAAAAGAGATAGAAAATCTATAGAATTATAAAGATAATAATTTGATAACTTTTTGTTTTCCTAGTGATGAATACAAATTTTGAATGTTTTTTACATATCGTTCTTCGGTATAATTCTGTATGGCTTTTTCATAACCAGCAATACCAAATTTAATTCTTAAATTTTTATTGCTACAAAGTAGTTCAATCTTATTTGAAATGGATTCTACATCGTATTTAGGTACTAAAAAACCAGTTTGATTATCGTCAACAATATACTGCATTCCGCCTACTTTTGTAGCAATTATAGGGATTTTATGTAACATGGCTTCGGCTAAAACCAATCCGAAAGATTCATGTGAAGAGACCAAAGAAAAAATATCAATTATAGAATAGTAGGAGTTAACGTCATCTTGATAACCTGCAAAAACAACATGCTTTTCGAGCGATAATTTATTTACAAGTTGCTCGTAATTTGCTTTTTCTCGTCCTTCTCCAACCAACACTAATTTAACAGAAATTTCATTATTTATTAAAATTGCAAAGGCTTTTATCAAATCGGAGAATCGTTTTGTTGCATCAGAATCCATTCTTCCAATCGAACCAATTACAATTTCATTGTCTTTGATATTTAATTGCTTTTTTAATTGCTTCTTGCTTTCTTCATCACTGTATTTTGGCAATGCTACTCCATTGTTGATAAGCACCACTTTTTTTGGATTTATCTTTAGTTTTTGTATTAAATAATTTGTTGAAGCTGGAGAAACCCCAATTACTTTATGCGATAATGCAGCAAAAAATTTCATAAGCAAATTTCCCCGCCAACTTCTGTTTTGAGGATCAGAAGTTTCTTCAATGATTATAGTGGGTACACGTTTATAAAAACCATTTATAACAGCCAAAGTTACACCTTCAAATACGGCACCATGAATAATATGAGGTTTAAAAGTGTCAATTATTTTACAAACTTTTTTGTGTTGTTTAAAATCAAAAATCGATTTTAAATCACCAATTTCAAATAGTTCAACACCGTGTTTTTTAAATTCTTCAGGGAAATCTCCAACTGCATTGGTGCATATAATTTTTAATTCGAATTTTGATTTGTCTAATAATTTAGCCATTGATAAGCGTCTTCTTTCAACACCTCCAGAATTAATTGTATCTACAATATTTAAAACACGAATCATAATTTGACTTTGTATAATTGCATTAATTTATTGACATGATTTTGCAATGAAAAATTTTCAACAACTGTTTTTTTAGCGTTATTTTCGATATCTTTTCTAGTTTCTGAACTCAATTCAATACCATTTTTTATTTTTTGATACAATTCATTTTCGTCATTTACAGGAATAATCCAACCGTTTATATCATTTTGAATCATTTCATAAGCGGCTCCAACATTGGTTGTGATACACATTTTTTTTAAATACATGGCTTCTAATAACGAATTCGAAAATCCTTCCGAAAAGGAATTTAAAATGTAAATATCCGAATCCAAATAGTACTTTTCTGTTTCTTTTTGAAATCCAACAAATTCAATTTCTTTCTCGAGATTTAGCTTTTCTACTAAGTCTTTTAATGTTTCTGTTGAACTACCTTCTCCTACAATCGTATATTTAACAACATACTTATCCTGTTTTATTTTTTCTATAGCTTTGATAATACCTTCAATATTTTTTACTGGTTCTAATCTTGAAACTGATACAATTCTAAATACATCACTTTTAGTAGTAAAAATAGATTCATGAGAATTATTAAAAAGCGCAAAATTGGATACTACTTTTAATTTATTTTGATGTATAGCATACTTACTTTTTAGATTGTCAATTACACTTTGCGATTCACCTACTACAAAATCAGACCATTTGTAAATAAAATTAAAAATGAATCGAGCCAATTTACTATGACTTGGAAGTCCAATTTCTTCAGCAATAATTACAGGGACTTTTGCCAATTTTGCAGCAATTACTCCATGAAAATTAGCTTCAGAACCCGAGCAATGTATGACTTGTGGTTTTTGATTTTTGAAATAGAAATACAGTTTTATTATTGTTTTAAATGAGGGAATCCTATGCTCAGCATTAAAACAAATCACTTCTTTTTTGTTTTGAGCAATTTTATTTGCTGCAAAACCACCTTTGCCAATGGAACAAAATATCCATTCATTGTCATCTGAATAGGTTGCTAAATTTGCCATTTTGGATTCAATTCCGCCATAATCTAAAAAAGTGGTAAGCCGGATTATTTTCATATTAAGTATAGATGTATCTAATTATGAATTTTAAATACAAGCGAATTTTTTTGCTGTTTTTTTTCGATTGCATCAGTTTTTCTCCAATAGAAAAAGGAAGTATATAAAGTAAATTTAACCAAAATAAAAAAAGTTGATTTTCGTTCAAAACTTTTTTTGCTTCTTCACGATAGCGTAAATCAAAAAGATAAGGATATAAATTAAAATAAATATAAACACTTACTAATTTTCTGAAACTCTTGTTATGGTTCGATTTTAATTCTTCAGCATATAAGTTGCTGATATTGCCAACAAGGGATTTTTTTAAATCAGGTTTGCTTTTTGTGACTTGATTTTCATCTTCATCAGAATAATAAACGAGTTGATTATTAATATAATAAGCATTGCCACCACTATAAACCGCTCTAAACCAAACATCAATATCTTCACCACTTTTTAAATTCGAATTGAAGCCATAATTGTGGGTAAAGAAAGACATTGCCACAATGGTTGAAGAAGATGTAAAATAGGTGTTTTTCAGTGCTGCTTTAAAATAATCGTCAAATTTAAAATAGTCTAAATCATCACATTCTTCTTTTATAAAATCTATATTTCTAGCATACTTAGAGCCTATAATTTTTACATCACTTTCTTTATCAATCAATTCTTTTACCTTTTCCAGGTAATTAGGATGCCAACAATCATCGGCATCGAGAAAAGCGATGTATTGATTTTTTGCAATAGCAATTCCAGCATTTCTAGCTTCGGAAACACCTTTGTTTTCTTGATTTACTATTGTAATATTCTTTGAGTTTTGTTTTGTTAAAAAATGCAGTCCATTATCAGTAGCACCATCATTTACCAAAATAATTTCATATTCATTAAAGGATTGATTCCATACAGAATCGATACATCGTTGTATGTATTTTGCTTTGTTGTAATAAGGAATGACTATAGAGAACATTTAGTTTAGCGTTTTATTTATTTCCATTCGATATTTTCTTTTACGACTTTTGCAGGAATTCCGGCTGCCATACAATTGGCTGGAACGTCTTTTGAAACAACTGAACCTGCTGCAATAATAGCTCCGTCACCAATAGTCACGCCTTTTAAAACCGTAACATTGGTGCCAATCCAAACATTATTTCCAATAATTATAGGTTGTGTCATGAGATGCTCTTTACCCAAAATGGCGTGTGCATCGCTATCCCAAATAGAAAAATTTTCTGAAATAGCCACATTATCACCAATCGTAATGGAAGCATAACATCTAATTTTAGCATATCGGTTGATATAACCACTTCCTAAATGCAGTTTCGCATTATTAAAAATCATTATGTCGCAACCGCTGTGAAAAAAAAAGGTGTTTTGAACACTTATTTCGGATTGGGCATACATTTCAATGTTCCCGATAAAAGGATCTTTTTTGGTTATGCATCTATTGATGGCTAAATGCCCTTTATTTAAATTAATTTGTGCCGATTTATGAATAGCATAACCGCAATTCCCGAATAAAAAAATACGGCTCATGTTTTTTCTAATTCCTTTCGTTTTACTATTGACAATAAGATTATCAAACTTTAGTAGGTGAATATTAGAAGCATATATTTTTCTGAGTCTAGCTAACATAATTAAATTAGGGATTTCAGTTTAAATTTCAAATTTAGTAACAGCGGTTTTTCAAAAAACAGCAAAGTGGTGCCATAAATTACAAACCCAAGAATGATTTTTAGTATCAATCCGATTACTAATGATAAATCAAAATAGCTATTGAACAGGAAGAGAACAACAGTCATAACTAAAGTGGCTATTATAACTCCTTTTAAAACCATAAAAACTTCTAAAAGCGAAATGTTCAATTGCTTAATGGCAGTGTGATAAATAGGGACGAATAGCACTAAACTTGCGATTAAATAACTGTATGAAATTCCAATTATTCCATAATTCACGCCTATTGTAAAGGCTATTATTAAAACAACATTTGAAATTAATGAAACTTTAAAAGCAATATTAGTTTTGCCAAGTGAATTGTAAATCAATCCGTTTAAGGAAATTATAGATTGTATGGCACCCAATCCGCTTAAAATGGAAAGAACTGGTACCATTGCCATCCATTTACTGCCAAAAAATAAAAGGACAAATTCTTTAGAAACCAATGAAAGTCCGATCATGATTGGAAAAGTTATCAGTGCAATGTATAAAATGATATTTAAATAGTATTTTTTTAAGACTATCAAATCGTCTTGTTTTTGCGAAAAAGCAGGAAACATAACTTTAGTAACTATGGTTGTAATGTTTCGGAGTGGGAGAAGCATTAAAGAATAAGCCCTGCTATAAATTCCCAAATCATTACTCCCCAATACTTTTGCGATTATAAAATTATCGTAGTTTCGGGACCAATAATTAATACTGGTATCTCCTAGAAAATTCAATCCATAATGGGATAATTCTTTTATTTTTTTCCAATCAAATAGTAATAATGGCGTCCATGAAGAAACAATCCAATACAGTATAGAATTTATAATTGATGTTGCCAATGTCATTACGACCAATGCCCAAACTCCAAAACCTTTATAAGCCAAAATGAAAGCGAGTAAGTAGCCAATACTCATCGCAATCCAATTGATTATTACCTTTTTTTTGAATTCTAAATTTTTTATCAGCAGATTGGCTTGTATTGATGAAAAAGATGTGACTATAAAAGAGAGACAGATTACACGAATCAAAAGCGTTAATTCAGGTTGATTGTAAAAGGCACTAATGAATGGAGCACCTATATAAAAAAGCAAATACATTACAATGCCGATGGCTACATTAAGCCAAAAAACAGAAGAAAAATGTGCTGAGGTAACTTCTTTTTTTTGAATTAATGCGGCGCTAAAACCCAAATCAATAAAAAGGACAGCAAAATTAGAAAAAACGGTAATCATTCCAATAATTCCAAAAGTAGCCGGACTTAATATCCGAGCAAGAAAAATGCTAAAAATTAAAAATATAACCTGCGATAGAATCTGGTCAACAAATGTCCATTTCAATCCGTGTTTTACTTTACTTTTTAAATTCATTGTTATTTTAACTTAAAATCCAATCCCATTTTTGCACTAATTTTTCACTAACAAAAGTAGATCGCACCAAAGATTTATTTTTTAATGTATGTTCTTTTTCCGTTTCAAAGTTTTCAATGACTGTATCTAGTTTTTCTGAAAGTTCTTTAAAATCTGTTATTTCAAAATAGCTGAGATTAGCAGCTTTGAATGTTTTATAAGGAAGCCACGAGCCTGTAATAACGACATTTGAAGCATATAGCAATTCTAACATTGTTCCGCTTAAAGCATCTGATACTGGCGCATGTATAAAAACATCAGAAGCCAATCTTGAAATTGACAACTCTTCATCGACAAAAAATTTTTCTAAAATAACATAAGAACAACCCGATTTATTTAATGCGTCGGTCAATGCTATTTTATATGCTTTTTTTTCGTTCTCTGTAATTGCATAATTGAGATTGATAATTAAGTGAATTTTGTTTTTATTTCGTATGTTTTCTAAGGAAGTAATTATCTTTAAATGGTTATTTAGCGGACTTCCACTATGTCCAATTAATACATTGATTTTATCATTGGAATACCCATGATGTGATTTAAAAAGCGAAATTGCTTCTTTATTTTTGAAATTCAAATCCATGAAATCATATGTTTTTTCGGATACTGGAAAGATGGCGATTTGAATTTTATCAAATAGATTTCGTCCAAATTTTGCCAATATAATTTCTTTTAATTCTTCAGATTGACAAGTAATGATTGTGGCTTTATTGAGGGCTTTTTTTACAAAATAAAAATTCAATATATCATTGGTTCTTAGTAAATCGGAGCCCCAAAAAGTGCAGACAATTTTTTTGTTTTTTGGAACTAAAAATAATTCTCTTAAATAACTGTACTGCATAAAATGAAAATGAAAAGTATCATAATCCTGAAAATTTTTATTTTGAATAAAAAAAGCTTTGGCTTCAATTTGTTTGTATGAAAAATGTAGTGCTTTCCCCATTTTCCCTTCTACGAAAAAGATAAAAAAAAAGGTTTGATAAAAGTGCTTTGAAAATAAACAAATACAAAATGATTTTAAAATAGAAAATATAGATTTTCCAGTTTTAATATTTTGGTTTTCATACATCCAAAAATCAGTATTGGATTCGGAATTGATTTCTGTAAAAAATGGAGCAGAAATTATAAAAGAAGAATTGTACTTTTTTAATTTAGCATATAAAAAAGAAAGAAAATTATTTTGACCTAATCCTAAAACTAGTATTTTTTTG
>CALPIE020000084.1 GCA_943323545.2 Bifidobacterium breve | reverse complement strand
TTGGCAGCTAAATGTAACTTTGAAAAAAGCAACATGTCACGACTTGAAGCTGGCAAAATTAATCCAACACTTTCTACTTTAGAAAAAGTTGCCAAAGCACTTGATGTTTCCTTAGTTGAACTTTTTAGCTTTTAAGGGTTACAAATAATCCTCTCAAAACATCACAGTTGTATGCTAATACAACCTCTTTTACTTTTTCATTTGATAGTTTACCCATAAATTTAAAATAGTCATAATCTAATCCGTTTTTGTCTGTTTTGGTTTCCATATATTCCAACTCAAATTCATGTAAAGTAAACTCCTCCCCAATACAAAATTGGTCTAAAATATAATCTTCCATTGTAAATAAGTTGAATTATGCTCTATCAAAATTTGAATGACAAATGTAGTTTTGAATTCTAGGAGTAAATGAGAGTTGCAAATTTGCAAGTGGGATTTTATAACATATCAGGAGTAAATCGTTCATAATTATTCCAAATGATGTCTTTTGTATTGAAAAGTACAATTCTTTCATCTTCTCCGGAACCTGATACAATATAATATTTAGCAAAAGAAGCATCCATTATTTTATAAAAAGCTGATTTAATTCTAGACAGATGGGTATAAATAGCTTTTGTTTCTATATCAATGACATCATCTATACTCTTAGACATTTTATCATAATCCAATTGGCTAAAGCTTTTCCTGATAATCCTTTAACCTTTGATGTCATCAAAGAAACAATCATTTCAATAACTCCTAGCCCAGAAATACTATGATAAGAAGAATAATACAAGCAATAATAGCAATCGGATTTATAACCTATAGCTATTTTCAAATGTCAGGTTCAGAATTCCAAAAAGATGTTTTTGTTTTTGGTTTAGTAGGATTAGCAACTTTAGCTGAACTTTTAATAGAACATATTATTATCAATCATAAAAGATTGAGATTGTTAATTCAGGTATATTATCTTACAATGAAAGGTGAGAATATCAGATTTTCAATGTCGTATTTATATACCATAAAAGTGGATGATGAATATTTACTTGTCCGAAATTCAAATTATGGGCACTACCAATTAGTAGGCGGAAAATATAAACGATTGAAAGGTACACAAAGTCTACTAAAAGAAAAATTTGATGCCATGGACGACTTAAAATTACCTAATAAAGATTTAATGAAAGATGATTTTGCACTTTTTATTCCAGCAAAAAAGGCAATAAGATTTCTTGATTGGTTCAATAAAGGTAAAAATCGTGAGATAAATCATTGGAGGGAATTCTATGAAGAATTGATTGAAGGCAAAGCAAAATTGCTTTCAAGAGACAAGTTTCCATATGTAAATTATAATCTTGTTGGTAGAGTTACTACTCCAGTTAAAAGAACTGCTGGATGGGATTGTTACGAAATTTTACAATATGATATTTTAGAACTTTTACCAACACATGAACAGGCAATTGAACTTTCTAAACTTAAAGCTTTAGGTGATACTGATTATATAAAATGGGCTGATAGAGAATTAATAAACTGTTTAGGTTATGATAAAAGAACAAAAACAAAGCATTATGATATTGGACAGCATACTAAATGGGCATTAAATATGAAATGGAGTAAAGAATAATAATTACTTTAGTTATAGTATGACTCGGAAGTATTTATTATTTCAGTTTATTACGTAACTTTTCTTATTGTCATTATAACATTTCTTTTTAAAGCTTATACTGGAAAATAATTACCAAAAACTATTTTTTAATGGAAAATAACACCCTGTTTAATAGTAGTAAATGCTTTTAGTGGAAAATGAATTTAATTAAGCTTACATTTATAATGGAAAATTTTTGATTAAAATAAGCTTTTAATGGAAAAATATAGATACTTTTGAGAAGTAAAAGCTTTTATAATGGAAAATAACATCCCAATACACCTTCAGGAAATCATTTTTGCAACAAGTGATAGTGCTTTAAACCGTCAGCTAAGTAAGCTTGAAAAGGAAAATAAAATAAGAAAAATTGCACCTCGAATTTATACATCCAATTTTAATGAAGCGGATGCAGTAATCATTAGAAGAAACATCTTTACCATTTTAGGAAAATTATATCCTGGTGCAATAATAAGCCACCGTTCTGCATTAGAATTCAAGCCTACATCAGCAAATCAAATATTTGTTACCTATACCTATACAAAAAAAATTGAGCTTCCCGGAATAACCATTCGTTTCATGGAAGGAATGCCCGCAATCGAAGGAGATAACCCATTTTCTGGAGAATTATTTGTATCACAACAAGAAAGAGCTTTTTTAGAGAATTTGCAATCTTCACGCCAAGTAGGACCAACTTCTAAAACACTTACTTTACCAGAAATTGAAACCAAATTAGAGCAAATAGTACAAGTAAAAGGAGAAGCAGGACTAAATCAATTCAGAGACAAGGCAAGAGAAATAGCAGAAAAATTAGGAATGCAATCGGAGTTTGAAAAACTAAACAAACTAATAAGTGCTTTACTAACAACAAAACCTTCAAAGATACTAACATCACCAATTGCGGTAGCAAGAGCTTTAGGGAATCCCTATGATAAACATCGTTTAGAATTATTTGAAAAACTGTTTGTAGAATTGCAACAACAGCCGTACAAGGATCGCCAAGATGTAAATATAGAAAACAATGCGTTTAGAAATTTTGCTTTCTTTGAAGCTTATTTTTCAAACTATATAGAAGGAACTATTTTTGAAATAGAAGAAGCCAAAAGTATCATTCAAACCGAAACACCAATTCCAAATCGTGATGAAGATTCACATGACATTTTAGGAACATACAAATTAGTAAGCAATCAAAAGGAAATGAGTACAACGCCTTCAAATCCTGAAGAATTACTAAACATATTGCAATACAGACATCAAATACTTTTAGCAGCTAGAACTTCTAAAAAACCTGGACAATTTAAAGATAAAAACAACCGAGCAGGAGAAACTCATTTTGTGGACCATACTCTTGTGAAAGGAACCTTAATTAAAGGTTTTGATTACTACCAAGCCTTACAAGAACCATTTGCCAAAGCAGCTTATATCATGTTCATGATTAGTGAAATACACCCATTCCTAGACGGAAACGGCAGAATTGCAAGAGTAATGATGAATGCAGAATTAGTAAAAGTAAATCAAACAAGAATTATAATTCCGACAGTGTATCGCGATGATTATTTGGGAGCATTAAGAAGACTAACAAGAAACTATGATCCAACGGTTTACATTAGAATGTTACAAAGAGCTCAAGAATTCAGCGAAACACTAGTAGCAACCGAAATGGAAGCATTAGAAAATCACTTAACCCAAAGCAACGCGTTCAAAGAACACGATGAAGCAAAATTAAAGATATTTAAAGCATAATAATGAGCGTCCAACAATTCGAGAAAAATAAAATAGCAGCACCATTTTTAGGAGAGCCATTAGTTCATATTGTTGGACAGGATCCTTTGGGTCTTTTAAATACAGGTGGTAAAACTTTTGATTTAGTACTACCAGGATTAAACAATGTAACCGACCGCATTAGATATTACTCTTTTTACTGTTGGTTTTTTCATTGTTATGCAAAGTATATAAGTAAACCTAGTAAGAAAGAACAGTTTGACCATTTGCGAAGAGCAGAATTTATTTTATCATTATTAGCGGCAAAAACTGGTGTACAAGGTATTGGAGGTATAACCAAAGCTTTAGAACTCTACAACACATCACAAAACGCATTTGATTTAACAATTGGCACAGGTGAGGAAAAACAAGCCAAAGACGGAACCTATTGGAAAAACCCACGAGGTATTTTTGGACAAAATTATGTCAGTTCTTTAAAGCAACTCAATCTAATTAGAGAGTATGAAATCAATAGTGAATTTTTTATAAGAACAGAATTTGAAATTGAAAATAAAATTTCAGGGTATCAACTAGCAATAGCATTTGAAGAAAATTTAGGTTCAGAAATTGCTCAATTATTTGTTGAGATAATGAAGAAAGGAGTTATTACCCAATCAGAAATTGATAAACTTATTGGACCTTTCAATATGCTTAAAATTCCAACAAATACAACCGAGCATAGTTTAATTTGGCAATTAATAACAGGTAATGATGAGCCAAAACAAGATAATTCAAATTTATTCAGAAAAAGAACAATTCAATTAGTATTAGAGAAAGTAAAAAAGTATGATGATGCTTTTTTTGATTATAGATTAACTTTTGATGCCTACCATTCTAAAGGTTTAATTGACAATGAAATAGACGAAACATTTTCATTGTGGTACTTTTATCAGTTAGAGCAATTCTGGCATATGGCGTGTACAGGTTCATTATCAACATTATTAAAAATTTTAAATAAAGAAAGTAATGGTGTATAAAGTTTACATTCATAAGTTGTATGGGTAAAAAATATAAACCTGTTTATAAGCAGGTTTTTGGCTTCTTGTGCAAGACTATTCTATAAGGCTTCAACAAAGTTAATCCCTCATCGTCCAAGAAAAAACAGAAAAGTAAGTTCAGTTTTTAGCTTGCTTTTCTATTTAGTTCTTTTTTCTTATTTACTTTTATTAATATTGTTATTTAAATTTTGCCAGTAACTCTTTGATGGTATACTTCGCCTATAAGCCCATTTTTTGGCATTTCGTATTGCCGTGGCTATGATAATTCCGGTTTTTAATTTTGTTTTTGCAAGTAGTGCATTGGCAATTTGAATCGCTTTATTTCGAACTGCTTTTGGCAAATTTTTCATCATCATTGATTAGTAACATTTTTGATAATTTTACTTTTAACCATTCCAAAAGTTAAATTACTTTTTTGTGTAGGTTCAGAATTAGCACCGTATTTATATGCCGTGCAGCTTAATGTAACTAGTGCTAGTAAACATATTAGTATTTTTCTCATAATTTTCTTTTGAATTAGTCATTAAAAATTCAAATCTATTTCAATTCAAATTAATAAGAGTACGGTTTCCCTCATTTAGGTAAAATAATTATATATTGTTCATCTTAGAAAGCGCTATCAGACTTCAAATTAACACAAAGGAGTTAGTGGGGAGGATTCTTCTAATTCATCTACAAACCAAAATAAGCAAGTTAGTTAGAAATTTTATAAAATAATTTTTTTAAAGATGTGATGGGTTGTGCATGAAATGCAATTCGAGCTATCGAGGCAAATTGTAGGTGAGGATCAGCAAGTAATTAGTTTGAATTGCCATTTTCTCCAACTTTATTTTACGCTGTATTATTGCTATATTTGCTTTATGGCAACATCAGTATTATGTATTGGAGCAACGCTGGTAGATGAATTGTATTTCTGTGATGCAACCATAGTTCCGCATTCGTCCAATCCGGCGCACAAAAAAAGTTCAATCGGTGGCGTAATGGGCAATATAGCGCAAAACTTAGCGACATTAAATACCACACCCGCCTTAATTACCGCTATTGGTAACGATGCCGAAGGGAGCTATATCCTTCACGAACTAACACAAAAAGGGATTAACAGTGCTGCTTTTTGCATAACACCCGAAAGCACCGGCAAGTACGTATCGGTACTTCAACCCGATGGCAATTTGTTTGTTGCGGTTTGTCAAGACAATGGCAAACGCTACTTATCTGTGGCATACATGCAATCGAAAAGCGATTATATAAAAGGGTACGATATGCTAATAATCGACACCAATTTAGATACCGACGTTATCCAATGGTTCATCCATTTTGCCAAACAGCACCAAAAAATGCTGATCATTGAGCCTGTTTCGGTAACCAAAGCATTGCAATTAGCGGCACTCGACTTGGATGGCGTGTACCTAATTACACCCAACGAAGCCGAACTGCAAGCCATTAGTTCTACATCTTCTTCCGATACCGCTACTTTAGTAACTTCTCTTTTAAAGCGAGGTGTACAGAACATTTGGTTGCGACAAGGCGAAAGAGGTTCTACATGGTTTTCACCATCAAGCACGTTACACTTAGCCGTTCCCAAGATTACTATCGTTGACAGTACTGGTGCCGGAGATGCGGCTTTGGCCGGATGGGTACTCGGAAAGGTGCAAAAAGACACACCCCTCAATTGCCTTAAACTCGGACATAGCCTAGCACTACACATATTGCAACAAAAAGGAACCGTAGATGTGACCATGAGTGCCACCAATTTATATGATTTAATGAAAACCTATTACCATGACTAAGAACGACTATATTGTAATTGCTCCCGAAGTACAAAACGCGCTAGACCGAAACTTGCCCATAGTGGCTTTAGAATCGACTATTATTTCCCATGGTATGCCCTGGCCTAAAAATGCAGTTACCGCCAAAGAAGTGGAGAATGTTGTCCGTCAAAATGGAGCAGTTCCGGCTACAATTGCCATACGCAACGGAAAGTGCTTGGTGGGTTTAACTGAAGCGGATATCGACTTCTTTGCACAGAATAGCGACGTTTGGAAAGTCAGCCTTCGCGACATGCCTTATGTTATCGCCAAGCAGTTACCAGGTGCTACTACCGTTGCTGCTACGATGCGTATTGCATCCATGGTCGGAATTAAACTGTTTGCCACTGGTGGTATTGGAGGCGTGCACCGCGGTGCTGAAGATACGATGGATATCTCTGCCGACTTAACCGAAATGGCGACTACCAATGTAGCTATCGTCGCCGCCGGTGTGAAATCGATTTTAGACATCCAACTTACCTTAGAATACCTTGAAACCATAGGCGTTCCCGTAGTAACCTTTGGACAAGACGAATTCCCAAGTTTTTATTCGTCCAAAAGCGGATTTCAGTCGCCCTTGCGTTTGGACACCGCTTCGGCTATTGCGCAATTAATGACGGCCAAATGGGACTTAGGGCTGAACGGTTCGGTTTTAATTGCCAATCCGGTGCCGCTTGCCTATGAAATGGATCCTGCCGAAATAGAACAACACATCCTTAAAGCGCTACACGAAGCCGATTTGCAAGGCATTAAAGGGAAAGCAGTGACGCCTTTTTTGTTAAAATTCATTGCCGATCATACGAAAGGCGAAAGCTTGGAAGCCAATATTGCCCTGATTAAAAACAATGCGGCTATCGCGGCTGCGGTTGCGGTAGCGCTGAACAGCTTATCCTAAATAACCCTACCATGTAGTAGTAATTCCACACTCTCGAAGTTAAAAAACGATACAAAAGCATCATAGTATACTATTATTTTATATATTTGTTGGAAATAATCAGCATTAAATACAAATAAATAAGTTTATGATGGATATTTCAAGCAATAATTGGTTAGCAATGAGTGATGGCGCTTTAGTAGCCACTATTGGGGCTTTTGTAAAACACCACCGGTTGCTACAAAACAAAACCCAACAACAACTCGCTACCGAAGCCGGCATCAACCGCTCTACCATAACCCAAATAGAAAAAGGAGAAAAAATCACACTGCAATCGCTACTGCAGGTGCTAAGAGTGCTGAACTTGCTCTATGTCATGGACGTATTCAAGGTGCAAGAGCAGGTGAGTCCTTTGCAATTGGCCAAATTGGAACAAAGCAAAAGACAAAGAGCGAGAAACAACCTGCCTGCAGCTAAGAAGGAGAACAACCCTAACGATAACAAATCCGACTGGTAATGATTACAACCGCCTTTATACATCTTTGGGGAGAACGGGTAGGAGCGGTGGCATGGGATGCCAATACCCAAACCGCCAGTTTTGAATACGACCCGAAATTCATAGTCAACAATTGGGAAGTGGCGCCTTTAAAAATGCCGCTAAATCAAGCCAACCAAATTTTTTCCTTCCCCGATTTGGTTCGAAATACCACCTTTAAAGGATTGCCGGGATTGCTCGCAGATGTGTTGCCCGACAAATACGGAAATCAATTAATCAACGCTTGGTTGGTACAAAACGGTCGCCCAGAAAATAGTTTGAATCCGGTCGAGTTGTTGTGCTTTATTGGTACACGCGGAATGGGAGCTTTAGAATTTGAACCGGTAAACTTCAAATCCAATCAAACCGCCTTCACCATCGAAATGGACAACTTGGTTAAAATAACGCAAGAAGTAGTCAACAATCGTAATGCGTTTGAAACCAATCTCAATGGCGATGAACAAAAAGCTTTATTGGATATTCTAAAAATAGGAACATCAGCAGGGGGCGCCCGTCCCAAAGCCATTATTGCGTACAACGAAAAAACAGGAGTAATCAAATCAGGACAAGCTAAAGCACCCAAAGGATTCAGCCATTGGTTAATCAAATTAGATGGGGTGAGTGATACGCAATTTGGCGCTTCAACAGGATACGGTCGGGTTGAAATGGCGTACTATCAAATGGCAAAAGCCTGCGAAATTGAAATGACCGAAAGCCGATTATTGGAAGAAAACGGCAGAGCACACTTCTTAACACAACGTTTTGACCGAGAAGACGGTGATGTCAAACACCACATCCAAACGTTTTGTGCTATGCAGCATTTCGACTTCAATAACGTGAACAGTTACAGCTATGAGCAACTGTTCCAAACCATGCGATTGTTGCGATTGCCTTATCCGCAAGCCGAACAACTGTTTCGCAGGATGGTCTTTAATGTCATGGCGCGAAACTGTGACGATCATACTAAAAATTTTGCTTTTCGTCTGAGAAAAAATCAAAATTGGGAGTTGGCTCCAGCTTACGATATTTGTCACGCTTTCAGACCCGGAAGCGAGTGGGTGAGTCAACACGCTTTAAGTATCAACGGTAAAAGAAATGCAATCAACAAAGAAGATATGTTGACCATTGCCAAATCGATGAACATCAAAAAAGCATCAGAAATCATACAACATACAAGCGAAATAGTAGCGAATTGGCCCTCTTTTGCAGAACAAACTAAAGTCGCTCCAAAACTAAGAGACGCAATCAAAACTACTTTAATTAAATGGTAAAAAGAAAGTATAATAAACCGTTGGTTGTACCCCGCAAGCGGGTGAGTTTCTTTGTAAGTACGAGCAAGATGCTCGTGCTAGCGGGGGGTAATTACTTAAAAGCACTTATCATGCTTTATTTTGTCATTTCGACGCAGGAGAAATCACATAATCTGAATCTCTTGATGTGATTTCTCCTGCGTCGAAATGACAAAACGATTGATTTTAATTATTAAAACTAAAATCTAAATTGTAAAATCCAATTACACCCAACGGGTTATAATAATTCCCTTTCTTCTATCTCATAAAAACGACAATCGATGTATTGTTTGTTTACATATTATTTTGGACTAACAGTTATGGCAGGAATTTGTTTTTGCTTGACATAATCGTTAAATTCAAGTATTTTTATATCAATAATTTCTTTTACCCTAGCGGTTTGTTTATCGATTTTAGCGGCTAAATCATCATAAACCAGATAACTGCTTTTGGTTGGTTTTGTTTCTCCTGACGATACTATTGATCCTAATCCAGCCATTTTATCATTTAATTGAACTGGAAATGCCAAAACATCTTGCGGTGCTTTTGCTTTTGGTTGCATTAATTTGGATTCAACATCATCTAAAACATCTTTAATTGGTTTTGTTATGATTTTCATTTCACGAACCATTGTTGAATCTTTTACATTTCCGAGATAGCCATTTATTTGGGTTCTTATTTTACGTAGTTGATTAATGGCAATATGGGCTTCATCTATTTTTTTGTTTATTTTTTGATGAAGTTCAAACTGCTCTTTTAAATCAGCATCAGTAGATGTTGCTCTAGGATCTTTTTTAACTACAAACGCTTGTTCGGCTATAATTTCTTTATCTTCTAATAAGCGTACTTTATAAGTGCCTGGCAAAACCTTAACGCCTTGGCCATTTCCTGCCCACATTACATTGGTACCTTCAACACTGGTAGCATCTGGGTAGCGTAAATTCCAAACAAAAACATTCATACCAGCTTTGTTTGTTACAAATCCGGGTTGTTCTTTTTCTTTATCTTGGTGGAATTCTTTGGCAATTTTCATTGGTTCTCCTTTTACATTATTTAAAGAAGAATACGTAATGATACTTTTATTTTGTTCATCTAAAAACTCTAATTTTATTTCTTTAGTTGATTTTTTATCCAGAACATAGCGAATAATAGCGCCGTTAACTAAGTTGGTTCCTGCATTGGTATTTTTACTTGAACCACCTTGCATTCTGTAGGTAGTTCTGGGTTTGTATAAATGTTTTTTACCAACTTTTTTATCCATTATCTCATACAAAGGGTTAATGTC
>CALPIE020000083.1 GCA_943323545.2 Bifidobacterium breve | reverse complement strand
GCTACTAAACAATTTATAGGTTACTTTGTTAGTGCTACTTATTAATCCGGTTTGAATTCCAACACTATTAGGATAAAGACTTGGTGAAATATCTAACGTAAACGATTCACTTCCACTGAAATTATAAATTTGGTTGCTAGTAGTGCATTTTTGAACTGCATTAACATTAAACCCAAATGGTAAAGTAGTTGCATTGGTTTGATAGTTACCAAAAACAAAAGTTTCATATACTTGAATACCATTGGGTTTGATAAAGGTTATGTCTTTAAAAACAATATAATGATTATATTTAGTAATAGTAGTAGCATTGGTGGTTGGATTTGTATTATAGACCGCTGTAGTCACAATTTCTATTCTTCCTGAGTTTGCAGTCCATTCCTCTATTACATTTGGATTAGTAGCAGGTAATGTAGCACAAATGTTTGCTGATGTAACAGTACCGTCATAAGATCGATAAACTACTCTATTTGTAGCATTTAAATTTACTATTCTAGGTGTATTAGAAATTGTTGGTTCATTTATAAAAGCATTTTCAGAAGCTGGTATTTCTAATGCTAAAATTTCACTTCCATTTAATTTATAAATAATATCATTTAAGTTGCATTTTACTGCAGGAACATTAGTAAAATCGATAGTTTGAACCGTTAGTTCACCATCATCACATGCGTTAAATAATAAAATCAAAGACACCAATCCAATAATTTTTTTCATTATGTAAGTATTTGAAACAAAAATAGAAATTTTGTGCATTAATCAGTCAATTTATCATTTAATTAACGAAGAATTTTATCTTTGCAGAATGGGAAAAGTATATCTAGATAATGCTGCAACTACAAGTGTTCGACCTGAAGTAATTCAGGAAATGGTTCGTGTTTTACAAGATAATTACGGGAACGCTTCTTCTTCTCACAGTTTTGGAAGAAGTGCCAAAAATGAATTGGAAACTTCTAGGAAAAATATAGCCAAATTGTTGGGATGTTCAGCACAAGAAATCATTTTTACTTCCAATGCTACTGAAGCTTCCAATTGGATCTTGAGAAATGCTGTTACCGATTTAAAAGTCAAAAGAATTATAACTAGTAAAATAGAGCATCATGCAACTTTGTATACCGTTAAGTTTTTAGAAAAGGAACACGGGATTAAAGTTGATTATTTGAAAATTTTACCCGACGGAAATATAGACATCACACATTTAGTAGAATTACTTTCTAAAGATATAAATACGTTGGTTTCCTTAATGCATGTTAATAATGAAATCGGAACTGTATTAGATTTGGCTAAAATAGGACGAATTTGCCACCAACACAAGGCTTTATTTCATAGCGATACCGTACAATCTATAGGTAAATATGAATTTAATTTACATGAACTTCCTATCGATTTTATTGTGGCAAGCGCACATAAATTTCATGGTCCAAAAGGTGTTGGATTTGCGTATGTAAAAAAAGGAACTGTTCTTCAACCGATGCTGTATGGTGGTGAACAAGAAAAAGGACTTCGCGCCGGAACAGAAGCAATACATCAAGTAGTTGGAATGACAAAAGCATTAGAATTATCGTATCAAAATTTAGATGTAGAACGAAAATACATTACCGATTTAAAAGACTATTGTATACTTCAATTACAGACTAATTTTCAGGATATAAAAATTAATGGTGAAGTAACTTTTTACAATATTCTTAATGTTTTATTGCCTTTCTCTGAAGAAAAAACAGCAATGCTATTATTTAATTTGGATATGAAAGGTATTGCAGTTTCAAGAGGAAGTGCTTGTCAAAGTGGAAGTCAAAAACCATCTCACGTTTTAGCAGAAATGCTTACAGATAACGATTTAAAAAAACCTAGTTTGCGAATATCTTTCAGTCATTACAATACTAAAGAAGATATTAATGCTTTAATTGATGGTTTAAAAGGGATTTAAGCTCTGCTTTTAACGAGAATTTTATTTACAAATTCTAATATATCATCTATACTTTTTTCATTGGTATCAATCGCCAGACTATTATTGTTGTAGGGTTTGTATTTGTTTAAATAAAAATCTGAGACAGAGAACAATCCTAATGTTGGAGTTTGAGTAGCACTGGCTAAATGCATTATGCCACTATCAGCACCTATAAATAATTCGGTATTAGCGATAAAAGAACCAATTTCTCTAATGGATTTGCTATAAAAAGTAGGTGCTTTAAAATCAATTTTTGAAATATTTTCATAAGGCAAAACTTCAACAATATTGTAATTCGGAAAAGTTGTTTTTAATTTTTGGTAGCATTCTTCCCACCATGATTCAGAAAGGCATTTTTCTCCTGTAGCAAAAGTGAAAATACAAATGGTTTTGTTATTGTTTGCAACAAGTTCTTTCAGAATATTTTTACCTTCTTCAATTTCTAATGGACTTAATTTAAGATTTAAAAATGGAAAAGAATTGTTCTTTTCAGGGAAACCAAGTTGTTTTAAATGGTTTCTAAAACTAAAAATTGGATATTTTGCAATGTGTTTGTAATCATTGTTTTTTAATTGAATTTCATCTTCAAAATCACCAAAAAACTTATAAGTAGCATTTGAAAATTTTGTAGCTAATCTACCAGAAGAAGAATTTTTATCAACATTAATAACAATGTCATATTGCTTTTTTCTTAATGCTAACCAACTATTAATATACTTTGTAATTTGTTTTAAAGGTTTATTTGGGACTTGAATTATTTGATTAATATTATCATAATTTTTAAAGATTGCATGGGCTACATTTCCTTTAACTAATAAATCAATTTTACAATCTGGAAATGTGTTAATAACGTCTTGAATTAGTGGCGTAATAAGCAATAAATTTCCAAGTCTTTTATTAGGTCTAATTATTAAAACAGTTTTAATATTGGTTTTGTTTTTTGGATTTGAAGTGAAATTTAAATTAGAATTTCCAATGTTTTTAGTTAGTTTTTGAGTTAAGATTCTTCTAATTTGATTGATTGCTTTTAATAAACGCATAGTTATTAAAGGGTTATATTTTAAGATGATTGCGAAATAAATCTAAAATTAATATTTTATTTCTTATCATTTAATTTAGTTGCTTTTTCTTTTGCTTGTTTTTTGAAATAACCACGAAATAAGAAATTGTGTTTTAAAGCTTCTAAGTTATCATTTAATTTACTACTTGCTTGATTTATATTATGCATTGTTGAATCTATTTGTTTTACTAATTTAGGATCATTAGATAAATAATTTATTGCTCCCTTGCCTTCCTTTATATTTGTTACGGTGGCGTTTAAATTGGTCACTACTTTGTCTATTTGATTGCTAGATTTTTCTAAATTGGTAATTATTTTTTTGACATTTCTTGCAACAGCTGTATCTTGTAAAATACCAATTACATTATCTTTATTATCCAATTTTACAATTATTTTATTCAAATTGGTAACCGATTCATTTGTTGCTTTACTAGTAACTTTTAGGTAAATGATAGTTTGTCGTAAGTTTTCACTCATAATAGAATCATTTAGCAACATGCCAATTGTGCCCTTTCCGTTTGCAATTTGATTGGTAATTTTTATCAAATTTGAAGTGATAAGATTGGCATTATCACTAGTTGAACTTAAAGATTTTATTATTTCATCTGTTGAAACTTTATTTTCAGAAAGTATAATGCCTCCAGGATTTACAGGTGTTTTAGATTTAAGACCAGGTTTAATATTTACAATCATGTTGCCTACTAATCCATCTGAACCAATTGAAGCAATAGCATCTTTTTTGATATGAGATAAAATAGCTTCTTCAATCATCATATTTACTTTAATAGTAGAATCATTTATAATAATGATATCTTTTACAGTACCTACATTAATTCCGGAAAAACGCACATTATTTCCAGATTGCAAACCATTTATATTTTTAAATAGCGCGCTAATAGTCGTCGTTTTGTTAAACATACTTTGTTTATTACCAATGTAATAAATGGTAATTATAAAAAAGAAAGTTCCTAAAATTACGAATATGCCAAGTCTAATTTTTTGATTTGTTGTTTTTTCCATCTGGTTTATTATTTAAAAAAAGCTTCTATTTTTGGGTCTTTAGATGAAGCCAGTTCATCAAAAGTTCCTTCTGCATAATTAATACCATCAATTAATAAAATCATTCGATTGGCTATTACCCTTGCACAATCGATATCGTGAGTGATAATTATTGAGGAGGTTTTATATTTCTTTTGTATCGACTTTATAAGTTCAATAATTTCTTTAGAAGTTATAGGATCTAATCCAGTTGTAGGTTCATCATATAAAATAATTTTTGGTTGTAAAATTAATGTTCTGGCAAGGGCAATTCTTCTTTTCATTCCGCCAGATAGTTCATTGGGCATTAGATTTATTGTATTTTCTAATCCAACATTTACTAAAGCATCCATGACTAAAGGGGTTGTATCATCTATAACACCAAATTTTTTTGTGTGACGTCTAAGTGGGAATTCTAAATTTTCACGAACGGACATAGAATCATACAAAGCACTTCCTTGAAACAAAAATCCTACTTCAGTTCTTATTTCATTTAATTCACTTTGATTAACATTTTTCATGTTTTTATCCATAATGATTATTTTTCCACCATCATATTCTTCAAGCCCAATTAAACATTTAATCATAACTGATTTCCCTGAACCAGATTTTCCCATTACAACTAAGTTCTCTCCTTCATTTAAATACATGTTAAATCCATTTAAAACATGATTGCTTCCAAAAGATTTGTGTAAATTTATTACTTGAATAATCGGTTTTATGTTTGTTGTTTTTATCATATATCATAAAAAATATTGGTTACGAAAACAGCAACAAAATCAATAATGAATAACAACATAGACGTATAAACTACAGCAACATTTGCAGCTTTACCAACGCCAGCTGTTCCTTTTTTACAATAGTATCCTTTAAAACAACCAACTAATCCAATAGCAAATCCAAAAAAGAAACTTTTTATAGTTGAAGGAATTACATCGCTAAATTCTAAAATATGATTTACTTGGTTCATATACAATACAAATGATACATCTCCTTTTATATTTTCAACTAGAAATGAACCATAAATTGCAATAACATCACCAAAAAATACCAAAAGAGGTAACATTAATGTAGTGGCTAGAATTCGAGTTACAACTAAATATTTAAACGGATTTGTTCCTGAAACTTCCATGGCATCAATTTGTTCGGTAACGCGCATAGAACCCAATTCTGCTCCTATTCCAGAACCAATTCTACCGGCACAAATTAGTGCAGTTATAATTGGACCAATTTCTCTAATTATTGATACACTTACCATTGATGGAATCCATGAAGCAGCACCGAAATTTTCTAAAGTAGGTCGTGATTGTAACGTAAAAACCAAACCAATAATAAATCCGGTAACGCCAACAAGTAGCAAAGATCGGTTACCCATGTAATAACATTGTCGAATAAATTCTTTAAATTCAAAAGGACTTTTAAAAACTTCTTTAAAAAACTTCCCTGCAAAATATGACAATTCCCCAATTTCGATAAAGAAAGGTTTGAAAGATTCGGGTATTTTAAAAATAACTCTCATTCTTTTACAAATTAGTTTCCAAATGAAACATTTAACTCAAATTTACGATTTTATTTTATATTTAGTTTTTGAAATCTAAACACTAGCCGATTACTTCCAAATTTCAAAGTTTAGTTTAAATCGCTTAGTTTGAATTAGTGTTCTCCAATCAATAAATAACAATGCACTTATTAATAATAGTGTAACTGCCAAACTAAGAAAGGATTTCCAAGAAAAAAAACCATTTAACATAGTTTCGATCTCTTCAAGACCAAATTTTCCTAAACATACAAGCACAGTATCACTTGTGAATTTCCCTACAAAAAAAGCTGGAATAATATATATTGGTTTCAATTTTGCCATGCCAGCTGCAATAAATAAAGGTGTAGTAGGAAGAGGTAGCAATGAATATGCAATTATAACCAATTGGCTTTTCCATCCTTTTGATTTTAATTGTCTGCCTAAATATTGCACATCTTCATTTTTTGCAGGTTTAAATATTTTATCAGCAATAAAAGGAATATACAATGTAAGTACATATCTTCCCAATATAGATCCTATTACACCCAAAAAAATTACCATCCAAATATTTAAATCAAACATAATTTGAAAAAATATCATTATGGTAAATGCAGGAGGAAAAGGAAAAGGAACTACATCAAACAAAAAAGCGCCAAGAAAAACAAGTGCATATTTCCACCACATGGTTTGTATTAGGTTTTATTTTTTTTAGTTGTTATTCAAATTATACCTGATAAAGGTAAGTTATTTATTATAATTGCACCTATGATTTATATCATGTTTTCAGTTTTTGGTAAAAAAAATCCGCTTTGCTTTCACAAAACGGATTTAAAAATGAATATTTTTTTTAAAATTTTACGGAAACAGTTTTAGTTTCTCCGTTACGAATAAACGTAACTGGCAATTCATCTCCCACATTTATTTTAGCCAAACATTCCATATAACTATATACTTCTTTAATTGTACAAGTTCCAATTTTAGTTATAATATCGCCTTCTTTAATTCCGGCCACTTCAGCAGCTCTTCCCTCTGTTACACCATCAATATGCAATCCATCTCCATGATCTGTATAATCGGGCATCACACCAAGTGTTACTTTGTATTTTGGACGTGTTTTTTGAGCGTTCATTTTGGTTTTCGTAAACTCGATTTTGTCTTCATTACTAATTTCGCTTATCATTCTGAAAGCATAATCCGTACAATTTTTCACTCCGTAATAATTGATTTTATCTTCATCATCGGATGGTTTGTGATAATCAGAATGAGTACCAGTAAAGAAAAACAAAACCGGAATATCTTTTAAATAAAAAGAAGTATGATCAGAAGGTCCAATACCACTTTCATCTAACGTAATATTAAATCCTGCAGGTTTGTTTTTCTCGGCTAATTTTGAAAATATGGGACTCGTTCCAACGCCACCAACAGTCATTTCTTTTTTGTCATTCAATCGTCCAATCATATCAATGTTAAGCATCGCTACTACATTTGGATATTTCGTTTTGATAACTTCTGCTAATTTTTTTGATCCAATTAATCCGTCTTCTTCTCCCGAAAATAATGCAAAAACATAATTCGCTTTTTCTATTGTTTTGTTTTGTGAAAACATTCTGGCTATTTCTAATACACTTGCCACGCCCGATGCATTATCATCGGCACCATTGTGAATTTCGCCTTTCGAATTTGGTTTTGTAGAATTGTTGTGTTCGTTCAATCCCAAATGGTCGTAATGTGCACCAATTACGATTGTTTTTGATGCTTTGTTATCAAGGTAACCAATTACATTTCGACCTGTATTGTTACTTACTTCTAAGGAATCATGTGGATTTAATTTCACTTTATATTCGAAATTCTGAATGTAATTGGTATTTTCGAATGGTTTTAATCCCAATGAATTTAATTGTTTTATCAAATAATCAGAAGCTATTTTTTCTTCTTTCGAACCAGTTAATCGTCCTTTTAAATCATCAGAAGCCAAATACGAAATGTGTTTTTTTAATTCGGTTGGTTTGGCATATTCAACATCATCAGTATCTACCCAATCGGCAATAAAAACATTGGTTTCTCTTGCTTTTTCTTGTTGGCGATTGCTCGAAAACACTAATTTTTTTCCGTCAGGGGAAAACATAGGAAACGCATTGAACTCACTTTCCCAAGTAATTTGCTTTAAATTTTCACCATTCAAATCGATCATGTACAATTGAAAATCATAACCACGAGTTGAGTGATGATTGGAAGAGAAAATTAGTTTTTTACCAGAAGGATGGAAGTAAGGTGCCCAATTGGCTTTTCCTAAATTGGTTACTTGCTTTAAATCGCTTCCGTCTATGTTGCAAGTATAGATTTCCATTTCGGTTGGCGCCACAATATTGTCTTTCAAAAGTGCTTTATAATCGGCAATTGCTTCTTCTGTTTTTGGACGAGAGGAACGAAATACTAATTTTTTACTATCCGGAGAGAAGAAACTCCCGCCATCATAACCCAATCCATTAGTGATTTGTTTTAGATTGGTGCCGTCTATATCCATTGTCCATAATTCTAAATCGCCACTTCGAATACTAGTAAAAGCAATTTTTTTTCCGTTTGGAGAAACAACAGCTTCGGCATCATAACCCGGAGAATCGGTCAGTTTTTTTACAATTTTTCCGCTTAAATCGGAAATGTAAATATCAAAATCGGGGTAAACCGACCAAAGGTATTTTCCGTCATGTGGCTTTGCAGGAGGCGGACACGCTTCATTTCCCTCGAAAGTCGAAGCATATAAAATGTGTTTTCCATCGGGCATATAGTAAGAGCAAGTCGTTCTTCCTTTACCGTTGGAAATGAGTTTCAAACTATTTTTAGTAAACTCTTTTTCTTGTAGGTCGAGCATAAAGATTTGGTCACATGGAATTCCGGAAGCAACATTAGAAACTTGTAACGTTAAATGTTTGCTATCTGGACTAAAATATGCCTCAGCATTATCACCACCAAAAGTGAGTTTTTGTATGTTTTTTAGATTGCGTTCTTGAGAAAAAGAAACAAAAGAGAGAAAGGAGAATAATAATGTAAGTTTATTAGTTGCGTTCATGTATTTTAATTTTGAAGTGCAAAAATACTAAAACCAAACGATTTTAGATGCTTGATATTTTGTTAAGTATTTTATAAAAAAAATCCGCTTTGCTTTCACAAAACGGATTTTATTTTACTTGGTTATAAAATTATTTAGCTGGTGGCATATCTGAATTATAGCAATCACGAACCATTCGCCATTTTCCTTCATCCATTTTATACACTTCGATAGATTTTCCTGTGTCGATTACTTTTCCGTCTTTTCCAGCCATTTCCCATTTGTTTTCGGCAACCAAATTGGTTTCATTGCCCCAAACTTCAACAAGGGTTAGTTTTATTGTTGGCGTATCGCCTTTAAACCATTCTCCAAACATTTTTTGGATGTTGTCTTTTCCTTCGACGGTTTTGTTGTTTGGCCCCATTAATTTTGCATCAGTCGTATAACAATTTGCCAATCCTACTGAATCTTTGGTGTTAAAAGCCGTTTCGAATTCCTTATATCCCGCTTCTACAGATGTTTTAGCAGCAGCTAAATCGAATACTGCTTTCGGTGGTTCTGCTGTGGCTTCTTCTTTCTTGCAACTGGTAATTGTTAAAAATAATACTCCTAATAATGTTGGGATTGCATACTTAATTTTCATAATTATAAAGTTTATTGATTAATAGGAATAAAGATATAAAATATTGATTTTCAGTTCGCTTTGTTAATCAGGTAGTTATTAACAAAAAAATCCGCTTTGCTTTACAAAACGGATTTAGATAATTTAGAAAATGGTGTTTTTATAAGTGAATCACTTCGCCATATGCATCTGCCACTGCTTCCATAACTGCTTCACTCATTGTTGGATGTGGATGAATAGCTTTAAGAATTTCGTGTCCCGTAGTTTCTAATTTACGCGCTACAACGGCTTCAGCAATCATATCGGTAACGCCAGCACCAATCATGTGGCAACCCAACCATTCACCGTATTTGGCATCAAAAATTACTTTTACAAATCCGTCTGGAGTTCCAGCTGCTTTTGCTTTTCCAGAAGCCATAAAAGGGAACTTTCCGATTTTTAATTCATATCCTTTTTCTTTGGCTTGTTTTTCGGTTAATCCGACAGAAGCTATTTCTGGAGTTGCATAGGTACATCCTGGAACATTTCCGTAATCAATTGGTTCAACATGTAAACCAGCGATTTTCTCTACACAATTAATTCCTTCTGCAGAAGCAACGTGTGCCAAAGCTTGTCCTGGCGTTACATCACCGATAGCATAATAACCCGGGACATTTGTTTGAGAATAATCATTGACAAGAATTTTATCTTTATCAGTTGCAATTCCGACTTCTTCTAACCCGATGTTTTCGATATTGGTTTTGATTCCGACTGCCGAAAGTAGCATATCAGCCTCTAAAATTTCTTCACCTTTTGCCGTTTTTACAAAAGCTTTTACACCGTTTCCGGATGTGTCAATTTTTTCTACTGAAGAAGAAGTCATGATTTTTACTCCTGCTTTTTTCATGGAACGTTCCATTTGTTTTGAGATATCTTCATCTTCAACCGGAACTATGTTTGGC
>CALPIE020000082.1 GCA_943323545.2 Bifidobacterium breve | reverse complement strand
TTATCTTAAGACTAACTCTTTAACAATTTCTTTTCTTAATTCATCATTTAACATGGTAATAATTTTTTGTTTTCCATAGCTCAATTCTTCCCGTAAAACAGCCGATGTTAATTTCACATATAATGTACTACCCTTTAAAATTACTTCTTGAGTGTAACTGTTTACGCCATTTCCCATTAGGTTCTTCCATGCTTGCTCTACATCAATTTTATCCATACCCGCCTCGAGTTTATTGACTTGAATAAACTGCTTTAAAACGTCGCTTATCGAACCTTCATTACTTTGTCTTTTTGCCATTTAAGGTGAAATTGTTTCAGTATCTAGAATTATTTTAATGAAAAAGGAATTTGTTTTTTATAATGGTATTCTAATTTGTCTTTGTTTAATAGCACTAAAATCGAATCTTGCAATTCGAGAATTTCCTCTTTCCATGTACCAAAACTGGTTGTATAGTTAATGAAGTAATTACCCTCTTCGTTAGAAATTGAAATGGTTTCTTTTAGATTGTTTGTAGTATATGTTCCATTCATTTGAGGCATTACTTTTTGACGAAATCCTACCATTTTATTGTCAAACTGTCCTGAAGTTTCGGGATGGTGAAGTTCAAAGTAATCGATAGTTGAATTGATTTTATAGTCTTTCTTTTCTCCATTAGCCAAAATCACTTTTTCAATTTCCCAATAGCCATTAATTTTACTAATATCGTTTGCGGAAATTTTCTTTTTGCATGATGTTACCATCAGCATAACCAATACAATCAAAACCGTTTTTCTCATAATTAAAATAAAAATTTAAAATTACAATTTATTTTTAGGAATAAAAAAGTATTTTTGACTAAACCATTTTGGCATGCTTTAGTCAAAGTGGGGAAAATTTTACGCTATGAAAAAATACTTTTCCCTAATCGCAGTATCACTTTTTATTTTTGGTTGTAGTTCGGAGGCTGATACTACATCTGCTCCAATTCCAGAAGCCATGTATTTTCCGCCTTCTGACGGAAATGTAACTTGGGAAACCAAAACCATTTCAAGTTTGGGATGGAACCAAAGTGCAGTTCAACCATTAATCGATTATTTGCAATTAAAAAATACTAAATCTTTTATAATTTTAGTAAATGGCAGAATCGTTATAGAAAATTATTTCAATGGTCATACACCGACCTCTCCATGGTATTGGGCTAGTGCTGGAAAAACTTTAACAACAACGGTAACTGGAATTGCACAACAAGAAGGAATTTTAAATATCAATAACAAAGTTTCCGATTATTTAGGAACGGGATGGACCAGCGCTCCATTAGCAAAAGAAAATCTAATAACTTGCAAAAACCTATTGTCGATGAATTCAGGTTTGAATGATGCTTTGGGTGATAATGTTGCTCCTGCAAACCTACAATATGTTGCTGATGCCGGAACCCGTTGGGCGTATCACAATGTGTATGTGAAATTGCAAGATATAGTGGCACAGGCAAGTGGACAAACCTGGACAAACTATTTTAATTCCAAATTAAGAGATAGAATTGGAATGACGGGTGGTGCCTGGATTGAAAGTGGTGATGGCTTAAGTGTGTATTGGAGCACTACGCGGAACATGGCGCGTTTTGGTTTGCTTTCTTTAAATAAAGGAAAATGGAACGGAACGACCATTTTGAATGAAGCGTTTTTTAACGAAGCGTCAACAACTTCTCAAACCATTAACCAAGCTTACGGCTACTTATGGTGGTTGAACGGCAAAACAAGTTTTCGCTTACCTCAAACACAAATACAATTTCCAGGAATGTTAATTCCGAATGGTCCAAGCGATATGTTTTGTGCATTGGGAAAAAACGATCAAAAGATTTATGTAATTCCGAGTAAAAAAATGGTCGTTATTAGAATGGGAGATGCCGCTGATGCTACAAATATGGCACTATCAGATTTTGACGATGTACTTTGGCAGAAAATAAATGCTTTATATCAATAATTAAAAACCAAAAAACTCCAATACTAAAATTGAAAAATATTCTCTTTTAGTTGTTACTCAAAATTATTTAAACTTCGAATCGAAAAATTTAATAAAAGCGTAAACAAACAAAATAAAAGTTATGGTTTGCAAACCCATAGCAATACTTGTAAAATTCTTTTCGATTAATTTGGCAAAGAATCCAATTCCGATACTAATTATAATCAGAATTAAAGGTGAAGCGTTTTTAAAAAAAGAAATAAATTTTTTCATAACTAATTATTTAAAGAAACTATCTACAAACTCGTATTTATTAAATACTTGAAGGTCTTCTAGGCCTTCTCCTACTCCAATATATTTAACTGGAATTTGAAATTGATCAGAAATCCCAATCACAACACCACCTTTTGCAGTTCCGTCTAATTTAGTAACTGCTAAACATGAGACTTCTGTTGCAGCAGTAAACTGTTTAGCTTGTTCGAATGCATTTTGCCCGGTAGAGCCATCAAGTACTAAAAGCACATCGTGTGGCGCATCGCTAACTACTTTTTCCATCACACGTTTTATTTTAGACAATTCACTCATCAATCCAGCTTTATTGTGCAAACGACCAGCTGTATCAATAATTACCACATCGGCATTTTGAGTTAAAGCACTTTGTAAGGTATCAAAAGCAACTGATGCTGGATCACTTCCCATTTGTTGTTTAACAATTGGCACACCTACTCTATCGGCCCAAATTTGCAATTGGTCGATAGCTGCTGCGCGAAAGGTATCTGCTGCACCAAGTACAACTTTATAACCAGCTTTTTTAAAATGATAGGCTAATTTACCGATGGTAGTTGTTTTACCAACTCCATTTACACCAACAACCATAATTACGTATGGTTTTTTGTTGGCTGGAATCGTAAATTCTGTTTCTTCTCCCGATTGTATTTCCGATAAGAGCCCAGCAATTTCATCTCGTAAGATACTGTTTAGTTCGTCTGTTCCCATGTATTTATCATTAGCAACGCATTCTTCAATTCGTTTGATGATTTTAAGAGTGGTATTAACGCCAACATCGGAAGACACTAATACTTCTTCGAGGTTGTCTAACACATCATCATCTACTTTTGATTTTCCAGCAACAGCTTTAGTAAGTTTGGAGAAAAACGAGGTTTTGGTTTTTTCCAATCCTTTATCTAAGGTTTCTTTCTGTTCTTCGGATATTTGTGGTTCCTTTTTTTCGGAAGAGAATAGTTTTTTAAAAAAGCTCATGTTGATTTGAAGATTTGAAAATTTAAAGATTTGAAGATTGGAAACCCGAAACTTGGAATGTTGCAAAACATTTTCAAATTACCAAATTACCAAATTTTCAAATTACCAGCCCGGATGGAAACGGAAAGCCCACAGTTTAGAAGGCTTTGCTTTTAAAAACATAGGTGGCGACCAGAGGAAGCCTAAATAGGTTTTATAAAAGCTGCCTGAAAGACGAGGACTTGCAGAGTACAGCCGGAATTGCTGCAAACCGAAAAAAAAATTTCATTTGCACGTCAAAAATATGAAATTTTTATGAGGTTCTTTCTTCCTTAGGCAAAATAATAAATAAGGGAAAATATAAAATAAAAAAGCTACTTCCAAAAGAAAGTAGCTTAGCTATATAGTTATTTTAAAATTATTTCTTTTTCAAGAAAGAATCTACTTCTTCTGGAGCCATAATGCTTTGAACGAATGTATAAGCACCTGTTTTTGGAGATTTAACCATTTTAATTGCTTTGGTTAATCTTTTAGATGCGGTTTGTAATGTTGCTACGGTTTTCTTTGCCATGATTTATAAGTATTTGAAATATACAAAAATCTCTAAATGTGACCATTTGAGATTTAAATAAAATCTCTAATTATTTAATTTCTTTATGAACAGTCATTCTCTTTAAGATTGGATTAAATTTTTTAATCTCTAATCTATCTGGAGTATTTTTTTTGTTTTTAGTTGTAATGTAACGAGAAGTTCCTGCCACACCTGTTGTTTTGTGTTCTGTACACTCTAAAATTACCTGAATTCTATTTCCTTTCTTTGCCATCTTGCTTTATTATTTTTTGGATAGATTATTTAATAAATCCGTTAGCCTTAGCTGTTTTTAACACAGCAGCCAATCCATTTTTATTGATTGTTTTGATTGTAGATGCTGCTACTCTAAGAGTAATCCATCTGTCTTCTTCAGCAAGATAGAAACGTTTTTTAACTAAGTTTACAGAAAATTTTCTCTTAGTTTTATTCATCGCGTGGGAAACGTTATTTCCTACCATCGCTCTTTTACCAGTAAGGTCACAAACTCTAGACATTATGCTTTTCTTTTATCGTTATTCTAAATAAGGGTGCAAACTTACGGAAAATAAATTGTAGTAACAAAAAAATTACAGCAGATTTTTTTCTTTTTTTTTATTTGCTTTTTATCGGGAGAAAAGAATGCCCTACTTTGTGATTCTTTTTTGATGCAAATTTATTTTGGGGCATTTTTTAAAATTGCTGCCATCACCATTTCAAAAGATTTATTAGCTGCTCTATCAATCACTTTTTCACGGGGTTGACCAAAATTAAATTCTTCTGATATGACTCCATTTGGTGATGCTATAGCTATGAAAACTGTCCCAATTTCAGTATCTGAATCACCTTTAGTTGGTCCGGCATTTCCGGTTGTAGCTATTGAATAATCCGATTGCATTAGTTTTTGTATTCCGACAGCCATTTCTTCAGCGACTTCTTTGCTAACAACAGAATATTTATTTATAGTTTCTGGATTAACTTTAAGCACAGAAACTTTGGATTCTGTGGCATAACTAACAACACTTCCTTTAAAATAATTAGACGCACCAGCAATTGAAGTTATTAGTTGTGCGATTTTTCCTCCTGTACAACTTTCAGCAGTAGCAATGGTTTTATTGCTTTGGTTAAGTAATCGACCTAATACCAATTCGATTGATTCATTATCATCAAAACCAACGATAATATCGCCAATGATTTTTGTTAATGATTGTACTTTTTTAACTATCGTCTTTTCGAGAAGTTCTTTGTTGGTTCCTCTTGCAGTTAATCGCAATCGAACTCTTCCAGGTGATGGTAAATAGGCTAATTTTATAAAATCTGGCAAGTTGTTTTCCCAGTTTTCTATTCGTTCAGCAACCATACTTTCGCCTTGACCATAAGTTAGTAGCGTTTTATGAATAATATATGGTCTTTCATATTCTTTTATAATTTTTGGAACGATTACTTCTTCAATCAAATATTTCATTTCATACGGAACCCCAGGTAGTGAAATGTATACTGTATTTTCCTTTTTCATCCACATTCCAGGAGCTGTTCCCATTTTATTAAACAATACTTCGCACTTAGAAGGAACTAGCGCTTGATCTCTATTTAATTTTGAAATTGGCCGTTTGTAAAATTTTTCAATAATTTCTGTAACGTGTAACAATACTTTTTGATTTATTACTAAAGTATCATTAAAATAGTCACAGAAAGTATGTTTGGTAATGTCGTCTTTTGTTGGCCCGAGTCCGCCAGTAATAACAACTAAATCGACTTTGTTTTGAAGTGTTGTAAAAGTATCTAAAATTTGTTTTTTATCATCCGATATGGAAAGCATTTCGGTAATTTGTATTCCGATTTTATCTAACGATTTGGCAATAAAACCCGAATTGGTATCTACAATTTGACCTATAAGAATTTCATCACCAATAGTTACAATACTTGCTTTCATAGGAAGTTTAATGAATGTTACTATAAATAAAATCGGGAATTACTTTTAAGAGCTAATTCCCGATTTTATTTACAATTCGAAATCTTTTTTTATTTCTTTTATTGCTTTATCAACTTGTTCTTGAATACTAATAAATGTTGCTTCAATTTCTTTTTTCTTACCTTCAATTTTTGTCCAAGCTTCTAAATTAAGAATTTCTTCGTATGCCATTGATAAACCAAGTAAATCGAGAGTAGGCTTTATTTTATGAGCATAAGCATATGCTTGTTTGTGATCTTTGTTTTTAATTCCCAATTCAATTTGTTTTAAATCTTGTGGGACTTCAGTCACAAAAAGTGAGATGATTTGATTTACAAATTCAGGATCATCGTCTGAAAGTGCATATACTTTTGATAAGTTATAATTTAATGCCATTTTTATTTTACTTGTATTTTGAACATTCTTTTTTCTTCTATAAATCCTTCTAAAACATCATTTGATTTTACAATTGCCACTCCTTCAGGAGTTCCAGTAAAAATAATATCTCCAATTTTTAATGTAAAATATTGTGAAATATAAGCTATTAACTCATCTATCTTCCACAACATGTATTTTGTGTTACTTTTTTGAACGGTAATTTCATTTTTCTTTAATTCAAAATTAATGTTTTCTATTGAATTAAAAAGCTTTTTTGGTAAAAAGTCACCAATTACAGCAGAACCATCAAAACTTTTAGCTTTTTCCCATGGCAATCCTTTTTCTTTAAGTTTATTTTGTAAATCACGTGCAGTAAAATCGATACCTAAACCAATTTCATCATAGTATTTATGAGCGAATTTAGCATCTATATATTTACCTACTTTATTGATTTTTACCAAAATTTCTACCTCGTGGTGAATATCTTCTGAAAACTCTGGAATTACAAATGGATGCTGTTTCAACAATACAGCACTATCTGGTTTCATAAAAATTACTGGTTCATCGGGTCTTTCATTTTGAAGTTCCTCGATGTGTTTGACGTAATTTCTACCGATGCAAATAATTTTCATATGTTCAGTGTTCAGCGTTCAGTTTTCAGTGTATAGACTGATTAATGAATCACTATTTGGTATTCAATTTTCTTAATTTGATTCCTGTTAATACTTTTTTGGTGTACAAAGGGAAATCGGCACCTTGAATCCAACCAAAATAACCAGGTTCTTTTTCTAAAACTTCTTCAACCAATTGGTTTTTATTTTTCCCAAAAGTAAAAATTTCTTGACCTTTATCGTTTAATGCAATAAATCCAGCAAAATCAACAAATTTTTTGCGAGTCGTAAATTCAGATAATGATTTCATGTCATTCTCCAAATCGTTATATCTTTCCAATTGTGCTTTAAGAATTTCGTAAGTTGCCATTGTATCGGCTTCTGCTGAATGTGCATTTTCCAAACTTTTTCCGCAATAAAATTTCAAAGCGGCACTCAATGTTCGTTCTTCTTTTTTATGAAAAATTGTTTGAACATCAATAGAAACACGATTTTTCATATCAAAATCGACTTCAGCTCTAAGCAATTCTTCAGCTAATAGTGGAATATCAAATCGATCTGAATTAAATCCAGCCAGGTCAGAATCCTTAATCATATTATGAACTTGAGATGCTAATTCATTAAAAGTAGGTTCGTTAGCTACTTTTTCATTAGAAATTCCGTGAATTGCTGTCGCTTGTTGCGGAATTGGAATAGTTGGATTCACCAACCACGTTTTGCTTTCCTTATTTCCGTTTGGGAAAACTTTAAAAATTGATATTTCTACAATTCTGTCTTTTGCAACGTCTATTCCAGTTGTTTCAAGATCGAAAAAGCAAATAGGTCTGTTAAGTTTTAATTCCATTATTGATTATTAATGCTGACAAATATAAAATTTTGAAGTTACTGTTAATCGGATATTATGAAAAGTTTTGCTTTTTAACACAAAAAAACCCTCTCTTTTTAGGAAAGGGTTGACTTATAAATATTTATACTTTTAATATTCTCTATTGGCATCAAAAGCTTCTAAGTATTCTGCTACACGTTTTACAAAACTTCCTCCTAAAGCGCCATCCACAACACGATGGTCGTAGCTGTGCGATAAGAACATTTTTTGACGAATTCCGATAAAATCACCTTCTGGAGTTTCGATAACTGCTGGTACTTTTCTAATCGCACCCAATGCTAATATTCCGACTTGTGGTTGGTTGATTATTGGTGTTCCGAATACAGAACCAAAAGTTCCAACATTAGTAACTGTGTAGGTTCCGCCTTGCGTATCGTCTGGTTTTAATTTTCCGGTTTTGGCACGATTTCCTAGATCATTTACGGCTTTTGCCATTCCAACAAGATTTAACTGATCGGCATTTTTAATAACCGGAACAATTAAATTTCCATTTGGTAAAGCAGCTGCCATTCCGAGGTTGATGTTTTTCTTTTTGATAATGTAATCACCATCAACAGAAATGTTCATTCCAGGAAAATCTTTCAATGCTTTAGCGACTGCTTCCATCATTATTGGAGTAAAAGTCAGTTTTTCTCCTTCTCGTTTTTCGAAAGCTACTTTAACTTTATCTCTCCATTTTACAATGTTCGTGACATCAACTTCGATAAAAGATTGAACATGAGCTGAAGTTTGTACTGAAGCGACCATGTAACCCGAAATTAATTTTCGCATTCTGTCCATTTCTACAATTTCGTCGCCACCGTTTATGGATACTGGAACGGCTTGAGTAGAAGGTTGTACGTTGTGAGTTGTCGGTTGTCGGTTGTCGGTTGTCGGTTGGGTTGCAACAGCTGGTTGACTACCTCTATTTTTTATGAAGTTTAGAATATCTTCTTTGGTAACGCGTCCATCTTTTCCTGAACCGGAAATGTTTTCTAATTCGGAAATGGAAACACCTTCTGCTGCAGCAATGTTTTTTACTAGAGGCGAAAAGAATTTATCAGAGGCAGAAAAATCAGCTGGAGCTGTAGTTTCTATTGCAACTTCAATCGTTTTTTCAACTTCCGCTACAGCTGGAGCAGTAGTCTCAAAAGATTTAGGAGCTTCAACGCTTCCTCCTTCAGTTTCAATAATGGCTATTGTTTGTCCAACTTTAACCACATCATTCACTTGGAATAATATTTCGGTTAACGTTCCTGAAACTTCACTTGGAATCTCGCTATCTACTTTATCGGTAGCGATTTCAAGAACTGCTTCATCTGCTGTGATAGCATCCCCTACATTTTTTAACCAGTTGGTTATTGTAGCTTCTGCAACGCTTTCTCCCATTTTGGGTAATTTTAATTCAAACTTTGCCATATAGTTAAACTAAAGTTGTGTTTTGTTATTTAGTGTGCAAAATTAGTAAAAGAATTCAGCTTTTACCACGAATTTGCTAATTTTTATTATTTTTTCGATTGTGTTATTAGTATCACTTCACCTCTATCATAACTGGAATTACTTCCAATAATATAATCGCTTTTAGTAGGCAACAATTTAAAGGTGAATCCGTTATTTTTGTTTTGTTGTAGAAATTGAATCGCTTCTTTAAAAGTAATGCAATTTATATCAAAAATGATTTCGCTCTTTTCCCTTATGGAAATATTTAACTTACCATTAATAAGGGATGCTAATTGTACTTTCTTTTGAAGTTTTGCTTCTAATCTTTCCTTTAAGGAAGCATCATTAGATACTAATACATATCTTTCAGGATTTATTTTTGGTTTTGGTTTTCCTTGCATCATTTTGACTATGGAAAAGAAAAGAATTCCAATTTTCATAAATAAAGAAAAGAAAGCCGATACTTTGAAATGCTTTTTATAAAAGAAATTCATCGCTTCCTGAAAGCGTTTCATATACGTTTCGTCTTTTACAGTACTTTCTCCTTTATAATGTAAGACTGATGTTTCGTGAAAATAGTAATTGTATTTCCCTTTTTGCAAAACGCTATAACTCAAATCAATGTCGTCAGAATACATAAAGCAGTTTTCGTCGAAACCACCAATTTCATTGTACAATTCGCGTTGCATTACCATAAAAGCACCAACGAGAATTTCGACTTTACCAGATTTATTTTTACTCAGATTTTGTGCGTAATATTGATTGAATATTTTACTTTTAGGAAATATCTTATACAGACCGAAAATCTTAGTAAAAGCTACCCAAGGCGTTGGGATGCCGCGTTTGGATTCGGGTAAAAAATGACCTGTTCCGTCAATGAGTTTACAACCTACGATTCCGAGACTATTTTGTTTTCCAGCGAAAGCTAAAACTTTAGTAAATGTATCTTCAGCAACAACGGTATCTGGATTTAAGATGCAGATGTATTCTCCTTTAGCTTGCTCCACTCCGATGTTATTCCCTTTTGGAAAACCAAAATTTTCTGAATTCACAATGAGTTTTACATTTGGAAATCGCTCCTTCATCATAGCGCAACTATCATCAGAAGAATCATTATCAATCACTATAATTTCTGCATCTATATTTTGAATGGCTTTTTGGACACTCAAAACACACAACTCTAAAAAGTAGCGGACATTATAGTTAAGTATGATAACCGATAGTTGCATG
>CALPIE020000081.1 GCA_943323545.2 Bifidobacterium breve | reverse complement strand
TTCATTCCTAACGGCTTGAAGAAATTCTGAGTACTTACAACATCAATCGATTTTGCTGTCATATTTTCAATATAATTTTTCAAAATGATGAACGTAAAATCGCTGTATTTATATTCTTTTTTGTCGATTAATTTACTGTCGATAATTTGTTTCATTATCGAATCCTGATAATCGTTTCTGATGTACAAATTCTCTGCAACTTGTTTTGAGAAATCGTCTGAATACGTTTTTCTATAATACTTTTCTGAGGGATTTTTCAAACTATCAAGCGTTGCTTTATAAAACGGAATCCAAGCCTGAAGTCTTGCATAATGCGATAACAACTCTTTAAAAGTAATATCTTGTTTGTTAGAGTTTTTAAATTTGGATAGCATATCACCCAATTTAGAATCTAAGCGCACCACTTTTTCATCATACAATTGCATCACATTTGGTAAAGTTGCCACCATTTTGGTAAGCGATGCTACATCATACATATCGGAGTTTTTTACTTTCGTAAGCTTTTCGTACGTATGATATCCAAAAGATTTTTGATAAATTACCTTTCCTTTTCTTGCGACTAAAATTTGTGCTCCGGGAGTCATTTTCCCATTGATGGCTTTATTGACAATTGTTTCTATTGTGTTCAACTTTTCGGAACTCATTCCCACATTTTCTGGAGTTGAAAATCCCAATACATTTAATTTTTCGGTGATTAATCCGTCATTTACTTTAAAAGTATCATTGATGGAAACTGGTAATTTTCCTTTGGCATCAATAGCTCCGAATAGTAATTCTGCTGAAACTTCTTGAGCAATATCATCATTTTGATACGAAACAACTACACCTTCAAAGTCATCAAAATCTGCAATTGGAAGGAGTGAATACGCTTTGGTGAAAACATCTAAAATTACTTTGTTGTTATGAGCAATAGCTTGCAATCGCATCAATTCGCCTTCAGTAAAATCATGTTTTTTCCATGCTTTATCCGATTTGTGAAAACCAACAATAACCAAGTCGTATTTTTTTAATTCAATATTTAAACTGTCGGTATTTTCGATTTCAACTTCTCTTACTTCTGTATATTTTTTTAGTGTTGAAACAAAGGAAGTATTCGTATCATCTCCCAACTTTACATATGCAATTTTTTGAGTTACATTTTTTATAGGTAAAATTTTGTCCTCATTTTTTAAAACAGTAATAGCATTTTCATACAATTGGTATTGCAATGTATTGTTTTGATTCGGATTAATATCAGTTACTAAATTTTCAGTACTAATAGGTTTGTACTTGTTTAAACCCGATTTGAATTTATAATGTAAAATCTTCTTCACCGATTGTGCAATTCGGTCATCGGTAATCAAACCTTCATTGTATGCTTGTTTAATTCTATCGACAGCGAGCGGAACATTTTCGGCAAAAAGTAAGATGTCATTTCCAGCCATAAATGCTTCCAAATCAATATCTCCTGGCTTTTTAAAATTGCTAGCTCCTTTCATGTTCAAGGCATCGGTAAAAATCAATCCATCGAAACCCAATTCTTTTTGAAGCAAATCAGTTACTACATTATACGACAAAGAGGTTGGAAAACTTGGTCTTGGTTCTAAACTCGGAACATTTAGATGTGCTACCATAACCGATTCTAATCCTTCGTCGAACATTCGTTTGTACGGATACAATTCAACATTTTCGATGCGTTCTCTCGTAAAGTTTACTGTTGGAAGAGTATGATGGGAATCGGTTGACGTATCACCGTGACCTGGAAAATGTTTTCCAGTTGAAAATACTTTTTGATTTTGAACTCCAGTCATTAAAGCAATGGCTCTATCGGTGACATTTTTCTTGTCTTCACCAAAAGAACGATGACCAATAATTGGATTTTTAGGATTGGTATTGATGTCTAAAACGGGAGCAAAATTGAAATGAATTCCCATTCGATTGCTTTCTTTCCCCATTTGTTCTCCGACTTTTTCAATCAGCTTTAAATCTCTGATAGCTCCCAAAGTCGAATTCCATGGGAATTTGTAAGTAGAATCCAAACGCATATTCAACCCCCATTCGGCATCAATTCCGATAAATAAAGGTAATTTTGATTTTGCTTGAAATCGATTTGTCAATTTGGCTTGTCTCATTGGTCCGCCTTGAAAGAAAATCAAACCGCCAATTTTGTAATCTGTTATTAATTTATCGATAGAAGCAACATGAGCAGCATCTTTATTAGAATATGCTGCAATCATGAATAGCTGCCCAATTTTCTCATTTAAAGGCATTTGATTATACACACTGTCGACCCATTTATTCTCGGTATCACTTCCTTTAAAAAAGGTTTTTCTTTGTGATTTAGGAATTGCAACGTATTCATCTTCATCGGACAATGAAGGTTTACCCAATTTTACATGCGCATTTTTATCTTTTGTTGAGGAACAATTGGTAACAAAAGATAAGAGTATAAATAAAGTAAAAAACGAAAGTATTTTTTTCATTAAGGTAATTTAAAAGAAACGACTGTGCCAGCTTTCGTTAGCCGGAATTTCCCAATTTTCATTCCATTCTTCAATAGTATTAACGAGGTTATTAAAAACTATTGTGTTTTCGGAAACCGATTTGTCTTTGGCTAATTTTTTAAATTCTAGCAATGTTTTATAGGTGATGAATTCGCCTTGTTTAAAGGACACATTCATTTTATCTAATAAATCAACACTATATTTTTGCTCTAAATTTTGGATAAATGCTACGGAAGAATCAATCGAGCAACCGGTTGCTGCTTGTAACTCCTGATTCACAGCCAGAATTATAAAGCGATTGTATTTGATTTGGTAGGAAGCTTCTAATGAAGATCCATGAGCACTCCAATTTTCTATAAAAGCAATTAAATCGCTTTCAATTGTTACGATTTCTTCATCAGAAAATTTGCGACTGGATTGGTATATCCAAACGCGTGATTCTAATGGTAAGTCTTCAAATGGAACTAGCATGATGTTGTATTAAAAGTTTGAAACCAATCCGAATCCAACTGTTTTTCCATCATAAAACGGAATAAAAGAGGTTTTTGTATTCGTTTCATTTGGATTAAATAGTTTATTAATAGTTGGAAATAACCAATACGCCGCTTTGGTACTTAAAATTCCGATTCCGGCACCAGCAACAACATCTGACAACCAGTGTCGGTTGTTGTATATTCTAAAAGCTCCTGTTCCTGTTGCGACAATGTAGCCCGAAATTCCATACCAAATGGATTTATGTTTGTATTCTTGATATAATAATTCGGCACCCATAAAGGCGGTTGCTGTGTGACCAGACGGAAATGAGTTATTACTAGTGCCATCTGGTCTTTCAGAATGCGATGTTTTTTTTAAAATATTTACCGATAACCCCATTAAAATGTAGGATGTCGATAAAATAATCGCTTTATCCTTGAACGTATTTTTTCCTTTAATTCCAAATGCATCTAATCCAAGAGCTGTTGCGGCGGGTGCGTATTGTGAAAAATCATCAATGGTCAATTTTTCGTCAATATGCTCTTTTAATTCTGCACTTAGTTCGGTGTTGAACAATTGAATGTTATGATTTTCCAATCCGTAAATACCATATCCTATAAAAACAACAGGAATAATTAACTGCTTGTACTTAAATTTAAATTGCGGTTTGGAATCGATTTTTACTGAGTCTTTAACACTTTGAGCGATTAAAGAATGAATAGTAAATAGAAATAATACAAGTAGTATTTTCTTTTTCATTAATCGAATTATAAATCTTGGGCATTAGCAATTAATTCGGCGATGTCTAAAACTTTGACATCATTTTCGCGCTCTTTTCCTTTCACACCGTCTGTTAACATGGTATTACAGAACGGACAACCAGCAGCAATAATTTCGGGTTTTGTTTCCAAAGCGTCTTCGGTTCTTTCGAAATTGACTTCCTTGTTTCCAGGTTCCGCATCTTTAAACATTTGAGCTCCACCTGCACCACAGCATAATCCGTTGGCACGAGAACGTTTCATTTCGACCAATTCGGCATCTAACTTCTGAATTAATTCTCTTGGTGCTTCGTAGATGTTATTGGCTCTTCCCAAATAACACGGATCGTGAAACGTTATTCTTTTTCCTTTGAACTGACCCCCTTCAATAGTTAATCGTCCGGTATCTAAAAGTGATTTTAAGAATTCGGTATGATGAACAACTTCGTATTTTCCACCCAATTCTGGATATTCATTTTTAATTGTGTTGAAACAATGCGGACAAGCCGTAACGATTTTTTTTGCTTCATACGCATTCAAAACCTCGATGTTTATCATCGCTTGCATTTGAAACAAAAACTCATTCCCTGCTCTTTTCGCCGGATCTCCTGTACAACTTTCTTCCGTTCCGAGCACGGCAAATTCGACATTGGCTTTGTTCAAAATACGAACAAATGCTTTTGTAATTCGTTTGGCTCTGTCATCAAAACTGCCGGAACAACCAACCCAAAATAATACTTCTGGTTGTTTGCCTTGTGCCATCATTTCTGCCATTGTCGGCACAATTAATACTTCTGACATAATTGGATTTTTAGATTGTTAGATTTTTGAATCATTAGACATTACTATATATAAATAATCCAAAAATAGAATAATCGAGTTTTTATTCATGCTGTCCGTCATCAAACACTTCGATGGTGACATCTTTTTCAATTAAATCGGTGAATTTTCCTCTGTAACGTGTTGCTTTTACCAAGTGATTATCAATCCAATGGTAATTGCCTCCACGTGGTTTCCCGAAAAGAATTCCGTGGTATTTGAATCCGTGTTTTTTTAACCAAATTTCGGTGTATTCTCTATGCGCTTCTGTTCTCGAAGTGAAAAAGAAAATAATATGACCTTCATCATACCATTTGTTTAACGTAATTAACGCATCTGGATACAGCTCTGCCGTTAGCATACGTTCGGGTTCTTCGTTTGGAATATCGTCGCAAACTGTTCCGTCGATGTCGATTAAATAATTCTTAACTCCTTCTGGTAAAATCGGACTTAAATGTTGTCCGTTTTGCGTAACCGTTTGTAAGGTTTTGTCAATGTCTTCCGTTTTCATTTTTATAATTTAATATTTCACATTCATTTGACAGTTTTCCATGCCTCACATTTATGGAAAATCATCATTATTATTTATATAATTTGTTCTTACTCATTTTTCCAATTTAATCGATCTTGCTGATTAAATTGCCAAGGCGCACCATTGTTTTCTATATTTGTCATCATTGCATTTAACGATTGTGGCGCAGCACTTTGCTCCATTACTAAATAACGACGCATGTCAATAATAATAGATAAGGGACTAATATTAACTGGACATTCTTCTACACAAGCATTACACGATGTACACGCCCACAACTCTTCTGGAGTAATGTAATCGTTGAGTAATGATTTATTATCGGGAACAAAAATTCCTTTATTAGCATCTAAATTTTTACCCACTTCTTCCAATCGATCCCGCGTGTCCATCATGATTTTACGTGGCGATAATTTTTTTCCTGTTATATTGGCTGGACAGGCAGAAGTACATCTTCCACATTCGGTACAGGTATATGCATTTAATAATTGCACCCAATTCAAATCTTGAACGTCACTTGCTCCAAATTTAATTGGAACGGTGTTTTCGTCTACAGGTTGTGTAGCAAATGGATCGGCATTAGGATCCATCATTAACTTCACTTCTTTGGTCACACTTTCGAGATTGTCGAATTGTCCTTTCGGATTTAAATCGGCATAATACGTGTTTGGAAATGCCAATAGAATATGAAGGTGTTTCGAAAAATATAAGTAATTCAGAAATACTAAAATAATCGAAATATGCAACCACCAAAACGTTCTTTCTAATAACGCTACTGTATAATTACTTGTTCCGTCAAATAGTTGTGAAAGAAATTGTGAAACCGGAAAAGATCCTGCTTGATGGTAGTTAGAATATCCGCCAGCAACATTTTGTAAATGAAAATCGGCTGCGTTCATCAATAAAAACAGTGACATCAATACTATCTCAAAATACAAAATGTAATTGGCATCTTTTTTTGGTTGTCCGGATAAATCAGAACTGATGAATCGTTTTAGTTTGATGATGTTTCTTCTTGTCCAAAATACAATGACAGCTATTAAAACCAAGAGCGCTAGTATTTCAAACGAACCAATTAAGATGTCATATAAAACTCCTAATGGTGCAAAAACGCGATGTGTTCCGAAAAGTCCGTCGATGATAATTTCGAGTAATTCGATGTTGATGATTACAAATCCGACGTAAACAATAATGTGTAAAAATCCTGCAATCGGACGTTTCACCATTTTGGATTGTCCTAAAGCAATCATTGCCATGTTTTTCCAACGTTCAGATGGATTGTCTTTGCGGTTTACGTCTCTTCCTAAATTAATATTTCGGATGAGTTTTTTAACATTCATCGCAAAATATCCAAATCCGATAGCAATTAAAATCGCAAAGAAGATATTATCTAAAAAACTCATATTCGTACTACTTTTTTATTGAATCGTTTGTGGGAGCAATATACGGTTTGTTTTTCTTTCCGAAAAGCGAAACATTAACGTATCGCGTCGGATTTAATCGCAAATCTTGTAAGAGTAATTCTAATTCTTTTGATGTTTTGGAAAGATTGTTATAAAATGATTCGTCTTTCAACAACTTACCAACAGTACCTTTTCCTGAATCCAAATCAGCTAAAAGTTTATCTACATTCAATAGCGTCTTTTTTAGATTTTCAGCGGTTTCTCCCAACTTAGCTTTGTTTAAATCATCGGATATTGCAGTAAAATCGGAAGACATTTTTTTAAAGTCGGTTACAACGCCGCCAATTTGTTTTTTGTTGTCATCGAGGATTCCGTTGATACTTTGTGAAGCTCTTTTGAATTCATTCATCGTTTCACTTAAAGAAGCAATGCTATTTTTTAAATCTTCTTTCGATTTTTTGTCTAAAATATCATTTACACTTTCTAACATGACGTTAGCGTTGTCAAGAAGTTTAGTGATTTTATCTCGCAATGGTTCTAATTGGCTTGCCAATTCATCCGTTAATCCTAACTTACTAGATGATTTTAAATAATCGCCGTCAACTGCTAATACTTTATCTGCTGTATTTGGAATAATAGCTAGTTGTTTTCCACCTAAAGCACTTGGCGCATAAATTTCGGCAACACTTGATTGCGAAATTGGAAAATCAGTATTGATTTGCATTTCAACCAATATATTGGCGGTTGTATTATTAATTTTAATGCTGTTCACTTTTCCAACAGAGAGTCCGTTTATAGTAACTGGAGCCGAAATCACCAATCCTTCAACGTTTTTATATTCGACATAAAAAGTTTTGTAATTGGTAAATAAATCTTTGCCTTTTAAAAAGCTGTAACCCCATATAAATAAGGAAATGGCGGCAATAACTAATATAGCGGTTTTAATCTCTCGTGATAGTTTCAAAATGTAATTTTTTACAAAAATAATATATTATTTGATAGCATCTTGAATGGAAATGCTTTTCCCATCTTTAAAAGCAATTAAATAGGCCGTTGTATACCCTTTTGATTTGGCTTCTTGCAATAGTCTTTGAGCTTCATCGAAGCTTGAGGTTTCGCCATACATGTACTTGTACAAGTTATCGGTGCTAACCATTGATATATTTTTCAGGCCTTTAAAATTACTTGGAGTTAACTCGATTTTTTTTGAACTAGCAGATAATTGCACTTTAAATACAATTCCTTTTGCCATTTCTTTTGTTTCTGTAGTTGTAATTGGTTTTTCTTTAATAGAATCGGGTTTTTTATTTACAACGACTGGTTTTTCATAAATTCGTTGTGATGGTTTTTCAATAGAAGGTTCATTAGCAGAAGCACCAAAGAATTCTTTTTTATAACTTACAATTGCTTCAGCAATAGATTGTGCAATTTCTTGTTGTCCTTCTTCCGAATTTAATCGCGCACCTTCTTCTACATTAGATATAAATCCCATTTCAATCAAAACTCTTGGCATATATGCTTTGTGAAGTACCATAAACGGAGCTTGTTTTACACCTCTGTTTTTTTGTCCCAATCGATTCTTGAAATTGTCTTGAACTTTTCCAGCTAAAGCGATACTGTTTTCGATGTACTCTTCTTGCATCAATGTCATTCCGATTACTGATTCAGGAGCATTTGGATCGTATCCTTGGTATTTTTGTTTATAATCTTTTTCGAGTGTAATAACCGAGTTTTCCTTTTTTGCTGCCGCTAAATTGGATGCATTTTTGGTCATACCCATTACATATGACTCTGATCCATCGGCAGCAATATTTTTATTGGCGTTGCAATGAATGGATACAAAAATATTGGCATCGGCTTTATTGGCAATGTTAGCTCTTTCTTCTAAACCAATAAATACATCTGTTTTTCGAGTATAAATAACTTCTATATTTGGATTTTTTTCCAATATCTTTCCTACTTTTAATACAACAGCTAAAGCAATATTTTTTTCTATGTGACCGTGATAAACCGCTCCAAAATCATGATCTCCGTGACCAGCGTCAAGAGTGACTTTAAATTTTTGACCGTAAATACTTCCGAAACAAAGAATTAAAAAGAAATTAAATGAGTTTTTGAATCTATTTGGGATAATCATATTGTAAAAGTTAATTTTAATGAAAACGACACTGTATTAAATTTATTATTTATTTATTTTTGACGAAAAATAAACTGTAATTTTGGCGGGCTCAATTAACAAGCCACATTTTACAAAAATAGCATTTAACTTTTGCGTACAAACTTATTTTATATCGTTTTATTAACCTTTTTTCTAACAATTGGAGGCGTCAATTTATATTCGCAAGATTTACCAAAAAAAAGCAATTCCTTTCCCGCTAAAAATCAACCTACTACCACTAATAAAGAAGAAATTGTTGCTGTTAATAAGTCAGAAGTTAAAGAAACAAAAGCAGATACCATTAACATTGATTCTTTAAAGCCAAAAAAGAAGTTTTTAGAAGGTAAAGTAAAATACAGAGCGAAGGATTCAGCAAAATTTGATCAAAAGAAAAAGTTGATTACCCTTTATAACGAAGCTGAATTGTATTATCAAGATTACGAATTAAAATCGGGAATTATTGTTTTTGATTATCAGAAAAACGAAGTTTATGCTGGTCGAATAAAGGATTCTACCGGAAAATACACTCAATTGCCTTATTTTAAACAAGGCGCTAATATTATCGAACCCGATTCTATTCGTTTTAATTATAAAACAAAAAAAGCGTTGGTTTGGAATTCAAGAACTACGCAAAACGAATTGAACATAAAAGCCGAAATCACCAAAAAAGAAAATGATTCGGTGTATTTTATGAAAAGAGCAAAAATTACAACATCAGCTAATATTGAAGATCCCGAATATTATTTTTTAGTCAACCGTGGAAAATTAGTTCCTGGTAAAAAAGTAGTAGTTGGTGTAACAGAAATGTATATTTACGATGTTCCTACTCCGGTTATTCTGCCTTTTGCTTTTTTTCCAATTACAGATAAAAGTACATCTGGATTAATTGTTCCGAATTATAATTACACCAATCAAAGAGGTTATACTTTACAAAACGGAGGTTATTATTTTGCATTGAGTGATAATTACGATTTAGCAGTGCTCGGTGATTATTACACTAATGGAAGTTATGCTATGCGATTTGAATCTAGTTATGCAAAAAGATACAAATACAATGGCAGGGTCAATTTTAGGTTTGAGGATTTGATTAATAGTGAACGAGGATTTCCAGATTATTCCAAAACCAAAATTTACAACATTCAGTGGTCGCACTCAAAAGATCCTAAATCCAATCCGAATTCCAGATTTTCGGCCTCGGTTAACCTTGGAAGCAGTAAATATTTTCAGCAATCTTTAAATCAGGTTAATGTGGGCTCCAATCTTAATAATACGTTGAGTTCTTCTATTTCTTATTCTACCACTTTTAATACTGTTCCTCAAGCAAATTTATCTTTAACGGCAACTCATTCTCAAAATACGCAAACTAAACAAATCAATATGACGCTTCCAACTTTACAAGCGAGTATTGAGAGAATTTTTCCTTTTGCACCAAAAGATGGCGTTAAAAAAGGATTTCTTAAAAACATCAATTTACAATATAATTTAAGAGGCGAAAATAGAATTGCAACAACCGATTCGTTATTCTTTAAAAGGGAAATGTTTAGAGATGCATTAACAGGTTTTGAGCATACTATTCCAGTAAGCACTAACTTTAAAATATTAAAATATTTAAGTGCATCGACCTCTTTTAACTATCGAGAAGTATGGCAATTTAAAACAATAGAAAAAGCCTATAATTCAACTTCAAATCAAGTCATCAC
>CALPIE020000080.1 GCA_943323545.2 Bifidobacterium breve | reverse complement strand
GGGGTCCTGGGTTCGAGCCCCAGTCAGGTCACTTCAAAGCGTTCGATTTTCGGATGCTTTTTTTTTAGGCCACGTGGAGAAACGGTAGACTTGCCATCTTGAGGGGGTGGTGCTCGAAAGGGCGTGTGGGTTCAAATCCCACCGTGGTCACAATAAATATTGAGTTAATAAATATTGAGAGAAGGAAGTAGAGTGGACTTCACGTATTACAAATAATAAAAGCAAGGCAGGTCTTAATATCTAGCCTTGCTTTTATTTTTCATAACCGAGTTTTTATTTGTTATACAATAAGAATTCAATTTCAGTTTAAAATTTTATTAAAAAAAATTGATTACTAATTAAAATAAACTACTTTTGTTTAACTTATTAATATAAAGGATGAACAACGTTAAAAATACTTTTAGCATAAAAGATTTAGAGAATCTTACAGGTATTAAGGCACATACAATTCGTATATGGGAAAAAAGATACAACATTCTTGAACCTACAAGAACTGATACCAATATTCGCTTATATGATTTACAAGCCCTTCAAAAACTTTTAAACGTAACCCTTTTACATGATTATGGTTATAAAATTTCTAAAATTTCTAAATTATCTGAAGAGAAATTACCAATATTAGTAAATGATATAATTTCTGAAAAAAGTGCAAAAAATCATGCTATAAGTGCTTTTAAAATGTCAATGATGAATTTTGATCAGACTTTATTTTTCAAAACTTATAATAATTTACTTTCTGAGAAATCATTTAAAGAAATATTCCATACTGTTTTTATTCCACTTATGACAGAAATAGGATTGTTATGGCAAACAGATACTATAACACCAGCTCACGAACATTTTATTAGTTATTTAATTAAACAAAAACTATTAATAAATACCGAAAAACTTCAAGTATTACCTCCAACTAAAGAAAATAAATTATTTGCACTTTATTTGCCTCAAAATGAAATTCATGAATTGGGTCTAATGTACTTAAATTATGAAATTTTATTAAGCGGCTACAAATCAATTTATTTGGGTGAATCTGTTCCATTAGCTAGTTTAAAAGATTTAAAGAAATATTTTGACAATATAGTTTACATTTGTTATGCTACTGTTGAACCCAATAAAAATGAAATTAATGATTATGTAAATGATGTAATTAAGGAATTATTGGATGATGATTCTGAATTTTGGTTAATTGGTCGAATGACAGAATTTGTTAATACTAAAAACTATTCTAAAAATATTACTATTGTGAATTCTATAGTTGAACTAGTTGAGAAATTATAATATTTAATTTTATTTACTATTTAAATACTCTTGTCAAAAAAATATGATTAAAGACATTAAAATAATTGGCTCCGGATTTTCTTCACTCTCTGCAGCTTGTTATTTAGCTAAAGATGGTTTTAATGTAACTGTTTACGAAAAAAATGAATCAGTTGGCGGAAGAGCAAGACAGCTAAAAAAAGACGGATTTACTTTTGACATGGGTCCAAGTTGGTATTGGATGCCTGATGTTTTTGAACGATTTTTTGCAGACTTTGACAAAAAACCATCTGATTATTACCAATTAATAAAACTAGATCCAGCATATAGAGTATACTATGGAATAAATGATTTTGTTACTATTGATGATAATTTAAATGATATTATTGAAACTTTTGAGAATCTTGAAAAGGGTAGCGGTATTCTTTTAAAAGAGTTTATAGCAAAAGCTAAAAATAATTATGATATAGCAATTAAAGATCTCGTATACCGCCCTGGTGTTTCTCCATTAGAATTAATTACTACAAAAACTGCATTGAAATTGGGACAGTTTTTTAGTAATATCAGCTCTGATGTTCGTAAAAAGTTTAAAAATGAAAGGTTAATTCAAATTTTAGAATTCCCAGTTTTGTTTCTCGGAGCTAAACCTTCAGACACACCATCATTTTATAATTTTATGAATTATGCTGACTTTGGACTAGGAACATGGCACCCAAGAACAGGAATGCACGATGTAGTAAAAGCAATGGAAAACTTAGCAATTGAATTGGGTGTTACTTTTCAAACTAACGCAAATGTTGAAAAAATAATTGTAGAAAATAATAGCGCAAAAGCTCTAATAATTGATGGTGAAACAATTACTGCGGATATCATTTTAAGTGGTGCCGATTATCATCACACAGAGACTTTGCTGAATGAAAAAGACCGAGCTTATTCTGAAAAGTATTGGGAAAGTAGAGTTTTCGCACCTTCCTCCCTACTTTTTTATGTAGGTTTTGATAAAAAACTAAAAAACATTTCCCACCACGCCCTTTTTTTCGATGTTGATTTTAAACAACATGCAATAGATATATATGATAAACCAAAATGGCCAGAAGAACCTTTGTTTTATGCAAATTTTCCATCAATAACAGATGAAACAGCTGCGCCAAAAGGAATGGAAGCTGGTTTTTTCTTAATCCCATTGGCTCCGGGAATTGAAGATTCGGAAGAATTAAGAGAAGAATATTTTTTAAAAATAATTAACCGTTTTGAGACTTTGACACAACAAAGTATCATAAATAATATTATCTTTAAAAAATCTTTTTGTAAAAATGACTTTGTTTCAGAATATAATTCCTTTAAGGGTAATGCATACGGAATGGCGAATACTTTATTTCAAACCGCATTTTTAAGACCAAAATTAAAAAGCAAAAAAGTAGAAAATTTATATTTTACAGGACAATTAACTGTTCCTGGACCAGGTGTTCCCCCAGCATTAATTTCTGGTAAACTAGTTGCCGATTTAATAAAAAAACACAGTTAATATGAAATCAATTTTTGATACAGTCTCATTTGAATGTAGTAAGAATGTAACTAAATCTTATAGCACTTCTTTTTCAACAGCTGTAAAAATGCTTGCTCCCACAATTCAACAAGATATTTACAATATATACGGGTTTGTTCGTTTCGCAGATGAAATTGTTGACACATTTCATGACTATAATAAAATGGAACTTTTTGAACTTTTTGAAAAAGATTTAGAAAAAGCCCTGCATAATAAAATAAGTCTAAATCCAATATTGAATTCCTTTCAAAATACAGTTCATAAATATCAAATTCCAAATTCGCTAATTGATTCTTTCATGAAAAGTATGAAAATGGATTTGGTAAAAACCAACTACAATACTTTTGAAGAATACAATGAATACATATATGGTTCAGCTGATGTTGTTGGATTAATGTGTTTAAAAGTGTTTGTAAATGGTGATGAAACTAAATATAAAGAATTAGAACATGCTGCTATGCGATTGGGTTCGGCTTTTCAAAAAGTAAATTTTCTTCGCGATTTAAAAGCAGATTTTGAAGATTTGAGTCGAACGTACTTTCCTAATACCGATTTAACAAATTTAAATGAAGAATCAAAAAATGAAATTATCAAAGAAATAGAAGCCGATTTTAAAGCTGGCTATAAAGGAATTTTGGATTTGCCAATTGAAGCTAAATTTGGAGTATATACTGCTTATATCTATTACAGAAAATTACTTTCAAAACTTAAGAAAACACCTTCAACAGAAATAAAAAACACACGAATTAGAGTTCCTGATTATCAAAAATATGGACTTTTCGCCAAATGTTATTTTACCTATAAATTAAATATTTTATAAATTTATTGCTATGTGGTTATATATATTAGTTTTTTGTATTACTTTTTGTTTTATGGAATTTATGGCTTGGTTTAGCCATAAATACATCATGCATGGTTTTTTATGGAATCTTCATGCCGATCACCACAAAAAAGATCACGATTCTTGGTTCGAACGTAATGATGCATTTTTTATCTTTTATGCCATAGTAAGTATTGGCTTTTTCTTACTATGGAAATATGAAATATTGAATGTCGGTTTGGCTATAGGCATGGGCATTTTTGCATACGGTTTGGCTTATTTTACAGTGCATGATATTTTTATTCATCAACGGTTTAAAATATTTAGAAATGCAAATAATCGTTATGCAAAAGCTTTACGTAGAGCTCATAAAATGCATCACAAACATATTGGTAAGAATGATGGAGAATGTTTCGGGATGTTAGTTATTCCATTCAAGTATTTCAAATAATAAAAACTTACTATCAATAATTATTTGGTCATTAAACTTTCTAAAGGTTTTAATTGATCTAAACTTATTTTTGATTTTTGCAATACGGTTAACAATGTCATCACATTTGTCGGATTCATATTATCACCTGTTACTCTAACTACAGCAAATCCGTTTACTTTTCTGTTAGCATAAAAAATAAACTCTTTAATATTATCATCTGTGCCCACGAAACTTACAGAAGCGCCATCTTTTCCAGAACCAACTTTTATCAACTGTTGGTATTCTTCATCCTTCAAAATACCATTCAGTTTAAATTTTTCCGCTTCGTAAGTAGCCTGATTTTGAGGTGTCGATTTAAAAGCAATAATGTTCATTTTATCAAAAGAAGTCAATGCCTCTTTTTGTTCAACAGATAATTTTGCCTCATCAATATTTAAAATAGATGATGAAATATCTAAAGCAATGAAATCTTTTTTCTCTGCATTTTCAACAAAGAACTTCTGCAAGCTGGGCTCATTAGAACAACTTCTTAAAAATAAACTAAAAGCTAAAGCAATAAATACAAATACTTTCATAACACCATTTTTAATAACAACGGCAATAATAAAAACTAATTGTAATTACTATTGCCATTGTTGATATTTTACTTTTTACCTTTTCCAGCTTTTTCTAATTCTGCTCCACCAGGTAAATTCATTTTCTCGGTTAAGGCAGATAATTCGTCTAAGTCAAAGTTTCCTGTTAACGACATTAATACCGTTTCTTCTTTACCCGAACCTTCTATAAACATTAACAGTTCTTTTACTTGCGAATCGCTGGCACCTGATTTTACGTAAATCTTTACACTTTTACCTTTTTCATTTATCCTCATTAACTCATCCAAATTAGCCGTTTTTAAATATTTATCTGTTGTAGCTTTCATTTCATCACCTTTTTTATCATTTGCTGTAACAAATACTCGTAGGTTCTCTAATTTCTTTACCAAATTGGATAACTCTTTTGCATCTTTATCTTTGGAGTCAATTTTTCCCATAAGTTCAAACATTTTTTTGTTTACAATTATGGCTGTGATATCATCTTGATTGTCAAATTTGTCAAAAACTGTTTGTCCAAAAAAGGTGTTTGTGGTTATTACTAATGCGATTACTAAAATTAATTTTCTCATGATTTCTATTTTTTTTAATGATTGATTTAATTGATTATTTTTTAAAAATTTTGTTTTTTGAGTGTTCATACTCTTTAATATAATTCATACCTCCAATGCCTACATTTATTTTTTGAGATACTAATGTTAACGCTTTTTGTGTTGCAGCTAGTGCTTCTTCAGGATTATCATAGGTTCCTAAGTCGCTTAACTGTTTTGGTTTTTCAGTAGTATTCGTATACATAAATGTTGCAATTCCAAACAAAACAACTATTGTTGCTGCAATTGATAACCACGCTACGACATTTCGTTTTTTAGCTTTTAGTGGAATCGTTGCTTTAAATTGTTGTTTGTTTTCTTGTGAGAAGAAACCAAATATTGGTTTGTATTGTTTCAAATGCTGCGCAACATTTGAAGAAGAAAAATAGACTTTAAGTTCATTTTCTTCGGCAATACTTGTTTCTCCGTCAAAGTATTTTTCTATTAATTTTTCTATTCTATCCAATTCCATAATTATGTGTATTAGTCATAAATTCTCTTATCGTTTTTCTAGCTCTTGAAAGCGCTACGCGAATAGCTGTTTCATTCATATCTAATATTTTAGCAATTTCCTCAAATTCATATTGCTCTATATCGCGCATTTGTATAATTAATTTTTGTTGTTCTGGCAAATCATTAATTATTTTTTCAACCCAACTCATGCTATCTCTGTCTTCTACTTTTTGTTGCAAACTTGCTTCTCTATCAGTATAATTACTATGAACAAGTTTCAGATTACTAGCGCGTTTCGATTTCAATTGATCCAAACAATAATTCTTTGTCATTGTCATTGCCATGGCTTCTACACTTCTCAAATCATTTAATCGATCACTCTTTGTCCATAATTTCACCATAACTTCCTGAGTAGCATCTTCTGCTTCTTCTGTACTTACCAATAATCTTTTTGCCATTCGAAAGACTTTGTCTTTAAAAGGATTTATTATTGTTAAGAATTCTTTTTGGTTCATTACAAAATTATTGGTTGTTGGTGCTGTAGTTCAAGACGAACTATATTTTTTTTTGTTACATTAAAGGTAGTTTAATTATTTTATTGCGATTTAACTCTTTACAAAAAAAAGGCACAAAGCCCATTATTTGTAGCTTTGTGCCTTTTGAAATATTAGTTTTATTTGTAGTTAATTTTTACAAATTAATACTCAATCCAAATCTAAAATTTCTTCCTCGAGTTGAATAACCAACATTTTCAAGAAAATCTTCATTTAAAATATTAGTAATTGCTCCAAAAATATTCAATCTGCTTTTTAGCAATTCGTATTTCATTGATGCATTTACCAATTGATAAGAACCCAATTTTGTTTGAATTGTAGTATAACTGTTTCCATCATAAAAAGCATCATTTCGATCATCTACATATTGATAATTGGCATTCAAAAATAATCTTTTGGTAATATCAATATCTAAAAATAAATTTGCTTTATGTTTTGGAATTAATCGTTTCAAGGCTTCATCGACTTGAGTAAAAGTATAATTTCCTCCAATTTTAAAACTATTATTTATTGTATAAGTTAATTCTGTTTCAATACCTTTTGCTCTATTTATTCCTTCAATATTTATATAATAAGAGGTTAATGTGGATGAATTATAAAAAAATCCGAAACTGTTATTTTGTTCTCTATAAAATGCAACAGCATTAAAATTTATTTTTTTATTTAAAAGTCCGACTTCAAAACCAGCTTCAACTGTGGTGTTTTCTTCTGGAGTCAAAGTTGTATTTCCATATTCTGAATACAATTGATACAAACTTGGTGTAACATAAGCTGTGCTTAAAGAGGTCAATATTTTTAATGGTAATTTAGCTCCGAAAGAAAAAGACGGATTTACATTATAAACCACTTGATTTCCATATTCACTATGCATATTAAGTCGAGCTCCAGCATTTACTGTCAATCCAAAATCAGACATAAAAACTCCAGTAAAATAGGGATCAACCATATTGAACTTTGTGTTTTCCTTTAGTATATTCCCGTAAGGTGTTTCACTTAACATATCATGAAACTGATAATTAACACCGACAACTGTAAAGAATTTTTTACTCCATTTGTACTTATTAAAAGCATCTAAATTTAAACTTTGCGCTTCATAAAGTGATGATTCATTGGCACTTGTATAACTATTAAATTCTGAATACGTTCTTTGGATTTTATTGAAACTAGAATTTAAAATAAATTCTCCTTTGGCATAAGTATACTTTGGTGAAAATCCAAAACGGAATTGTTTGGATTGTGTTTTATTTAAATTAGTATCACTAAAACCCGTATTATCAAAAGTTGAATCGTAATCATTTTTGATAACATCATAATTTCCAAAGAAATCTATGCTCAATTTTTCTGATGCTTTGAATCCAAATTTTGTTAAAAGATTTACTCTTGAAAAACGATCTGTTTCATAATTTTGATTTTCTGGATCAGCTATTTGAGACATCCCATTGGTTTCTGAGCTGTTTATTGATGCCAAATAATTCAATTTCGCAGCAGTTCCGTTTACAGAAAATCCTTGATTAAAATCTTGAACGTTGTACTTGGAATTGGAAGCTGTATTATTTGAACCAATATTGATATAACCGTTTGCTTGAATTGGTTTGCTACCCGATTTTTTCAACGAAATATTGATAACTGCAGTAGCAGCTCCTGTTCCGTAAAGCGTACTCGCTGCACCTTTCATGATTTCTATACTTTCTACTTGATCCACTGGAAGCAATCGCAAATCGTATTCAAAGCTTATTCCAGAAGCATCAGTTACCGGAATCCCATCAATTAAAATTAAAACTTGTTGGTTTTTTCCGCCTCGAATGTAATAGCCAAGGTTTTTTCCGTTGGCGGATTGGTTGCCGTTGATTTCAATTCCGACTGCACTATTCAAGACATTGGCAAGCGTTTGTCCTGATTTTTTTTGAAGATCTTCTTGTGTAATTTTGGTAATTACTTTCCCGGATTTTTCTTTGTTTTGTTCGAATTTGGTATCCGAAATTACTACTTCATTTAATTGATTCACTAGTTTAGAATCTTTTTCTTGTGCCAACGCACATGATGTTAAAAGCGCCAATAAAGTACTCATACGAACGATTTTCTTGTTCATTTTTTTTATTAAAAATGTTTCCAATAAAGGGGAGAAAAGCATAGAATTACCCATACCCAAACCTTTTTTCCCGAAAGTTTGATACTCTGTGCATTTGGCAGGTCTCCTGGCTTGCGTCTTGTTGTTTACCTTCTCATCCTAATATTAGGACAATGGTTTTGTAGATAACAACAAGCTTTATAGCTTACAGTTGCGGGTACAGCCCAGGTTTTAAACCTGATTCCCTTTTAGTGTTTTTTCCGATGTGTCGGAATAACAACCACAATACAAGGCAAAAGTAGTTTAAATTATTTTACTTTTGTGAAAAATTCAATAAATGAAATTCACAATTCAATTATTTCTTCTTCTTTTATTTTCAATAGTATGCATACAATGCAAGCATGAAACAAATTCGACAACTACAGTAATTTCTTCAAACGATGTAAAATATGCTAAAGGTTTTTCGATTAAAAATTACGAAGGCTATTCGATAGTTAACGTTTCCAATCCGTGGCCAAAAGCGAATAAGACCTATACTTACATTTTAAAAGAAAAAAACGCAAACGTTCCCGATTCGTTATCAAAAAATACTATCATTTTAGTTCCGATAAAACGAATTGTGGTTACCTCAACAACTCATATTCCGTCATTAGAAATGCTGAATGAAGAAAAATCATTGGTTGGATTTCCACATTTGGATTACATTTCTTCTGAAAAAGTGCGAACCTTAATCGATAACAAAAAGGTAAAAGAACTCGGCAATAATCAAGATTTGAACACCGAAGTTTTAATCGATTTACAACCCGATGTGATTATCGGTTACGGAATAGACAACGCTAATCCAACATTAGATAACATTCAAAAAAGCGGCTTAAAAGTCATGCTCAACGGCGACTGGAACGAAGAAACGCCGCTAGGTAAAGCCGAATGGATTAAGTTCTTTGGTGCCTTATACGGTAAACAAAAAGAAGCCAATCAATTATTTTCAAAAATTGAAACCGATTATTTAAAAACAATTGAAATAGCCAAAAGAACCAACGTTATACCGAGCATTTTAATTGGTGATATGTTCGAAGATAAATGGAATCTTCCAAAAGGCACAAGTTGGGGTTGTCAGTTATTGAAAGAAGCCAATTCGAACTATTTGTGGCAAGAAACAAAAGGAACTGGAAGTTTGTCTTTATCATTTGAAGCCGTTTTTGAACGTGCAAAAGATGCTGATTTCTGGATTACTTCGGGGCAATTCTCTACATTAAAAGAAATGACAGATTCTAATCCACATTACAATCAATTCAAAGCGTTTCAAAATAAAAATGTATATTCGTTCAGTGGCAAAAAAAGGAAAACAGGAGGCGTTTTATATTATGAATTGGCGCCTAACCGACCAGATATTGTGATAAAAGATATTGTGAAAATTTTGCATCCTGAATTACTTGTTGGCTATAAACCTTTCTTTTTTGAAAAATTAAAATAATGTTCCAAACCCGAAATACCATCCTCTTTTCGATATTGATATTACTAGTGTTATTGTCATTGTTATTGAACATTTCGTTCGGACAAGTGGCAATTCCGTTTAAGGAAATTTTTAAAAGTATCTTCGGTACTAATGCGAGCAAAGCAACTTGGGATTATATCATCATTAATTATCGATTACCAAAAGCAATTACAGCAATTTTAGTTGGAGTTGGGTTATCTATTAGTGGATTATTAATGCAGACGTTATTTAGAAATCCGCTAGCCGGACCGTATGTTCTGGGACTGAGTTCGGGTTCGAGTTTGGGAGTTGCATTTGTTATTTTAGGAGCCGGATTATTACCCGCATTTTTATCGGAAGTTTTACTTTCTCCATACGGAATTATTTTGGCCTCTTGCTTGGGAAGTTTCATGGTTTTGCTTTTAATCATTATAGTTTCAAGACGATTACGCGATACCGCTACCATTTTAATTGTGGGATTGATGTTTAGCAGTTTTGCTAGTGCGATTGTAAGTGTGTTAACTTATTTCGGTTCGGCTGAACAGCTTCAAAAATTCACTTTTTGGTCGATGGGAAGTCTCGGGAATTTATCTTGGGACAGTATTTCGATTTTATGTATTAGTGTTATCATCGGTTTGGGAATGAGCTTCCTATCTTTAAAACCATTAGATGCTTTATTATTAGGTGAAAATTATGCTGTTAGCATGGGACTGAATATCAAAAAAGCCCGTTATATAATTATTATTTCAACAAGTCTATTAGCAGGTAGCATTACCGCTTTTGCCGGACCTATTGCCTTTGTAGGAATAGCAGTTCCGCATTTATCGAAGCTGTTATTTCAAACCAGTAATCATAAAATTTTATTTTGGAGCACGGTACTTATTGGTGCTATCATTATGCTGTCCTGCGATATGGTGTCACAATTACCAGGTT
>CALPIE020000079.1 GCA_943323545.2 Bifidobacterium breve | reverse complement strand
TTGCGGATGGGTTTTTATTTATAAATTACTAATACGTTTATTTTACAATAATTTTTTTAGTCGATTGGTTGATACCGTCACTAATATTTACTAAGTAAATTCCAGATTCAACATTATCCAATTGAATAACTTCTTCAAAAACGTTAGTCGAATTGTAATTTCTTTGAAAAATAGATCTTCCTCTCATATCAAAAACAGTAACATTAATGGCCTCGCCTGAATCAGAATTTAACTTAACTGTAAATTCTCCATTATTTGGATTAGGAAAAATCGAAAAGTCGTTAAATTGATTTTCACTTATTGAAAACGTTCCTTGTCCACATATAGTAATTGAAAGATTGTTAATTGTACCTCCATCTTGATCAGCATCATCAGTTACTCTTAATATCCAATTACCACCTGACATTAAGCCATTTAAAGTATTCAAATTTCCTTCTGGAATAAAAGTACCCGTAAATGGTGCAGTACCAGCTGTAATTAATGTGGTGGCTTGTTGGTCAAAAACAGTATTGGTGTAATTATCACCACTTCCTCCATTGTCTGTTGTCAACTCAACTACTGTCCCAGACGGACTTGTTAGCGTAATATCTAAATCAGCATCCCATGTGTGTGTAATATCAATTGTTACATTAACATCTGTTATAACTAAATTTGAAGGAACATTAATTGTTGAAGTGTATACTAAATTGGTCCCTACAGGATTAATAGCTAAAGGTAAATTTGTTGCTGAGAATGTTGCACAACTTATATTGGCAGTAGTAAAACTAAAAACAGATGAAAATGCAGCTGTTGTACATAAGTTTGATGCTCTAACTCTCCAATAGTATGTTGTATTCGTGTTTAAAGTAGCATTATAACTATTAGTTGCTACTGTTCCAGTACTAACAATATTATTAAATGTATTATCTGTAGCTATTTCAACCAAATAGTTTTGAGCATTAACATTAGTATTCCATGTTAAAGTAATTGTTGAACTTGTATTTGTAGCAGCATCAGCCGGAGTTGCAAGAACAGCTGCAGAAAGTGTATTATTATATACATTTAATGTGACACCAACTGTTTTTACAATTGATCCAGAAGTACCAACTAAATTGAAATTATAAGTACCTGGAGCTAAACTTCCTGTATTAGAAACGGTAGCAGTTACAGCAGTGCTGTCTGTTACAGCAGTTGTAGGATTAAATACAATAGAAGTTCCAGCTGGTAATCCTGTCGCAGAGAATGTAGTTGTTCCTGTAAATCCTAAAAAAGTATTGTAGGTAAAATTGTAAACAGCATTACTTCCAGAGCAAATAGTAGCTGAAGATATCGGTGTATTCAGAACAAATTCAGATCCTTGAATTGAGAAATTGGTTGTATTTACAGCATAAAAAATGTTGTTATTCCCTTCAACAATAAGTCGAGCTTGTGTTGTATCTCCTCCAATTACAGGAACGGTTATAGTACGTGTCCCATTATTCGGTACGTTTGTAGCCAAGGTGAATGGGAAAGTTAAACCGCCATTCGTTGACAATAAAATATTTACAGTTGGAGTGCTAACTGGAGCAATATCAGTTCCTGCTACATTCCATGTTACGGTTTGCGACGTTCCAATATTCCACAATACATTACTGTTTTGAGAAGTAACTGTAAAAGGGCCAGCTGTTCCGTTTACAGTTACTAGCATTGTATCAAAGCTAGTTTGAGGTGATTGTCCTGTTCCGTTTGCTTCTGATCTATCTCGTACAGTTAAACCAAAATTTAAATTTCTTGCAACATTCGATACGGTTTCCCAAGAACTGTTATTAACGGTGATTGTTGGATTTGTCTGTGTTAATTGACCAGCTAATACTCGAGAAAATATTGGCATATATCTATTTGGTGATAAACTTGGCGGTCTTGATCTCCAAACGGGCCCAGTTGCTAAATTTGGTCCAAAGGTAGTATTAGTCGAAACTCCACTGTCGATTTGCTCCCAGCAGTATGTTAAAATGTCACCAGCATTAGGATCAGTAGCTGAACCTCTTAATACAAATGCTGTTCCTTTTGGAATCGTATAATTGATTCCTGCTTCAGCAACTGGTGGACTATTAGTAATTGGAGTACTTGTCCAACAAGTTCTGTTGACTAAATTATTTAATATTTGTCTGATACTATGATAATGCCAATAAGCGTCACTATGGTTTTGAACATCATTACCACCAGTGATACCAGCGTATCCCATAATGGTAGTTCCACTTCCTGGCTCCGAATTAACTCCTGCTCCCTCATTACCAGTTGCAAAAGTATGATTAGCCCCCATTTGGTGACCTATTTCGTGAGGTACATAATCAATGTCGAAGAAATCAGACATGTATGGTCCGCCATTGTTATCTAAAAAAGTATGTGCCGAAAATCCACTTCCTTTTGATCCATTAACACAAACACATCCTATACATCCAGCATTTCCATTGTTGGCTGCGTACATAAACAAATGTCCTATATCATAGTTGGCTTCACCTATAACTGAAGTTAGTGTAGCTTGCAATTGTGCATTCGGACTACCAGTATATGGGTCTGTTGCTGCATTTGGGTATATGATGCTTGTACCAGATACCAATTGAAAAGTAATAGCCATATCTACTTCAAAAATTTCATTATTTCTATTTAAAGTAGAAACTACTTGAGCCAAAGCATCTGCTTGTGCATCACCATTTCCAGCAATACCATCATTCCAAAAATTAGTGTATTCTCCTGTTGTTGAAATGGCAATTCTAAATCGTCTCAATAGTTGATCATTTGCATCTCTATTTACATTTTCGCTATTAGATTTAATTTCTTCATTTGGAGTTAAACACTCAAATTCTTTAACAAAATCGGGTCTGCTATTTCTGTTATAAGCAATGTATTGATTGTTGCCATTTCTACTTAATGGAACTAAAAATGTATTTGGTTTATCAATAGAAGTAACCATCGATTGCACTCCTTGTGGAGTAACAGAAAAACGCACTCTTGTCCCAGGGTTGTCAATGCTAAATCCTACATAGGTTTTAATATTTGGAAATTCTAATGCTAATGCAGGAGACAATAAAGGAGCTTCATACACTTTGAATTGTTCTAGTTTTCCATTTTCATTTGGAAATGAAATAATAGTTTGAGCGTTGTTACCTGAGGTTGTTCCTCTTAAAGGGGCGTTATTTAACTGTGCTTTAAAAGCATCTATATTCAGTTGAAATGTTTCATAATGGTCTTTGTTCAGACCACTTAAATTGGTTGTTCTGTCTAGTAGTGAAGGCGTAATTTTTTGCCAATTTGAATTTTGGGCAAAAGCAAAACTCACAAACAAAACGAGTGTCAATAAATAAAATAGTTTTTTCATCATTTAAGGAGAGGTTTTTGATTAATTTAAGATTTCAAATATAATAAAATATAACCCGTTGGGTGTAATTATTTCTTAGAATAATTCTACCACTAATTACTTTGTCTGTTCGACCTTTGGTCTCGAGTCACGAATTTTTTGGAATAATTATTCGATTAAATTCGAATTTTCATCAAAGATGCACAAATTATTGCGTTCAGCTAATTTAAAATTTGAGAATTCATGGCCAAAAAATCTATAATATTATTGAAAGTGCTTAATTACACCCAACGGGTTAAAATAGATTATTTAAAAATCTATAACCCGAAAGGCCTGTTTTACAATCTAAAGCGAAACGGATCTATTAAAACTGCTCTCTGCCAGCAAAGTGAAAAGCACTTTCAATAGCTGCATTTTCATCAGAGTCAGAACCGTGAACAGCATTCTCTCCAATTGATGTAGCATATTTTTTACGAATAGTTCCTTCGGTAGCATCCGCTGGATTTGTTGCTCCGATTAAAGTTCTGAAAGCGTCAACTGCATTTTCTTTTTCTAAGATAGCAGCCACAATTGGACCTCTTGTCATGAATTCAACCAATTCACCATAGAAAGGTCTAGCGGAGTGAACTGAGTAAAATGCTTGAGCGTCAGCAACTGTTAATTGCGTCAATTTCAAAGAAACGATTTTGAAACCACCTTCTGTTATCATGTTTAAAATTCCACCAATATGTCCGTTTTCTACAGCATCTGGTTTAATCATTGTAAATGTTCTATTTGTAGCCATTTTTTATATTAAATTTAATAATTCGGGTGCAAAAGTAAACTTTTTTATTTGAAGTTTAAAAGTTTAGGAGTTTAAAAATTTAGGAGTAAAGTCAGTCCTTTGCATACCTTGTATAAAACTATTTCGTCTCAAAGTTCTGGGATTGGGTTAAATCACAAAGTTACTACTTTAAATTCCTGTTCTAATGGTTTTAATTCAAGAAGTAATTTTTCAATAAACGAATAACCATATTCCAAATAAAATTCAGAAAAATTAGCTTTTCGTTCTTGTAAACTCTGATTTGGAAAAAGTTCATTTTGTAAAAGTAAAATGCGTTCTAATTTATCAGAGTGGACTCTTTTTTCGGCTTTAAGTAATTTCTTTTCGAGATTTTCCAAACCTTTTAATTGTTTCTTTTCTTGAGCGTTTACAGCACCAGCAAACGATTTATCGGTTTGTTTTGCTATGGCAAATAAATGTTCAAATTGCTTTTTAAGTTGGGCTTTCTGCTCTGAAAAATCGATTTTAAATTGGGAATATTCTTTGGTTTTTAAATCAAATAATTCTTGTTGATGGGAGAATAAATCGCGCCAAGTTAATTTTAATTTATCAGCTTTTTCTAATTGCTTTTGAGAAGCTAAAACAACCGAATTTCTTAACAATAATATAGGAAAAGTGATTTTATTGGTTTCGAAATTGGATTTCAATTTCAACCAATATGCAATTTCGCCACCACCTCCGATATAACATAAATTCGGCAAAATAAATTCTTGGTATAATGGTCTTAAAATCACATTCGGACTGAATTTCTCTGGATTTGAATTTAATAGACCTAAGATTTCTTTTTCTGTAAATTCTAAATTAGTGTCGTTGATTTTGTATTTATCATTTTCAAAAACAATGCGTTCCCTTAAATTGTCTTCTATGTAAAATAAATTGATTTCACGAGGATTGACTTGAATTTTATAGGCTTTTAAAACCGAACTGGTTTCTAAAACTTTTTTATAAGAAGTTTGATTCAATAATTCTTCTTTAATGAATGGTATGAACAACTTTTTCAATTCAATCGAATCCCCATCTAAAATAACTAATCCTTCCTTTTTAAACAATTCATTGGCTAAAAAGCGTGTTGCATTTGCTAAGTTAGAATGTTCCAAATAAGATTTTTTAAAAAGATTTTTAAGATAACTTGCATTTTTACTAGTTCCAAATTCTTTTTCCAAAACAGTATACACTTCCTCTAAACCATTTGTAGAAAGTCGTCCAACCGGACCAAAACTCTCCTGATTCCATTTGATTTTTTTAGATTTAAAATTAAAATAATTAATTTCTTCAAAATCGTGATCTTCGGTTGCCATCCAGTATATAGGAACAAAATCATATTCAGGATAATTCGATTTTAATTCTTTACAAAGATTAATGGTTGAAATTATTTTATATAAGAAAAACAACGGACCAGTAAATAAATTTAACTGATGTCCGGTAGTTATAGTAAAAGTATTAATATTGTTTAAAAGTTTTATATTGTCGGAGGTCGCAACTGAAATTTCAAAATCGGCATATTGCTTTTCTAATTCTCTTGCCAAAATTGTCCGATTACTAATAAAATTTTTAGATTTTTCTTCAATTTGAAATTTGAAATTTTCAATCTTTGGAAAGCGATTGTATAAAGACTTCAATTCTTCTTTCTCATCCAAATAATCAAAAATTATTTTAGTGAAATATCCCGAATTTTTATAGCTAATACAATCTGTTGGCATAAATTATTTTTTTTGTAAAAATAGTCATAATTCAAATTCGTTTGACAAATTCAATTTCACAAAAAATAGTTAAATCCTAAATTATAAATTTTACTTTTACAAAAAATAAATAGTTTTCTTGAAAGACCTACTTTTAATAACGCCACCATTTACACAACTCAATACACCATATCCGGCAACGGCATATATTAAAGGATTTTTAAACACCAAAAGGATTTCTTCTTTTCAAATGGATTTGGGAATAGAGGTAATTATTGAATTATTTTCTAAAAATGGATTAATAAAAATTTTCGCAACAAACAACAAACAACAACTATCCGAAAATTGTCAACGAATCTATTCCTTACAAAACGAGTACATAAAAACAATTGATGCCGTAATCGCATTCCTACAAGGTAAAAAACCAACATTAGCGCGACAAATTTGTTCTGGAAATTTCCTTCCTGAATCTGCTCGATTTGCACAACTTGACGATATGGATTGGGCATTTGGTTCGATGGGAATGCAAGACAAAGCCAAACATTTAGCTACCTTATATCTTGAAGATTTGTCGGATTACATAGTCGAATGTGTTGATGAAAATTTCGGATTCAGTCGCTATGCAGAGCGATTGGGAAGAAGTGCCAATTCGTTTGATGAAATGTACTCACATTTACAAAATCAACCGACATACATCGACAATCTAACGTTACAGATTTTGCAGCATAGAATTGTAGAAGTCAAACCGAAACTCATTTGTTTTTCGGTTCCATTTCCTGGAAATTTATACAGTGCTTTCCGATGTGCCCAGTTTATAAAAAGTAATTTTCCAGCTATCAAAATTGCGATGGGTGGAGGATTTCCTAACACCGAACTCCGTGATTTAAAAGATGTTCGAGTTTTTGAATTCTTCGATTTCATTACACTTGACGATGGAGAATTACCTATAGAATTGCTTTGTTCGGCAGTTTGTCATTCCGAAGAAGGAGAAATCTCTCTAAACCATTTTAAAAGAACTTTTCTCCTTGAAAATGGGCAAGTTGTCTATAAAAACAATTCCACAAAATCCGATTACAAACAAGCAAATGTAGGCACTCCAGATTATTCTGATTTGCTATTAGGTACCTACATTTCGGTAATCGAAATTGCCAATCCGATGCACAGTTTATGGAGTGACGGACGATGGAACAAACTCACCATGGCTCACGGTTGTTATTGGGGGAAATGTACCTTTTGCGACATTTCTTTAGATTATATCAAATTATATGAACCAATTGCAGCCAAATTATTGGTTGACAGAATGGAGGAACTAATTGCACAAACTAGTGAGAACGGATTTCATTTTGTGGATGAAGCTGCTCCACCAGTATTAATGCGTGAGGTAGCTCTTGAAATAATAAAGAGAAAATTAGTTGTAACATGGTGGACGAACATTCGTTTCGAAAAAAGTTTCACTGCCGATTTGTGTTTTTTATTAAAAGAATCGGGTTGTATTGCTGTTTCTGGCGGATTGGAAGTGGCTTCTGACAGATTATTAGAATTGATAAAAAAAGGAGTAACAGTAGAACAAGTAGCTCAGGTAACACGGAATTTTACCGAATCCGGAATTATGGTTCATGCCTATCTGATGTATGGCTATCCAACTCAAACGATTCAAGAAACCATCGATAGTTTGGAAATGGTTCGTCAATTGTTTGAAGTAGGTGTTTTACAAAGTGGATTTTGGCACCAATTTGCGATGACAGCACATTCTCCAGTTGGTATGTTTCCTGAAGAATTTGGCGTTATAGCAGAGCAAAACAAAATCACTTTTGCTAATAACGATATTAATTTTAAAGATAAAACAGGAATAAACCATGATAAATTTAGCTTCGGATTAAAGAAATCGTTATTCAATTATATGCACGGAATATGTTTTGATTATAACTTGCAAGATTGGTTTGATTTTAAGATTCCAAGAACAACAATTGCTTCCAATTATATTATTTCTTGTATAGAGAAAGAAGATAATTTCTATACAAAACCATCGTCTAAAATAATTTGGATAGGAGGAATACCATTGTCAAAAGTCTTTACCAAATCTAAAAAAGGTAACTCTTGTCAAATGATGCAATTTACGTTTCATCAAAAAACTTCAACTTTTGAAATTTCTTTAGAAAAGGAAAAAGGAGATTGGCTACTAGCAACTTTTGATAAGATTTCGATTTATAATCAAAAAACCTTTACTTTTTCTGAACTTAAATCTGATTTTGAATCTAAATTTGATGATTTTGAATTGTTTTGGCATTCTAAATCCATTAATAAATTAAAAGCTATTGGATTGCTCGTACTATAACATATAAAATTCAATGCTATTTATCATATAATTAATCCATACTTTTTTCTAAATTTACTATCAATTAAATATATCACTTATGAGTAAATCTTATAAACTTTCAGTTAATCAAGGAACATCTATTGATTTATCAGAAAGTGATCTTAAAAATTTGAATGAAATTCCTTGCGGAGATAATAAATTTCATATCCTAAAAGATAATAAATCGTATAAAGCAGAAATTGTTTCTAACGATTTTATTTCAAAAAAATACACCATAAAAATTAATAACAACTCCTATGAAATTGCTATTTCAAATGAATTGGATATTTTAATTCAAAGTTTGGGAATAGAACGTGGACGTACCAAAGTTATTAATGCAATAAAAGCGCCAATGCCTGGATTAATATTAGAAATAAGCGTAAAAGTTGGTCAAGATGTAAAAGAAAATGATCCATTATTAATTCTTGAAGCCATGAAGATGGAAAATAGTTTTTTGTCTCCACGAAATGGTATAATTAAGTCGATAGCTGTAGAAAAAGGGATTGCTGTAGATAAAGGACAATTATTAATCGAATTTGAATAGAAAATTAGAAGCAAGAAGCAAGAATCAAGAATCAAGAAAAAAGAATAAGGAATTTAAACCTCTTTCTTCTTGCAGCAAAGTGGTCTTTCTTCTTTTATCTCTTACAATATGAAAAAAATAACCAAAATATTAGTTGCCAATCGTGGTGAAATTGCTATTCGTGTAATGAAAACCGCCAAAAAAATGGGCATCAAAACCGTAGCGGTTTATTCGACCGCCGACAGAAATGCGACTCATGTTAAATACGCTGATGAAGCGGTTTGGATTGGCGAAGCACCATCAAGTCAATCGTATTTGCGCGGCGATAAAATTATTGAAGTTTGTAAACAACTTGGTGTCGATGCAGTACATCCAGGGTATGGTTTTTTAAGCGAAAATTCGACTTTTGCTGAAGCATGTGAAAAGAATAATATTATTTTCATCGGACCAAAATCGAAAGCTATCGAAATGATGGGAAGTAAGTTGGCAGCTAAAGAAGCAGTGATGAAATACAATATACCAATGGTTCCTGGTGTTGATCATGCTATAATTGATGTGGAAGAAGCCAAAAAAACAGCTAAAGAAGTTGGGTTTCCTATTTTAATAAAAGCTTCTGCTGGTGGCGGTGGTAAAGGAATGCGGATAGTTGAAACAGAAGAAGATTTCGAATCTCAAATGAATCGCGCAATTAGTGAAGCTACTTCTGCCTTTGGTGATGGTTCGGTTTTTATAGAAAAATATGTAACCAAACCACGTCATATCGAAATTCAAATCATGGCAGATAGTCACGGAAATGTATTGTATGTTTTTGAAAGAGAATGTAGCATTCAACGCCGTCATCAAAAAGTAGTGGAAGAAGCTCCATCGTGCATATTAACTCCAGAAAAACGCAAAGAAATGGGCGAAGCTGCTGTAAAAGTTGCTCGTGCGTGTGATTATCTCGGAGCCGGAACAGTAGAATTCTTAATGGATGACAAACACAATTTTTATTTTTTAGAAATGAATACCCGTTTGCAAGTAGAGCATCCGGTTACTGAAATGATATCGGGATTGGATTTGGTAGAATTGCAAATTCGTGTTGCTCGTGGCGAAGTACTACCAATGAAACAAAACGATTTAAAAATCAATGGTCATGCTATGGAACTTCGAGTTTATGCTGAAGATTCGATGAACGATTTCTTACCAAATGTTGGATTTTTAAGTACGTATAAATTACCAGAAGGCGAAGGAATTCGGGTTGATAACGGAATTGAAGAAGGAATGGATGTTCCTATTTATTATGATCCAATGTTATCGAAATTAGTAACCTATGGAAAAACTCGAGAAGAAGCCATCGAGTTAATGATTAAAGCTATTGATGATTATCATGTAGAAGGTGTAGCTACAACTTTACCTTTCGGAAAATTTGTTATGCAACATGAGGCATTTCGTTCGGGCGATTTTGATACCGGATTTGTAAAAGCCTATTACGATGCTGAAAAACTAAAAGCAGGAATGGATACAGAAGCAGAAATTGCAGCTTTATTGGCTTTACGTCAGTATTTGAAAGATAAGAAAATTTTGCGCTTACCGATTAATTAAGAAAAAGAATAAGAGAAAAGAAACAAGAGTCAAGAATCAAGGAAAAAGTTGAAATCTTTCTTCTTTCAGCACAGCGGTCTTGTCTCTTTCTTCTAAAAAATAAAAAATATGAAAGACAAAATACAACTACTCAACGATAAAATTGCCTTAGCCAAATTAGGAGGAGGTGAAAAACGAATTGCCAAACAACATGAAAAGAAAAAACTTACAGCTCGAGAGCGTGTGAATTATTTAATGGATGAAGGTTCGTTTGAAGAAATCGGAATGTTAGTTACGCATCGAACTACCGATTTCGGAATGGAAAAAGAAATCTATTATGGCGATGGTGTTATTACAGGATATGGAACCATAAACGGTAGAGTCGTATATGTTTTTGCTCAAGATTTCACTGTTTTTGGAGGTGCATTATCTGAAACTCATGCCGAAAAAATATGCAAGGTTATGGACATGGCTTTGCGAAATGGTGCTCCTATGATTGGACTTAACGATTCGGGAGGT
>CALPIE020000078.1 GCA_943323545.2 Bifidobacterium breve | reverse complement strand
GGTGGTGATGGTGGTGATGCCTTTGTTGCTGAAACAGTAACAGGTGTTGAAAAGCAAAATATTGGTTTTGAATTGGGTATGGAATACCAAATAACTTCAACAATTAAATTGACTTTAAATGGCGCTTACGGTGAATATACCTATAACAATAATCCAAATGTTAGTTTAAATAATGATAATTTGGCTTCTCCAACAAATACGAATCCAGTAACCGATTTTGGTTCTGCTAAATTAAAAGGATATCGTTTAGCAGGTGGACCTCAAACAGCGGCTTCTTTTGGAGTTGAATATAGAGATCCTAAATTTTGGTGGATTGGCGCCAATGTAAATTATCTTGCAGATAATTATTTGGATATTTCATCTTTATTAAGAACCGATAATTTCTTCAGAAACCCACAAGATTTAGAAGGATTGCCTTTTCCTGAAGCTACAAATGAAAGAGCAGCAGAATTATTGAAACAAGAAAAATTTGACGATTTGATGTTATTAAATTTAACTGGTGGGAAATCATGGAGAATAAATTCTAGTACAATAGGATTTTTTGCTTCTATTAACAATGTATTAGATCTTACTTATAAAACTGGTGGATTTGAACAAACACGAAATGCAAATTTTAGAGAAGTAAATCAAGATGTTTCTAGTGGAACTCCTGCTTTTGCTCCAAAATATTTTTACGGATTTGGAAGAACTTATTTCGTAAACCTTTATATTAATTTTTAATAAAATACAACTATGAAAACAATTAAATTATTAATGCTTGTATCTATAGCTTTGGTGTCATTCACAGGATGTTCACCAGAAGATGATATTAAAAATTCTCAATTAACCCCTTACAGACTTTATGAAGATTTTTCTACTAGTGTAACAGAAGCCACAGAAGGTCAGCCAATAAACATTGTAGGTTGGACAAATTTTTCAGAAGCTGGAACAGTTAAATGGAAACAAGGATTTTACAGTGGTACAAAATATGCAGAATTTACTGCTTACCAATCTGGTCAAGCCTCAAATGTGGGTTGGTTAATTTCACCAGCCATTAATATGGATGTTTATGCAAATGAAAAATTAGCTTTTGATGTTGCACAAGCCTATGTTTCTACAGCTTCTAATTCTATCGAATTATTAGTTTCAACTAATTATGATGGTACTAATGTTACTTCGGCAACATGGACTGTAATTAATTTTACTAAACCACCATTGAATTATGATACCAATTTTGATTTTTTTAGTTCAGGAAAAATCGATTTGTCATCCTATACCGGAAACATTTACATCGCATTTAAATACAAAGGTTCTGGAACAAATACCGCATTAGATGGAACTTATGAATTAGATAATATTAGAATTTTTAACGAAATATAAATCATTAACCTATGAAAAATACAATTATTAAATTTGTTTTATTATTCACTTTTGCTACTGGTTTTTTAACTAGTTGTGCAAATGATGATTTTTATGAAAATCCTGGTGATACTTTAACTACATTCGAATTAACGCCCACTACTACCGTTGCAAGTGTAAAAAATGGCGCTCCCATTGTAAACGTAGACCCTCCTGCTCTTTTAGTTCCACCAACACAAATAACAACCAATGATATCATTGAAGCTTATGTTACTTCTAGTGATGAAAAAGGAACTTTTTACAAATCAATATCTTTCCAAACAATACCTACAGATGGATCTAATCCAATAGGATTTAGTGTACCATTAAATGTAACTACTTTATATGGTAAAGGATTTACGCCAGGAAGAAAAGTGTATATTAAACTTAATGGATTGTATGTTGGAATTGTATATGGTTCGTTGCAAATTGGTTCTTTATACGAAGGAACAGTTGGAAGAATTTCTGAATTTGAGTGGCAAAACCATTTATTCCCTTCAGCGACTATTGTACCTGAAGCTAACTTTGTTAGAACTTTAACTTTAGCTGCTGCTTATACAAACAATAATCAAAATACTTTAATTGAATTGGATGGTGTTCAATTTTCTGAAGGATCTATTAACAGAACATATTATGATATTGATTCAGGTGGAGGTGCTACCAATCATACTTTAATTTCTTTAGGCGGTGGAAATGAACAAATTATTCGTTTTAGTAGTTTTTGCCCTTTTACAGGAAATCAAGTACCATCAAATAGCGGTAAAATAAGAGGTGTATTAACCAAATACGATACTGATTTTCAATTTATCGTTCGTTATGAAAGTGACATAAAATTAACGTTGCCACGTTTTGATGTTAGTCCACCTATAGGAGGAACAGCTATAGTATATAGCGGAACATTAAATGAACCTTTTACTTCTTATACTGCAACCAATTTTCAAAACTTCCCGAAATACATTAACGATCCAGTTATTGGAACGAGATATTGGCAAGTTAAAACTTTTAGTAATAATAAATACATTCAAATGTCTTCTTTTGGAGGAACGCCAGAAGCAAATAGAACTTTATTTATTGTTCCTGTTGATATGACTGCTGCGAATACATTCTCATTTAAAACTAAAGCAGGTTTTGGAGATGGCACTTGTTTAAGAGTATATTATTCTACCAACTATATTCCAAATTCAAATATCAATAATGCTACTTTAGTAGATATTACTTCTAGTTTTACGATGTCTCCAGGTTCTAATTCTGGATATCCAACTAATTTCACGAATAGTGGAAATTATGCTATCCCAGCTTCATTAACTGGAAATGGATTTTTTATATTTGAATATGTTGGAAATGGAACTTCGGGGCCAACAACAACAATGCAAATTGATGATATTGTTGTGAATTAATTTTCTTCAAAACATTCTTAAAAAAAGAGCTTCCAATTTTGAAGCTCTTTTTTTATAAAACAATTTTAAGCTTTGCCAAGAAAATGAAAAAAAATATTGAATAATTGAATAACCAAAAACGAAAACATAGAAAACTATAACAATAATAGTTCTTGTAAGATTAAACTTTTCAATATAATCTCAATGATGATATGTTTTTTCTTTTTTGAATCTTTTATAACAATATAGTAATAAATATAAACAAACTACAAAGCTAATAGCAATATAAATATATTCTCATTTATTATTTCATAAATCAAATTTTAACTAATAGCTCCATTAATAATTTATGCTTAATGAGTGTTTTTAATTTTTAGGAATATTCTAATTCATATTCCAAAACATAACAACCCAATTAACTAGAAAATCTTACTTCTAACGCGTTAGATTTAGATTTGCAGGGTTCACTATAAAAAACAAAAACCGAACTGTATGAGCCCGGTTTTTTGATTATTTGAAATCTTAAAAAATAATTATTTCACGATTAAGAATTCTGATCGTCTGTTTTGAGAGTGTTGCTCTTCTGAACATGGCTCACATTGAACTTTAAGTTCTGATTCTCCAAATCCTTTTCCTGATATTCTAGAGCCATCTATACCTTTAGATATAATGTATTGAACTGTTGATTTTGCTCTTCTATCTGATAATGATAAATTGTAATCGTCGCTTCCTCTATTATCTGTATGCGATTTTGCGAAAATAACTAATTTGTCATTGTTCTTCAATACTTGAATTAATTTATCCAATTCAAATGCACCGGCTTGTGTTATATTGCTTTTATCGTATTCAAAATAAATAGGATTTAAGATAATTTCTGTTGGCGTTACAATAACGTCAATTGGTTGTAAAGCGGCCGAAATATTTGATACAGGCCCTTTGCTTTTCGCAACAGCAAAAGAATTACCTTCAAAACCGTCTTTAGATGCTTGAATAGAATAAGCTTTATCACACTCTACACTATATTTTACTTCTCCATTTGAATCTGACATTTCTGATGCAATAACATTTTTCTTATCGTCTAATATAGAAACTTTTGCATCAGATAAAATAGCACCCGTTTTTGCATTAGTTACAACTGTTATAACACTTACATTACAAATTGGAGTGGCGCCAAAAATATCATCATTTCCATTTCTATTACTTGAGAAAAATCCTTGGTTTTTTTCTTTATTGAAAGTAAAACTAAAATCGTCTTTTTCGCTATTTATTGGTTTACCCATGTTTATGGCTTCTGTAGCATTTGATAAATCAATTTTATAAATGTCTAAACCTCCTAAACCTTGTTTTCCACTTGATGCAAAATACAATGTTTTGTTATCATCTGCTATAAAAGGAAAACTTTCATTTCCTTCTGAGTTTACTTTTGGACCTAAATTTTCTGGAGTGCCGAATTCATCTCCGTTAACAGCAACTTTCCATATGTCAACCCCTCCAATACTTCCTGGCATGTTAGAAGAAAAATACAATGTTTTTCCATCTCTACTCAAACTTGGATTACTAGTAGAATACTCTTTACTGTTAAATGAAAGTGATTTGATGTTTCCCCAAGTATCTCCAGATTTAGTTGCTTTATAAAGATTATTTTTTCCTAACTTTAGTTTGTTAACTTTGTCTTTTTCAAAGGAATTTTCTCTAAAACTATCACTTGAGAAGTAAAGCGTATTTCCGTCAGCACTAATAGTAACTGGTCCGTCATGGAATTTAGAATTTAATTCGGTAACAGCTGTTGCTTCAGAAAAAGTACCGCTATCGCCCATTGTCATTTTATAAATATCTAAAAAAGGTTCTTCAAGCCAACCATAATTTTTTCTAGACCCATTTCTTGCGCTAGTAAAATATAAGGTGTTTCCGTATAAAACAGCTCCAAATTCAGATTTATCACTACTTAAACCTAATGATTTTGATGTAAAGCCAGGCTCTTTAGCAGCTAATTTTGGAACATAATTTGGATTTTCTTTATGTGCTTTTGCTCTTTGATCATTTGGGGCTAATGAAGCAAATTTATTCATTTGTTTATTTGCTTGATCATATTTCCCGTCTGCTTTTAACATTTGAGCATATCTAAAATAAGTTTCTGCATCTTGCTCTGTTTCTGTTGCTTTAGAATACCAATTAGCAGCTTCTTTGGTGTTAAACATATTATAATAAGTATCGGCTAATTGCTTATAAATATAGCCATCACCCTTACCTTTTTCTACTAATTTCTGATACTCTTTTGCGGCGCTAACATATTCAAAACGATTGTATAATTTATCCGCTGTTTTAGTGTCTTTATTTTGTGCAATAAGAGAAATGCTTATTAATCCAAAACTTAATGCTATATATAGATTTTTCATTTTTTACGTTATTTTTATGTTAGAAATATCTTGGAGATTGTGATACTTTTTTAGGAAAATTCAAATCAAATAACAAAATAACTTCATGAGATGAAGGTGTTGCTACTTTTATATCGGATACAATTTGATCATATGCATATCCAATTTTTAAATTAGGTGTAATGGCATAATTAACCATTAATCCGAAAGAATCGTCTAATCTGTAAGTTGCTCCTAACTCAAATTTTTCTATATAAAGAAAATTTGTAGATACATCTAGTGATGTTGGTGCATTAAATGCAGATTTTATCATAGCAAAAGGCTTGAATTTTAAACTTGGCGTTAAATCAAATACATAACCTCCAGTTAAGAAATAATGTGATGTTTCTGATCCAAATTGTCTTCCGTTATAATCAAGATGTTTTGATTTCAAAAAGTTGGGTACAGAAAACCCTACATAATATTTATTCGTGTAATAGAATAATCCAGACCCTAAATTAAAGAAGGTGTTATTTGTATCTTCTCTAAATGCTGGGTCGTTAACGTCGGGTAATGTATTATAAACTTGACTAAACAATCCAACTTTATGCATTGTTAAACCCGCTTTTAAACCAAAAGCCAATCTGTGCTCTCCTCCTAAATTTAATGTATAAGAAAAATCACCATAAATATTATTCTCTTCAACTGGTCCTATTTTATCTGAAATGGCCGATAGTCCAAGACCAACATTTTTCCCAATAGGAGAATGAGCGAAAAAAGTACCTGTTGTAGGTGCATCTTCTATATCTACCCATTGTTTTCTATATAAAAGTCCCATAGATAGATTTTCTTTAGAACCAGCATAAGCAGGATTAATAACACTTAAATTATACATATATTGGGTATAACTTGGGTCTTGTTGTGCTCTTACCTCTACTATAGTAATTAAAGCAAGTACCGTTAGGAAATATATTTTTTTCATGTTTTTAAAATTTTTTATTACTATCATTTTACTTATTTTATTTTATTTCTCTATTGATATATACCCATCCTGTTTTTGTTTCTCCGCCGTTATTGAGTTCAATTACATAATAGTAAGTACCGTCTGGTAATTCATTTCCAGAATTAGATTGACCTCCCCATTCATCTTCATAATTGGCTTTTGAATAAACGGAAGTCCCGTAGCGATTAAAGATACTTAATTTAGCAACATTATATCCTGCTAAATCAAAAGTGTCATTAAGTCCATCACCGTTAGGTGAAATTCCTTTTGGAATCTGACATCCTATATTTATGGCATTAAAAGTTTGTGTTGTTGAACAATTAGATTCTGATCCATTTGAAACAGATACAACACAAGTGTAAACTCCAGTTTCTGAAATCTGTAATGTAGGTTCTCCATTATTTGTTACACTTGGACCAGACCAATTATAAGTTGCTGTTTCAAGACTAAAGTTTGCATTAACAACTTGAAGCGTAAAATTAACGCCAACACATTCACCTTCTATTGAGAATTGAGGAGACGGAGTTATATTAACTTGAAAACTTTTTTGATCTGTACAATTTGGCGTTGTACCACTTTGAGCATAAACATAAACAAGTTGACTTGCTGTTAAAGTTAAATTTGTAATTGGAGAAATACCATTAGGTTGTGCAAAATAATTCCCAACAGGTAACGCAGGTAAAGTAAAACTATCACATGCATCCACATTGCTAATAAAATTAACTACTGGTGTAGGATAAATAGTTATTTGCATCGTAGTTCCTGTAGCACATTGTCCTGGGGTAGGTGTAAAGGTGTACACCGTACTTCCAGCATTTGCTGTACTAATTGTTGTAGGATTCCATGTACCAGTAATCGGCGTAAGATTTGTCGATGAATTTGGTAACGCTGGTGCATTTGAACCTTGACACAGTGGTGCTATTTGATTAAATGTAGTCACTGTTGGTGCAATAATAGTTACATTTAGCGTAGTTGTCACAGCACATTGTCCTGCTGCTGGAATAAATGTATACGTTGAAGTTCCAACCACAGATGTATCAATTGTCGCTGGATTCCATGTACCTGTAATCGGAGTACTATTAGTCGATGGATTCGGTAAAGCAGGTGCTGTACCATTTTGACAAATATTTGGAATTGCATTAAAAGTTGGTACAATGGAAGGCGCATCAATGGTAACGCTTAAAGTAGTTCCCGTTGCGCATTGTCCAGCATCTGGTGTAAAAGTATATACTGACGTTCCAACAACTGATGTATCAATTGTATTTGGACTCCATGTTCCTGTAATTGCTGGTATATTTGTAGATGTCATTGGTAACGAAGGCGCCGTTAATCCTTGACAAATAGGAGCTATCGGATCAAACGTTGCCGTTGTAAATGGTAATATGCTAACTGTACCTGTTGCTGTTAAAGAAGAACAACCCGTTACTACATTTACTGAAATTGCGTCAAGCAGATTCCCAACAGAAGGACTTCCTCCGGCAGCAGAAACAGAAACAAATCGTAATCTATAATTTGAACTATCAGAAGATGGAATAGCGTGAGTAACAGTATGTAATGCCCATGCTGTATTACCATCCGTAAAATTACCCAAGTTAACAAAAGGTCCCGTAGCAGGTCCAATTTCTACCCCAACAACATCAGTACCTTGACGACCTCTGTGTGCAAATGTAATATTTAAAGTTGTCCCCGGATTTACAACAAAATCTTGATAAATATTTGCTACAGAATTACCATTCATCTCAATAAGCTGATTTCCGGCATATGCAGCGGCTTCAAAACCAGTTGGCCATATTTCAATTATACCATCTGTAGCCGTTGTATTCCAACAAGGAACAAGATTTTGATTTATTAAATTAGGGAAAGCACCTGTTGCAGTAGGGTTTTCAAAACTTCCATTACATAATGTATTCGTATTTACTAACGAAATAACTACTGAATAATTTCCTATAACGTTTGTAGTAAAACTAGCAACATTCCCTGGATTGGTTGCGCCTGCTGGCACTGTCCAAACGTAGTTGTAATTACCAGGTACCGCTGGTGTTGCCGTTACAGTAGTACTAGAACCTAAACATATAGTTGAGCTGTTTACAGTTACAATTGGCGCTTGATTAACTACAATAGTCATTGTTACAGAAGTTGCGCATACTCCTAGTGTAGGAGTAAAAGTATAGGTTGTAGTGGCTAAATTATCTAATGGTGGAGACCATGTTCCCGTAACCCCATTTAATGAAGTTGTTGGTAAAGCGGTTAAAATATCTCCTGGACAAATTGGCGGCACCTGAGTAAACGTTGGAGTTGTTGATCCCACCGTAATTGTCATAGTTGCTGTTGATGCACACACTCCAGCTGCTGGCGTAAAATTATAGGTTGTAGTTGCCGTATTATTCAAAGCTGGTGACCATGTTCCTAAAACCCCATTCAATGAAGTTGTTGGTAAAGCGGCTAAAACATCACCAGGACAAATTGGTTGCACCTGATTAAACGTTGGAGCTGTTGAATCAAGTATTTCCACTGTTGTCGTAGTAGTATATATTGGACAACCCCCTGTTATTATTACTGTATATGTAACGGTGTATGTACCCGGCAAACTACTAATTGGTGTAATTGCTCCTGTAGTAGCATTAATTGATAAACCTGCAGGAGATGCAGAATAAGTTCCACCTGGAGCTCCTGTAACAGTTATACTTTGTGGCGTTGCAATAGCTCTACAATACGGAGATGATGCATACGAAATTGTAGCAGACGGAGCTGCTCCAAATGTAACAAGAACGGTATCTGTCGCATTGTTTAATCCACATTGAATAGTACAAGTATAATTTCCAGTTTGGGTTACAACTAAAGTGGAACTTGTTTGTCCAGGTATTGGAGTTGTACTTCCATTAAAAAACCAAGCATAACTAGTAGCTCCTTGAGTTGTTGCTGTAATTGTATGTGAAGTGACATTACTACAAAGCACCACATCGTTACCTAAGTTAACACTACAAACAAGCTGACAGTTCGTGGTCCCAGAACCTGGCTGCCCATTATTGGTTTGGGTAAAAGTAACCGAACCTGCTTGGTTACTAAAATTGGTAATTAAAACCATATAATAATTTCCAGCTACTGCATTTGTTATAGAGAAATTTTCAATCGGAGCAATCGAATAACTACATCCAACTACATTGTTTGGTATTGTTATATTTCCGTCTGGAAAATCATATAAATTATTACATAAGGTAGCATATTGAGCTTGTGTAAATGGTCCCCAACAAATAAAATCGACATCTATACCTCCACCTGCGGTATTAGTTTGAGCTATCTGAAAATTCAAAGTCCCCGATTGATTCACCTGCATAAAATACCATGCTGGATTTGGAGTTGTTCCTAAACAACCTATATTTCCATAACTTGGAGCTCCTACGGTATTAGTATAAGACAATCCTGTATTACCACAAAATGGTAGAGAATCTCCACATGATGTTTGTGTAAAAAACGTTCTTGGTCCACCCCACGGACTGTTATCCGTAACTGAACAAATAGCTCTTACATAAAATTCGTAGGTAGTTCCCGGAGTTAAACCTGTCACTGTATAAGGAGGGGCAGGCGTTGCAGCAGTTACTATTACACCTGCTGTTAAAGGAGTTGCAGCATTTGGAACTGGCCCACCTGCCGCCTGAACAATTACTTGCCATTGTGTTGCTGTTCCTCCTCCTGCATTTGGTGGTTGAACCCAGTTTAATGTTGCAGAAGTGGAACTATTTATTGTAGCAGTCAGATTAATTGGTTTGGCACAAGTTGGAGGAGGTCCACAAGTAATATTGGCAACCCATCCTGCGTTTTGAACCGAACCATCGCTTCTAAATACAAATGTTAAACAACCATTTGGGTCCGATGATGTAAATGGCCCAGGTAAATTTGCGCCTGTTAAATTACCCCAATAAGAACCTGGTAATCCTCCCGGAACATTTCCTGCTCCATTAGCACTTGGTAATAGTGCAGCTGGCGTTACAGTATTTCCATTGTAAACATATAACCCATCAAAATTAGTTTCGGTATTAAATGATGTAAAGGTAACCGTTACTTGTTCACCTGGAACAGTAGGGCAAATAGTGGTTGTAACATTAGAGTTAGCCGCATACGCTGCTGCCACACCACCTGCATCTGTATACGTTCCCCCACAAACTGGTGGTAATGCCTGAGTAGTTGCTGCCACTAATGGCGACCAAAAACTAATATCTGTTGGTGAACAAACCCCTCTTACATAAAAATTATAACAAGTTGCCGCTGTAAGTCCGGTTAAAATAAACGGATTGGTAGGAGCTGCTACCCATCCTGTAGCTGCTGCAGTTGGCGCCGGAGATCCACAAGGCAATGCTATTACTTGCCATGAAGTTGATGGCACTACGCTTGTCCAATTTAATTGAACACTAGTTGTTAATACAACAGTAGCTGTTAAATTGGTTTGAGCCGGACATGTAGGAATTGTTGAAAAAGCTCTTGGTCCAGACCATAAACTTACTCCATCTACTTGCCCACAATCTCCTCTTACATAATATTCATATGCCGTTCCTGGTGTTAAACCAGTTAACACAAATGGATTTGTTGGAGCAGCTGTCCATCCTGTAGTTGCTGCATTAGGAGCTGGTGAACCAGTTGGTAATGCTATAACTTGCCAAGAGGTAGCCGTTCCTGGACTTACCCAACCTAATTGTGCTGTTGTAGTAGTAATAAGTGTTGCCGTTAAAGTTGTTGGTTGCTGACATGATGGAATGGTTGCAAAAGCTCTTGGTCCAGACCATAAACTTACTCCATCCACTTGCCCACAATCACCTCTTACATAATATTCATAAGCTGTTCCTGGTGTTAATCCAGTTAATACAAATGGATTTGTAGGGGCAGCCGTCCATCCTGTAGTTGCTGCAGTAGGAGCAGGAGAACCTGCAGCTAATGCTATAACTTGCCATGATG
>CALPIE020000077.1 GCA_943323545.2 Bifidobacterium breve | reverse complement strand
GTCGAACAGCATCGGCAGTACCTTGAAACCAAGTTGGATTATCAGGTGTTTGTTCTGCCGCCAAAATATCTACAAAAGCAGTACTAAAATGACTAAAATGATAAGTATTTTTTATGTGTTGATTTAAAGAAGCCGAATTAAATTGTGTCAATACAAACATTCTTTTTATATCAGAATTGATACAATTCGAAATCGGAATATCTACCAATCTGTACTTTCCAGCAATTGGAACAGCAGGTTTAGATCTACTTTCAGTTAATGGGGATAATCTTGAGCCTTGTCCGCCACCTAAAATAATAGCTAATGAACTTTTTTTCATAATTTATTTTATTAATGATTGGTATATTTCTATATATTTTTGGGCAACTTTATCCCAAGAATGGTCTATTTTCATTGAAGTTTTTCTTACTTCATCAAATTTCACTTTATTATTAAACAAATCAATACCACGTGTTATCGAATGATTTACGTCGTAAACGCTAGCATTATCGTGGCAAATTCCGAATCCACCATCTCCATAATCTAAAACAGTATCTTTTAAGCCTCCTGTTCTTCGTACTATAGGAATAGTTCCATAACGCAACGCATACATTTGGTTTAATCCACAAGGTTCTACTCTCGATGGCATTAATAAATAATCGGCGCCAGCGTATATTATATGTGCCAATTTTTCATTGTATCCTATATAGGCATTGTAATTTCCGGTGTAAAAATGTTTTAAACTATTTAAACCATTCTCAATATTGGTATCGCCTGAACCTAGTATTAAAATATTTATTTCACCCGGATTTCTACTCAAAGCAACACTACATATTTCGGTTAATAAATCGGCGCCTTTTTCATGAACCAACCTGCCAATAAAAGTAAAAAGCGGTTTATCAGGATTTAAGTTGAATTGTTCACATAGAAAGGCCTTATTTTTTTGTTTTCCTTTTTTAAAATCTTTTAAACTGAATTTAAAATCTAACATTGCATCAGTTTTGGTATTCCAAACTTCGGTATCAATACCATTTAATATCCCAATTGATTTGTGTCTTTCAAAAGATAGTAGATTTTCCAATCCATTGGCAGAATGACTAATTTCATCTAAATAACTTGGTGAAACTGTTGTTATTTTCCTAGCACATTTAATAGCTGATGCAAGAGGATTAATAATTCCATTCCATTCTAAAAAGCCAATATTTATTAAATCAAAATTAGGTATATAATGAATTTTATCAAATCCGAACCAACCTTGATATTGGCCGTTGTGAATAGTTAAAATAGTTGGTGTATTCATTAAAGGTGCATAATTGAAACATTTTTGAACCATAAACGGAATCAATCCAGCGTGATGATCATGACAATGCAGCATATCAGGATATTGATTACTTTCTATCAACCAATTTAAAAAAGCAATTTGAAAAGCCAAAAACCGTTCAGTATCATCTTGATAGGAATACACATTAGGTCTATCAAACAATTCGGGAATAGCAATTACATATAATTCAAATCCAAGCTTATTGCTTTTTTCCTTTAAAATAGTATATTGAAATAGGAAGCTGCCTAATTTTAGTTTTCCTTGATGAATATTTTCAAATTCATTTTCATTGTTGAATTTATTATCATAACCAGGAACAACGACTTTTGCATGATGTCCTAATTGATTTAAATATTTGGGTAAAGCACCAACTACATCAGCCAATCCACCTACTTTTGCAACAGGATAACATTCGGCACTAATATGATAAATTTCCATTGCTAATAGTTTTGTTGCATTATTTAATTAAAATAGATTCTTTAAATTTATAAGTTTTAAAAGTATAAATTTAATTACTATTAATAAACTTAAAAAGAAAAAAAACACAATACTTTTTTTGTAGATTTAATATTTATAAAAAAAAATATCGATTCTAAATAATTATGACTTTAAAAGAAATTTCTTGGGCTGATTTTGAAAAAGTAGAAATGCGTGTTGGAACTATTCTAAAAATAGATGAATTTCCAGAAGCGCGAAAACCAGCTTATAAACTAACAATTGATTTTGGAAATGAAATTGGCATAAAAAAATCATCAGCTCAAATTACAAAAAGGTATTCAAAAGAAGAATTAATTGGCAAACAAATTATAGCTGTTGTAAATTTTCCTGTAAAACAAATCGGAAATTTTTTGAGTGAATGTTTGGTTTTAGGCTCAGTAAATAATGATGATATTGTGCTTTTGACTTCCGATTTTAAAGTAGAGAATGGTTTGCGGATTGCATAAAAAAAAAGTCCAATAGTTTAATATTATTGGACTTTTTACTTTTTACTTTTGGCTATTGCCTAATGCCTATTTCTTAAATATCATCAAAATCAATGTCAGTATAACTTTTTTCGGTTGTAGAAGTGGCTTCCGTTTTCGATTCATCAGAATTATATTCTTTTTTAAAATCTTTTTGATGTCTTTCAGAAATTACTTCTTCTCCTTTATTGTTTAAAACATATGAAGTCATTTCTTCAAGAATTTCTTTAAAAGCGGTAAAATCTTCTTTGTACAAATAAATTTTGTGCTTTTTAAAATGAAAAGATCCATCTTCTTCGGTAAACTTTTTACTTTCGGTAATGGTAATGTAATAATCATCAGCTTTTGTAGCTCTTACATCAAAGAAATAAGTTCTTCTTCCTGCTCTCAATACTTTAGAAAAAATTTCGTCTTTTTCTAACATGTCGTTTTCTCTCATATTCAATCGTTCAGTTTGTAGTTTTTCTTATTTCAAAAATCATAAAAAAAAAGTTATGATGCAAGAATTACTCTACTTCTTTTTCAGAAAGTTGTTTATAATATAATTCTCTGTAATATCCATCTTGGTTTACTAGTTGATTATGAGTGCCTTGTTGAATTATTTTCCCTTCTTCTAATATGATAATTTTATTTGCATTTTTTGCTGAAGATACTCTATGGCTTACAATAATTGTAGTTTTATCTTTTGAAATTTCAAGTAAATTGTTTAAAATTTGCTCTTCGGTTTCGGTATCAATAGCTGATAAACAATCATCAAAAAGTAATATTTCGGGGTTTTTAATTATTGCTCTTGCAATCGAAACACGTTGTTTTTGTCCGCCAGAAAGGGTTATGCCTCGTTCTCCAAGTATGGTTTCATATTGATTTTTAAATTGAATAATGTTATCGTGTACGACGGCTTTTTTTGCTGCTTCCATTACTTCATCATCGGTAGCACTTTCTTTCCCGAATTTGATATTATTCTTAATGCTGTCGGAAAACAAAAAGGCATCTTGCGGAACAATACCAATACATTTTCTTAAATCAAATAAATTTATTTTTGAAATGACATGACCGTCTATTAAAATTTCACCATTTTTACTATCATACATTCTTGTAAGTAATGATAATATGGTTGATTTTCCTGAGCCAGTTTTGCCTAAAATTGCTAATGTTTCTCCTTTATTTATTGAAAAAGAAATATTTTGAAGTGCATTGATATTAGTATCGTCATATGTAAAATTTACATTTTTAAATTCGATTTGACCATAAATTAAACTTCTTTCATTCGACTTATTTTTTATTTCTGGTTCAATTTTTAAAAACTCATTAATTCTTTTTTGTGATGCTTCTGCCTCTTGAACTAAAGATGAAACCCATCCAATAGAGGCAACTGGCCACGTTAACATATTCACATACAAAATAAATTCGGCTATAATTCCTATTTTTTCCATTCCGGGTTCTTGATTGATGTACATCATTCCACCAAAATAAATAACTATTAAATTACTGATTCCGATTAATGCAATCATTAAGGGGCCGAAAAGTGACTGTACTTTGGCCAAACTCATGCTTTTTTCTTTGCTTTCTTGCGCTAAATCTGTTATATTTTTTTGTTGTTTATCTTCTAAAGCATAAGCTTTTATAATGCGTATTCCTGAAAAAATATCTTGTGTGAATGTCGATATTTTAGATAAATATTGTTGGAAAATGGTACTTCTTTTATTGATTTCAGTACTTAATTTAAAGATAATGAATGCCAAAATTGGTAAAGGAAGCAACGTGTATAATGTCAGTTTTGGAGATACATTAAACATGTAAATAATCACAATCGCAAAACGAATGAAGGTATTGATTGTGTACATGACTGCCGGACCAACATACATTCTTACTTTACCCACATCTTCACTTATTCGACTCATTAAATCACCGGTACGATTTTGCTTATAAAAGTTTTGATCTAATACTTCGTAATGTTGAAAAACTTCATTTTTTAAATCAAATTCTACATGACGAGACATTACAATTAAGGTTTGTCGCATTAAAAAAGTTAAAACTCCAGCTATAATTGTAGCCGCAATTATTAATAAAATATTATTGATTAAATCTATTTTTGCAGTAGTTGCAGCGATTTTATTCTTTTGGAATCCTTCAATAATATTGATTGACTTGCTGACTAACTTCGGTGTAAATAGCGAAAATATTTGTGCAATAATTGTGATAAGAATTCCAAATAAAAATCGGTATTTATATTTGATGAAATATTTATTCAAATAACTTAATTCTTTCATGTTTTTAAGAAAATCTAAAAATATAGTTTTGCATTACTGTTAATTCTATGAAAATAATAAAATTTTGTAAAATTCATTTTATAAAAGATTTATCAACAATATGCTAATAAAAATTAAAAATTAATAGTTATTTTAAATTTAATTATAATTTTGTCCAATCTTTTTGATAAAGTCGCAATTTAAATACTATTTATGACTACACAAATTACAACTCCAAAAGAATTACAAAAAATGGATCCAGTTTTCGGACAATTGTCGTTCGACAATCACGAGCAAATTGTTTTTTGCAACGACAAAGATACTGGTTTAAAAGCAATAATAGGTATTCATAATTCAGTTTTAGGTCCAGCTTTGGGTGGAACCAGAATGTGGAATTACACCAACGAATGGGAAGCATTAAATGATGTTTTGCGTCTTTCACGCGGAATGACATATAAATCTGCTATCACTGGATTAGATTTAGGTGGAGGAAAAGCTGTTATTATTGGTGATGCCAAAACACAAAAAACAACAGAAATGATGCATAAGTTTGGTGAGTTTGTACATTCTTTATCAGGAAGATACATTACGGCAGAAGATGTTGGAATGGTAACTGCCGATATGGATACCGTTCGCGATGTAACGCCATACGTAACTGGAATTTCTGAATCACGTGGCGGATCAGGTAATCCATCTCCAGTAACTGCTTACGGCGTTTATATGGGAATGAAAGCTGCGGCTAAATACCAATTTGGTTCTGAAAAATTAGACGGGAAAAAAGTTTTGGTGCAAGGAATCGGACATGTTGGTGAAACATTAGTGGATTATTTAACTAAGGAAGGCGCTTATGTGCAAATCGCTGATATTAATTTAGATCGATTGATTGAAATAAGTGCAAAATATGGTGCAACTATTTTTAAAGGTGATGATTTATACAGTGCTGATGTTGATATTTATGCTCCATGTGCTCTTGGTGCTACCATAAATGACGATACAGTATATAAAATTAAAGCTAAAGTTATTGCTGGTGCAGCAAATAATCAATTGGCAAATGAGAATGTTCATGGTCCAATTTTACAAGAAAGAGGAATCGTTTATGCACCCGATTTTTTAATCAATGCTGGTGGTATAATTAATGTTTATGGTGAAATTGCTCATTATGGAAAAGAAGAAGCAATGCGTAGAACAGAAAATATCTATAATACTACTTTAGAAATTTTTGATTATGCTGTTAAAAATAAATTGACACCTCAAAAAGCAGCCATGGCAATAGCTGAAATTAGAATTGAACAAAGAAAAAAAGAAAACGCTAAATAGCGAAGTGTTTTTAAAAAATAGTTTTATTTTTGCAGAGCGAAAGAACTTATCTTTCGCTCTTTTTAATTAATAAAGTTCTTACACGTGTTAAATAGAAGACATATTCGAGTTAAAGTGATGCAATCCATTTATGCCATGCATCAAAATGGTTCAGATGATATTGAAAAAGAAGAAAAGTTCTTGAACTATAGTATCGAAAGTGTAATGGATTTGTATTTAATTATACTATCTACGTTAATTGAATTACAACGAAAAGAAGTTGCTTTTATAGAACTTTCAAGTAAAAAGCATTTGGCCACTCCAGAAGAACGTAAACCCAACTTAAAATTTATCAACAATGCTATTTTGCAACTTTTAAAAGAAAGTAGTGCTATTGAATCGGCAATAAAAAGTAAAAATATTACCAATTGGGTTGCTAATGATGATACTATTTTGTTGTTACTACAAGATGTAAAACAAAGTACACTGTATAACAATTACATGAAAGCAAAAGGAACAAGCTTTGAAAAAGACAAACAATTTATAATTGATTTGTTTACAGAAGTAATTGCTCCTAACGAAAAATTATACAACTACTTAGAAGATTATAAATTAACATGGGTTGATGATATTCCGATGGTGAATACAAAAATCTTAAAACAGTTAAATCAAGTTTCTGAGAAAGACAGTACCTTTAAAGTATCAAAATTATTTAAAGACGAGGAAGATAAAGAGTTTGTGAATTTACTATTTAGGAAAACAGTTTTGAATGAAACAGAATTCACTAAAGATTTTTTTGATAAAACCCATAATTGGGATATAGATCGAATAGCAGAATTAGATACCATTATTATTAAAATGGCAATTTGTGAATTTTTAAAATTTCCTTCAATTCCAGTTAAGGTTACCATTAACGAATATTTAGAAATTGCCAAAGAATATTCAACACCAAAAAGTAGTATATTTATTAATGGTATTTTAGATAATTTGGTAAAAGAATTCCAAGCTAATGATAGGATTAAAAAAGTAGGTCGTGGACTTATGTAATATATATTGCGTATAATTTAAATTAACAAAAATGAAAAATAAATTAATTGCATCTTTACTGGTAACGATTGTGTTTTTTATAACTTCGTTTACTAAATTGAATGATAACATTAAATCGGTAAAAACTGAAAAGCTAACAGAAATTACTTTTAATGTAAAAGAATATAATTTTGGAACCATAAAACAAGGAGATAAAGTAAGTCATTTCTTTACCTTTAAAAATACTGGAAAGTACAATTTGATAATATCAAGAGCAATCGGATCATGTGGTTGTACAATTCCAGAATATCCTAAAACACCAATTTTACCAGGCAAGTCTGCTAAGATGAAAGTTTCTTTTAATTCTAAAGGAAAATCAGGAAAACAAACAAAAACAGTTAGTGTTTATGCTAATGTTCCAAAAGGTGGCGTTACAATAACTATAAAAGCAAATATTAAAGTTTAAAACATTTTAAATCAAATTTAAATAATCCCAATTAAATAATTATTATGGATCAAATAAGTACGTTTTTACCGTTTATTTTAATTTTTGTAGTGATGTATTTCTTCATGATACTGCCACAACAAAAAAGAGTTAAAAAAGAAAAAGAGTTTGAAACCAATCTAAAAGTAGGCGATAAAATCGTTACTAAAAGTGGTTTTCACGGTAAAGTTGCCGAATTGTCTGAAACTACTATCGTAATCGAAACCATGTCAGGAAAATTAAAGATTGAAAAATCGGCAATTTCTTTAGAGATGAGTGCAGCTTTGAATAAGAAAGCGTAAGTAAAAATAGCCATAGATTCGCAGATTTAAAATAAAAAAAATCTGTGAATCTGTGGCTAACCTTTAATTTTTTATTTCTTCTTAGCCATATTCGCTTTTTTTGAAAAATCAGTAGAAGCTGTTAATTCCGAAATTTTGACAATTACGTCAACAGCTTTTTGCATACTTTCTACCGGAACGTATTCGTATTTTCCATGAAAATTATGCCCACCTGCAAAAATATTCGGACAAGGTAATCCCATGTAAGATAACCTACAACCATCAGTTCCGCCACGAATTGGTTTTATTAAAGGTTTTATTCCCAAACTCTTCATTGCTTTTTCCGCTAAATCAACTATAAACATCACCGGAACTACTTTTTCTTTCATGTTGTAATACTGATCTTTTATCTCAGTAATAACAATATCTTCCCCAAATTGCTTGGCGAATTTCTTGTTGAATTTTGCTGTAATTTTCTCAACCAAAGCTTTACGATTTTGAAATAATTTCATATCATGGTCGCGAATGATCAACTCCAATTTCGTTTCTTCTATACTTCCAGAAAGTTGTGTGACATGAAAAAATCCTTCATAATTTTTAGTTTCTTGAGGCGTTTCTCCTTTTGGCAATACGTTAATGAAATCATTGGCAATCAACATTGAATTGATCATTTTTCCTTTAGCATATCCCGGATGAACGCTTTTCCCTTTGAAGGTTATTTTAACGCCTGCCGCATTAAAATTTTCATATTCCAATTCGCCAATCTGACTTCCATCCATGGTATATGCCCATTGCGCATCAAATTTATCAACATCAAACAAATCAGCACCACGACCAATTTCTTCATCTGGAGTGAAACAAATTCTAATTTTTCCGTGTTTGACTTGTGGATTTTTAATCATAAACTCCATTGCCGTTACAATTTCTGTTATTCCCGCTTTGTCATCTGCTCCCAATAAAGTCAATCCGTTAGTAGTAATTAAAGTTTGCCCTTTGTATTGCAGTAAATCCGAAAAGTAACTCGGCGACAGCACAATATTTTCTTTTGCATTTAATACAATATCGCCACCATCGTAATTATTAATTATTTGTGGTTTTACATCTTTTCCGGTAAAATCAGGAGTAGTATCGTAATGAGAAACAAATCCAATTGTAGGAACGTCATGATTTACATTACTAGGCAAAGTCGCCATCACATAGCCATTTTTGTCGATGGTTACTTCTTTCATTCCAATTGCTTTCAGTTCTTTGACTAAAAGTTTGGCCAAAACCAATTGTTTTTTTGTACTCGGAGTAGTTGGCGAATTCGCATCCGATTCCGTATCGATAGTAACGTAACTTATAAAACGATCAATTATATGTTGCATGATTTTTTCTTGCAAATATAATTTTTTTTGTGAAGCTGATTCCTGCTGTCCGTTATATCTTTTTATAAATTGAATCGGGTTGAAACCCTATACAATTTATAAAAAGGATGCCACTGCCATCAGGGCTAGTGCATCCTTTTTCTGTAGAAATTGTATCGAAGTAAGGAATCTATTTTAGCATCGGTTGTTTTTTACCATATGTTAAACTTCGCCAAACCCATTCTACTGGACCAAAATTGAAATACCTTAACCAAATGGTACTTCCAATTATTTGTAAAATCCATACAACAATTGCGAAGAGTGTAAAATAAACCGGACCTACTTTTCCTCCATAATTCAATCCGATGCTGAGAAAAACAAATTACCTATAAGAGAATGTGTGATGTAATTGCTAAATGCCATTTTCCCAACCGGACTTATCTTAACTAATATTTTGTGTCCAATGGAAGTTTGAAAACCCAACATTAATAATCCAACATATATTAATGCTAATGGTGCTACTCCAAAGGCATACACTATTTTTTCATACCAAACTTCTAAAATAAACTGACTAATAATTTTAGCGTCACCATTAAATTCGCTAAATCCGCCTAAATTGGCAATGAAAATTCCAAGAATAGCAAAGCCACGAAGTGCATCAAATAAAATTTCTCTTTCTGTGGTTTTTTATTAGTTGGATAGTCGGCATGGTTTTTTATTTTTTTTTACATGTAAGTAACTATGGATCATTATTATTCTTTACACAACACATTCAAAAATAGAATTTTAAACTATTTAAAATATAGAATAGTCTCCTTAATTATTAACGGTTTTCCAGTTGAAATTTATTTTTTAAATGAACGAGAAATCGAAAAAGGTTATAGAAACTGGTATAAGAGATCTTTTAAATACAATATAATTGATTGAAAAAGTGTTAACAAGTTGTCGAAATTAAATGTACTTTTACAATTCATTGGACATTATCTAAATAATTTTAATAACAACATTATGATACAATCTAAAGGATATGCGGCTGCTTCTGCAAAAACTGATTTGGCATCATGGAATTTCGAACGACGCGAAGTTGGACCACACGATGTACAATTTGATATTCAATTTTGTGGTGTTTGTCATAGCGATTTACATCAAATACGAAATGATTGGTTTGAAGGTATTTTTCCCATGGTTCCCGGTCATGAAATTGTTGGAAAAGTAGTTAAAGTAGGAAGCCATGTAAAAAAGTTTAAAGTCGGTGACCTAGCTGGTACTGGATGTTTGGTCGATTCTTGTCGTAGTTGTGACAATTGTAAACATGGTTTAGAACAGTTTTGTTTAAGCGGAATGACCCCAACTTATAACGGATTTGAACAAGATAAAACAACACCAACCTATGGAGGATATTCAAATACGATTGTAGTACACGAAGATTTTGTTTTACATGTTTCCGATAAATTAGATTTAGCTGCCGTTGCGCCATTACTTTGTGCGGGAATTACAACGTATTCACCTTTGCGCCATTGGAAAGTGGGAAAAGGACACAAATTAGCCGTTTTAGGTTTGGGTGGTTTGGGACACATGGCTGTAAAATTCGGAGTAGCGTTTGGTGCCGAAGTAACGGTTTTAAGCACTTCTGCAAATAAAGAAGCCGATGCAAAAAAACTAGGAGCTCATAACTTTATTGTATCCAAAGATGAAAAACAAATGGCGTCTGCAATGGGTACTTTCGATTTTATTTTGGATGCCGTTTCGGCACCTCACGATTTGAATATGTATATGTCATTATTAAAAACCGATGGCGTTCATATTTGCGTTGGACTACCACCGACACCTTATGATGTTCATGGGATGAGTTTGATAATGGGAAGAAAAAGTTTAGTAGGTTCCTTAATTGGAGGTTTGCCAGAAACTCAAGAAATGCTTGATTTTTGTGCCGAACACAACATTGTTTCCGAAATTGAAAAGATCGACATCAAAGACATCAACACCGCTTTCGACCGAATGGTAAAAGGTGATGTGCGGTATCGATTTGTAATTGATATGGCTACGCTATAAAAAATTGTTTAAAATTTAGAAACATCCTTTTCGTAAGGATGTTTTTTTTTGGAACAAAGATGAGCAATATTTAAAAGTAGAATACTATTTTTGTAGCACAACTCAACTGCAATGTACAAACTGATAATTCGCCCTATTCTTTTTTGGTTTGACCCCGAAGAAG
>CALPIE020000076.1 GCA_943323545.2 Bifidobacterium breve | reverse complement strand
GCCTAATCAATATGCTATACGTGGATTTCATTTAACATATGACACTAAGTTAAGACTTTCTCAGGAAACTTCATTTGAAGAAACAATTCAATCAAAAGTGACAGAACAAATAGAAAATAAATTTGACTATTCAAAAAATGCAATGGGTGGATACGCTAACAAAGGAATATACATCTTATATTACAACACCGATTTAACCATAAAACAAGCAGAATAATGGCAGCCTCAACAATAAAATACGTTGGTGATTTACGTACCGTTTGCATTCATTTACAATCGGGAACTCAAATTATAACCGATGCTCCAACTGATAATCACGGTAAAGGAGAAGCATTTTCTCCTACCGATTTAGTAGCGACAGCTTTAGGGAGTTGTATGGTTTCTATTATGGCCATAAAATCGAAAGATTTAAATGTAGATTTATTAGATTCTACTGTAGAAGTTACCAAAATAATGCAAGCAGAACCCCGAAAAATTGCTAAAATTATTGTAATTCTTAATATGTCAATTGCACCAGATTCTAAAACTAAAATTATATTGGAAAGAGCTGCAATGACCTGTCCAGTATTCTTTAGCTTGCATCCAGATATCGAAAAAGAAATTACTTTCAATTGGAAATAATCCTTACGAACATTGCCTTGTCATCCTGTCCCGAGGCTTCGGGAGAAAGAATGACTTTGCGCACCTTGCGGTTAAATAAATGGATAGTCAACAAAAACAACTTATTAAACTCGCCCACACCAAAATGCCATTCGGTAAATACGAAGGGCGCTATCTAATTGACTTGCCCGAGTATTATATAGTTTGGTACAACAATAAAGGATTTCCAAAAGGGGAACTCGGTGAACAACTCCAACTCATTTACGAACTCAAATTAAATGGTTTGGAAGAATTGATTCGCAACATCAAAAAACAATATCCAAAGCCAATTTAATTTGAAAATTTGAAAATTTTTTGAATTAAAAATAAGGTTTCTATTATTCGACATTTTCATCTTCAAATTTTCAAATTATCTCATTTTCAAATCAATTTTTATCCAATTTAATTCGTATTTTTGCCTCGTTTTTTAAAACAACACAACAACACAACAACTACAATGAATCAAACAAAATATATTTTTGTTACTGGCGGTGTGACTTCTTCTTTAGGTAAAGGGATTATTGCTGCGTCTTTAGCGAAATTATTACAAGCAAGAGGGTATAGGACAACCATTCAAAAGTTTGATCCTTATATTAATGTCGACCCCGGAACTTTAAATCCGTATGAACATGGTGAGTGTTATGTAACTGATGATGGAGCAGAAACCGATTTGGATTTAGGTCATTATGAGCGTTTTCTTAATGTACCTACATCTCAAGCCAATAACGTTACCACAGGTCGTGTTTACCTTTCGGTAATTGAAAAAGAACGTCGTGGTGAATTTCTCGGAAAAACCGTTCAAGTAGTGCCACATATTACTAATGAAATTAAAGAACGCATGCAATTGCTTGGTAAATCAGGTAACTTTGATATTGTGATTACAGAAATTGGTGGTACAGTTGGCGATATTGAATCGTTACCTTATATCGAATCGGTGCGTCAATTGGTTTGGGAATTAGGAGAACATAACGGTTTGGTAATTCACTTAACACTTGTACCTTATTTAGCTGCAGCAGGTGAATTAAAAACAAAACCTACACAGCATTCAGTAAAAACTTTAATGGAAAGCGGAATCAAAGCTGACATTTTAGTGTGCCGTACTGAACACGAATTATCAGACGAATTGCGTCAAAAATTAGCTTTGTTTTGTAATGTAAAGCGGGAAGCAGTTATTCAATCAATTGACGCTAAAACCATATATGAAGTTCCGAATCTAATGCTCGAAGAAGGTTTAGACGTGGTGGCTTTAAAGAAATTAAACTTACCAAAAAAAGCAGCTCCCGATTTAAAGAATTGGAATACTTTTTTACACCGTCTAAAACATCCAAAACATACTATCAATATTGGTTTGATTGGGAAATACGTTGAGTTACAAGATTCGTACAAATCGATTTTAGAAGCATTTATTCACGCGGGTGCTGCCAATGAAACAAAAGTAAATGTGATTAGTATTCACTCCGAATATATTGATGCCACTAATGTAGCAGAAAAGCTAAATGGAATAGACGGAATTCTTGTTGCTCCTGGTTTCGGAGAACGTGGTATAGAAGGTAAAATAGCTACTGTAAAATTCGCTCGTGAAAATAATATTCCGTTTTTCGGAATTTGCCTCGGAATGCAAATGGCAGTTATTGAATATGCAAGAAATGTACTTGGATTAAATGATGCCAATTCAACAGAAATGAATCCAGATACTAAAAATCCAGTTATCGATTTAATGGAATCCCAAAAAACCATCACCGATAAAGGAGGAACAATGCGTTTAGGATCTTGGAAATGCAACATTAAAGAAGGTACTTTAGCACACCAAATTTATAATAACACTCAAATTAATGAACGTCATCGTCATCGATTTGAATACAATAATAAATACGCAAAAGAATTAGATAAAGCAGGTTTAATAAGCTCTGGAGTAAATCCAGATACTGGTTTGGTAGAAATTGTGGAAATTAAAAACCATCCGTTTTTTATAGGAGTGCAATACCATCCCGAATATAAAAGTACAGTTGCCAATCCGCACCCGATTTTTGTTAGCTTTGTAGCCGCAATGGTAAAAAATAAAATGAAGTAATGTCAGACTGAGCTTGTCGAAGTCAGGAGCGAATGGCTTGCGCTTTTTTGCTTTCCATTTTCCTGCTGCTTTTCCAATCTTTTATGAGATTATTGCCTTCACTGCGTTTCGGCAAATCCCACAAAAGGATTTTCCTTGCATCAGGGCTAGACAGCAAACAATTCGGCAAGAAGTAATGGCTACATTGAAACAAAATAATTAACACAACGACAAACATAAATTGATTTAAAATCCCAAAACGGGAAACATACTATGGAAGAAAAGAAATTTGACAAAAATTCAATAATTGGTTTCGGATTAATATTCGTAATCGTTATGTGGATGATGTACAACAGTCAACAAACAGCACAAAAAGAACAAGCAGAAAAAGCCAAGCAAGAACAACTTCAAAAACAGAAAAATGCGGCAACTGTAACCGCTCCAACCCAAAAAATTGCTGCTACTGAAATAGATTCAACAGTAAGTGATACAGCCCAACTTCAAAAACTGCAAGGTGCTTTAGGACGTTTTGCCTATTCTTCAACTTTACCTTCAGCAAAAGAAAGTTTTACCGAAATTTCAAACAACTTGATGACCTTGAAAATCGCCAATAAAGGTGGTCAAATTGCAGAAGTTTCATTGAAAAATTTCGATAAAATTAAAAAGAATTCAGGCGAATTGGTGGCGTTAGTCAAAAACAACAACGCCAATCTGAATCTTGAATTGCAAACCAAAGACAACCGTGTTTTAAATACGAAAGATTTATTTTTCGAACCTACTTTAACCAAAGTCGGCGACAATCAAATCCTTTCGATGAAGTTGAAAACGAGTCCAACTGCGTTTTTAGAATACAAATACGTGCTGAAACCAAACGATTATATGCTCGATTTCGATATTCATTCGCAAGGTTTAGTCAACGCCTTAAACACTTCAAAACCAGTTGATTTGTTATGGGAAATTAAATCATTTCGTAACGAGAAAAGTATTTCTTACGAAAACCGTTACACCGAAATCTACTACGAATACAAAGACGGAAAAGTAGATTATGCTGGTTTAGGAAAACAAGAAGATGAATCGCCAGAAAAAGCAACTTTCATAGCGTATAAGCAACATTTATTTACGTCAATTCTTTTAACAGGAACTCCGATTGATGGCGCAAAATTGAGCTCTACCGATTTGGTTAACGACGATAAAAAAGATACCATTCATACCAAACTATTCAAATCTACTTTGCCATTAGCCTTTAAAAATGGTGAATTGGATTATAAAATGAATTGGTATTACGGTCCAGCAGACTACAAGATACTGAATAAGTACGACCGTAACATGGAAGATATTATCGCCTTAGGTTGGGGAATATTTGGTTGGATTAACAAATTTATTTTTATTCCATTATTCGGATTTTTAAGTTCGTTCATGGGATTGGGAATTGCGATTATCATATTTACAATTTTGATAAAAATAGCAATGTCGCCAATTACATTTAAATCATTCTTGTCGCAAGCGAAGATGAAAGTCTTACGTCCGGAAATTACTGAATTGGGAGAAAAATTCAAAAAAGACCCAATGAAGAAACAACAGGAAACGATGAAGTTATATAACAAAGCTGGTGTAAATCCGATGGCAGGTTGTATTCCCGCTTTAATACAACTTCCTTTTATGTATGCGTCCTTCCAATTTTTTCCCTCTGCAGTAGAGTTGAGACAAAAAGGATTTTTATGGGCAGATGATTTATCTTCTTTTGATTCGGTTTTAAAAATACCTTTCAACATTCCGCTATACGGCGATCACGTTAGTTTATTTGCTTTGTTGGCTTCGATTGCGATTTTCTTTTATATGAAAATGACTTCTGGAGATCAGCAAATGCAAGCGCCACAACAAGAAGGAATGCCTGATATGGGGAAAATTATGAAAGTGATGATTTACCTGTCTCCAATTATGATGTTGATTTTCTTTAATAATTATGGTTCTGGATTGAGTTTGTACAATTTAATTTCCAATTTAATCACTATCGGAATTATGATAGTTATAAAAAAATATTTTATTGATAGTGAAAAAATACATGCTCAAATTCAAGAAAACAAATTGAAAGAACCCAAAAAACAAGGAAGATTTCAACAAAAATTGCAAGAAGTAATGCAACAAGCAGAAGAGCAGAAAAAAATCCAACAGCAACAAAAGAAAAAGTAATTCTAATATCTATACTAACCAAGAGTTCTGTTTGAAGTTTGCCTTTACATAGAACTCTTTTTTAATTATTTAAGTTATGAAAGTAATGATAATGGGTTTTGGTAATATGGGAAAAACCTATGCCAACAGTTTTATTAGTTCACGATTTATTAAACCAGACGATATTCATGTTTTGGTTCGAGACGTTTCTAAAATACATTCAGAAAACGGAATTCCATTACAAAATATTTCTTCAATTCCGACAGCTAAAATTAGTGATTTTGATATTATGATATTAGCAGTTAAACCACAAGATTTTAAACAATTAGCGATTTCTATTAAACCTTTCATTAAAGAAAATCAATTGGTGCTTTCTGTTATGGCTGGCGTTACAATTGCGACAATTCAAGGTGAATTAAATTGTTTAAAAGTGGTACGATCCATGCCTAATATTCCAACGCAAATCGGAATGGGAATGACGGTGTTTTCGGCTTCAACAAATGTAGATAGAAAAGAATTATTCATCATCCAAAATCTAATAAATACTACAGGTAAATCGGTTTATGTAGAAGATGAAAAACTGTTAAATGCAGCAACAGCTATTTCAGGAAGCGGACCAGCTTATGTTTTTTATTTCATGAATGCGATGATTAAAGCAGCAGTCGAATTGGGTTTTAATGATTCGGAAGCCGAGTTACTGGTCAATCAAACGTTTATGGGTTCAGTTGCAATTCAGAATAGTTATTCTCTCTCAAATGAAGAATGGATTGCTAAAGTGGCTTCTAAAGGAGGAACGACAGAAAGTGCTTTGAAAGTTTTTAATGAAAATATTCTTGATAAGATTATAGTTGATGCTGTAAAATCGGCTAATAATAGAGCAATTGAATTAGGGTCATAAAAAAAGGCTTCTCAATTGAGAAGCCTTTTTTAATTATACTTATTATACTTATAAAACAGGTAATAATACTTTATCTAAAACATGTATAGCACCATTGCTACATTGAACATCAGTTGCTATTATATTACTTGCTGGTCTTGTAGGAGCAAAGGTTCCAGTAATTTTTGCACCACCAGTTAAACTAATAGTAAAATTTTGTGTATTTAAAGTAGGTACAACTCCACCACCTGCAACAACACTTGGTAAAGCAGCAGCTAGTACGTTTCCATTAATTACATGATATTGAAGTACACTAGTTAATTGAGCAGTTGAAGGTGTGAACGGAATTGAAGCCAATTCTGTACCTAAACTAGTAAATGCTGTATTTGTTGGGGCAAATACTGTAAATGGACCTGTTCCTGATAATATCGACACAAAATTAGGTTGTCCAGCAGCAGTTAAATTAGTTACCAAAGAAGAGAAATTCGGATTTGCAGTAGCGTGAGTTACAATAGTAGGTAAACCAATTACAGCATTTACAATATGTATTACACCGTTTGAAGCTAAAATATTTGGTGAAGTTACAGAAGAAACGCCATTTAATCTTACTCCTGATGTTGTGTTAACATACATGCTAAGCGTATTGGTTGCAGATGCAGTTCCTTTTGCTAATGTTTTAATGTAGGTATTATTCACCAAATCGGTCGATTCAAATTCACCACTTATAACATGGTTAAGTAATATTTCTTTTAAAGCTGGAACTGGCACTGCTTCTAAGTTAGCATATCCATTTGCTGCTAAAAATGAAGTGAAAGCAGCATTTGTTGGAGCAAAAACTGTAAAAGGTCCGTCGCTTTGTAGTGTAGCTGCTAAATCTGCTCTAGTTAATGCTTGTACTAAAATTGATAAATCAGCAGTACTAGAAGCTAATCCAGTAATAGTAGTATCTGGAATTAATGTTTGAACATCATCATCATCGCACGATGTGAAAAGCACAGCAAAAATTGCAAGTACTGATAATAATTTAATTTTGTTTGTTTTCATGATTTTTTTTTTTAATGTTTTACTATACGAAACTATATTTTTTGTTTAACTTTAAACATAAATAAATAAACAAAATTATATTGTTAATTTAATTTTAACGATTTTGTTTAACGATATTTTAGACAATAAATTAAAAATCTCTAAATAATAAATAGAATGTTTGTTAAATGAAACTTATAAATAAGTAAACAAAATATATAATTATTAACTCTAGTTTTATACTAATAATCGTACTTTTTTTGATTTAATATAAATTGCATCTATTTTTGAATACTATTAAGTTAAATTTTTAGTTATCTAAAAAAATATTAAAATAATGAAATACGTTTTTATAATTCTATTTTCGATACAAATCATTTTTGCTCAGGAGTTCAATAAATTAGATGATAAAGGATTAAAACATGGAGTCTGGAAAGGCGTTTATGAAGCATCAAAAAGACCTCGCTATGAAGGTGCTTTCAATCACGGTAAAGAAACTGGAATTTTTAAATTTTATGACGATACAAAAGCTAAGACTATAATTGCAACACGAGAATTCAATCCAAACGACAATTCGTGTTACACCATTTTTTACAATCAAAAGAATAATAAAGTTAGTGAAGGCAAATTGGTAAATAAACTTTATGAAGGAGAATGGAAGTATTACCATGAAGATTCTCCTCTTATTATGACTACCGAATTGTATGTGAATGGAAAATTAAATGGTGTTAGAAGAGTTTTTTACAAAAGCGAAAAAATTGCCGAAGAAACATCCTATAAAAATGGAATTAAAGAAGGTGTTTATAAAAAATATGCAGAAAATAGCGTCGTTTTAGAAGAATCAAATTATAAAAACGGTCTATTTGAAGGTATTGCTATTTTTAAAAATGCCGATAATATTATTGTTGCAAAAGGAATTTTCAAAAATGGTAAAAAATCAGGAATTTGGGAATTTACAACCGACGGTAAAACAACCAAACAAAATATGGATAAACCGCAAGGAAAGAAATTTGTCAAACAAAATCGAAAACAAGAATAATTAGCAGTATCAAAATTATTTACTTAAGCATGTGTTTTAACAATTAAAGCACATGCTTTTTTTTATTATTTGATGTAACTTTGCACTCTAAAATTTATTTTTTATTTACAATGAAGCGAGTAATCGTTGGACTGTCAGGTGGTGTAGATTCGAGTGTTGCAGCTTATCTTTTAAAAGAGCAAGGTTACGAAGTAATCGGACTATTTATGAAAAATTGGCACGATGATTCGGTTACGATTTCTAATGAATGTCCCTGGCTCGAAGATAGTAATGATGCACTTCTCGTTGCAGAAAAACTCGGAATTCCGTTTCAAACTGTCGATTTAAGCGAACAATACAAAGACCGTATCGTAAACTACATGTTTAGTGAATATGAAAAAGGACGTACTCCAAATCCAGATGTGCTTTGCAACCGCGAAATCAAATTTGATGTCTTTATGAAAATTGCACTTTCGCTTGGTGCAGATTATGTAGCAACCGGACATTATTGCCGAAAAGGAATTATCGAAATAGAAGGAAAAGAAACTTATCAATTATTATCTGGAGCTGATAGCAATAAAGATCAATCGTATTTTTTGTGTCAACTTTCACAAGAACAATTAAGTAAAGCATTGTTTCCAATTGGTGAATTAACAAAACCTCAAGTTCGTGAAATTGCTATGAATTTAAATTTAGTAACTGCCGAAAAGAAAGATTCTCAAGGATTGTGTTTTATAGGGAAAGTTCGTTTACCCGAATTTTTACAACAGCAATTACAAGCTAAAGAAGGAATCATAGTCGAAATTGAGGCAAATAATCCAATATACAATCTAAAAGAAACAAACTTTAATTCTCTTGAAGAGCAACTTATTGCCGAATCGACTTCGATAAAATACACTCCAGAAATGGGAAAGATAGTAGGCAAACACCAAGGTGCCCATTTTTTCACTATCGGACAACGTAAAGGTTTGAATGTTGGTGGCACAAAAGAAGGATTGTTTATTATCGCTACCGATGTAGAAAACAATATTATTTATACTGGACAAGGACATTCTCATCCTGGCTTATTTAAAAAAGCACTGCGTATTCAACCATCCGAAATTCATTGGATTCGCAACGATTTAAAGCTTAAAAACGGCGAAAAAATGGATGTTATGGCACGAATTCGCTACCGACAAGAATTGCAAAAAGCTACATTACATCAATTTGAAAGTGGTTTGTATGTTGCTTTCGAAAATCCGCAATCTGCTATTACAGAAGGTCAATTTGTTGCATGGAATATAGATGATGAATTAATTGGTTCAGGTGTAATTTCATAATTCTATTTCATTTTATTTGATTTTTGTATCTTTGGTTCATTCCAAATTTTAATTATATGAAAAACCTGCTAATCTATTTTATTTTTTTTGTTTGTTTTTCTGCTTTTTCTCAAGAAGATGCTTGGGTATATTTCAATGACAAACCAAATGCAATAAGTCAGTTAAATACACCTTTAAATTTTCTAACACAAAGGGCTTTAGATAGAAGAACAAATCAAGGAATTGCATTAAATGTAAATGATGTTCCAATACATCAACCATATATAGATCAAATTACAGCAATTCCTGGAATTACCGTAAAAGCAAAATCAAAATGGTTAAATTGCCTACACATTCGTGGCAGTATTGCTAGTATAAATGCTTTAACCTTATTGTCTTTTGTAAATCATGTAGATTTTGCCAATAGATTGTTGAATGCTAAAACAGTGAATCCAAATCAATTTAATCCAATTAATAAACAATTGGATGTTCAAACTACATTCAATTATGGTGATTCAGCAAATCAAATTGAAATGTTAAACGGACATTTATTGCACCAAGCCAATTATTCAGGAACAGGTAAAATTATTGCTGTTTTAGATTCCGGATTTATAAACGTTAATAATACAACTCCTTTCCAAAGATTATTTGACAATAACGCTATCCTTGGCGGATATAATTATGTTAATCAAAGTACAGATGTTTATTCTTTACACAATCACGGAACAATGACTTTATCTTGCATGGGAGGTTTTGTAGATGGTGCATTAGTAGGTACTGCACCAGATGCTAAGTATTATTTATTTGTAACTGAAGATGTTGCTGAAGAAAATCCAGTTGAAGAAAGTTATTGGGTTGAAGCAGCAGAAGAAGCTGATCGTTTGGGTGTAGATATTATTTCAACTTCGTTAGGTTATTATGGATATGATAATCCAGCTTATAGTCATCAATATTCAGATTTTAATGGGAATACAGCTTTTGCTTCAAAAGGGGCTAATCTTGCATTTAGCAAAGGAATGATTGTAGTTGCAAGTGCTGGAAATTCGGCTAATAGCCCAGAGCCACTCAATCATGTTGGTGTTCCTGCAGAAGCAACTAATGTATTAGCAGTAGGCGCAGTAAGATTTGATGAAATCTATGCTACATTTAGTTCAATCGGACCTAGTTTTGATGGAAGAGTAAAACCTGATGTAATGGCTAAAGGATCGGCTGCTGTAGTAGCAAATACTTCAGGTGCTATTCAAACTGCTAGTGGTACTTCTTTTTCTTGTCCAATTATGGCAGGAATGATAGCTAGTTTTTGGCAAGCAGTTCCGAATTTATCAAACCAACAAGTGGTCAATTTTGTTAAACAATCTGCAGATAGATTTACCAATCCGAATCCACAGTTTGGATATGGAATTCCCGATTTTCAATTGGCATTAAATAATGCGCTGTTAAATAATAACGCATTTGCAACTACTAGTTTTGTTATTTCCCCTAATCCAGTTTCAGATAGTTTTTCTATTTCTTTTCCATATGGATTTGAAAACGCAATACTTTCTTTGTACAATAATTTAGGACAAAATGTAAAGCAAACTAGTGTATCAGTTTCCAATTCTACTATATTAATGGAAGGATTACAAAGTGGATTTTACTATTATAAAATTGAAAATGTCTCTTATTCTCAATCTGGAAAAATAATTAAAAAATAAACTGAAAAATTTTCAGCATAAATGAATAGAATCACCCAACTTTTCAATATACAATATCCCATTATTCAAGGTGGAATGATTTGGAATAGTGGCTATAAATTAGCAAGTGCTGTTAGTAATTCTGGTGGTTTAGGACTTATTGGTGCTGGTTCAATGTATCCAGAAGTTTTGCGAGAACACATTCAAAAATGCAAAAATGCTACTGACAAACCGTTTGGAGTTAACGTTCCGATGTTGTATCCGAATATTGAAGAAATTATCAATATTATTGTGGATGAAGGTGTGAAAATAGTATTTACTTCAGCTGGAAATCCAAAAACATGGACGGCTTTTTTAAAAGATAAAGGTATAACCGTAGTTCATGTAGTAAGCAGTTCTAAATTTGCTTTAAAAGCACAAGAAGCCGGAGTAGATGCGGTCGTAGCTGAAGGTTTTGAAGCAGGCGGACACAATGGTCGGGAAGAAACGACAACTTTCACTTTAATTCCAATCGTGAAAGAAAATATTACCATTCCATTAATCGCAGCAGGCGGAATT
>CALPIE020000075.1 GCA_943323545.2 Bifidobacterium breve | reverse complement strand
CTCGTTTTCCTGCTAAATTAATGCAAGATTTAGGTGGGAAGACTGTTATTCTTCGCACCTATGAAGCGGCAAAATACACCAATTTATTTGATGATGTTTTTGTGGTTACTGATTCGGATTTGATTTATGATGAAATAATTTCAAATGGAGGTAAAGCAATCATGTCAATTAGAACACATGAAAGCGGAAGCGATAGAATTGCTGAAGCTATAATTGATTTAGATGTTGATATTGTAATTAATGTTCAAGGAGATGAACCATTTATTGATGCAAAACCATTAGCACAACTTATTGAAGTATTTAAAAATGATGTGAATTTTAATGTAGATTTAGCCTCACTAATGCGAGAAATTACAACTGAATCTGAAATCAACAATCCTAATAATGTAAAAGTCGTTGTAGATCAAAATCAATTTGCATTGTATTTTTCACGTTCTGTTATTCCATTTCCAAGAGAAAAAAATGCAGGTGTTCGTTATTTTCAACATATTGGCATATATGCTTTTAGAAAACAAGCTTTACTTGATTTTTATTCCTTACCAATGAAATCATTAGAAGCATCAGAAAAATTAGAACAGTTACGATATTTAGAATACGGAAAACGGATTAAAATGGTTGAAACATCTCATTTTGGAATCGGAATTGATACGATTGAAGATTTAGAAAAAGCAAGAAAAATAGTAGCTACTGAAAATTAAATTCTAACATTTATTCCAATTCTTCATTATCAAAATAACCTTTGCTTTTCATTTTAGTTGAGAAAAAATTCAAAAATAAAACCACAAAAGACAAAAAGAACATTGCTTGCATACTTACCAATACTTTCCCAAAAGTAGTAATTGGATAATAATCACCGTAACCAATAGAATTTGATGTTACAATACTAAAATAAATTGCATCAAACCAATGGTTAAAAGGAATATTCATATTATTTCCACAAGTATACAATACAGCAAATGCAATTACAATTTCCATATAATTAAAAAAAAGTAAAAGCATTGAACGTTTATAAGAACGTGGACGAGAAAATACATCAGAGGCAAAAATCAATGTAGGTATGTATAAAATAGTTTCTGTCAATACATAAATCATAATCCAAATAAGAATTTTATTTTCTTGCCAATTATTAATTAATATTAGTAATGGAAAAGTAACTTTAGCTAAAACGTATATATCTAATGCAATGTCTTGGTATTCAAGTCCTTTTTTATTTGCAAAATATTTAATATAAACTCCCGGAAAAATTAATTGGGAAAAGGATAGGAATAGCCGAACAATTTTTTCAATTCCATTATCATCTTGATGGTCATTATTCCATATTGCTCGAATATTTAATATTCTTTTTTGAATAGGATTGATATTAAACCTGGCTTTTTTTTCTACTTTTCCAAGCAAGAGTTTTTTAAAAAATATTTTCATTTAATATAGTTTTTTTATGGTAAATAATTCATTGTGTTCTTCAACTTTAGGATACATTCGCAAAGAATAATTTTTATCAAATTTTTTCTTATAATTTAAATTTCGTGTTCTATCTTTTTCATTTAAAACCATAGTGTTAAATAAAATAAAACCCTCAAAATTTAAAATAAAATGTATTCTATTAATGAAAAAGTCTTCAAATAAAAAATTTGGCATTGTTGTATCCTGAAAAATATCAATAATAATTAAATCGTAAGTTGATTTGGTTTTTAATACGAACTCAAAAGCATCATCATTTATAATTTCTAAATGAGCAACTTGATTTAATTTAAAATAAGTATTAGCAATATCAATTACATCTTTATCTATTTCAACACCAGTAATTTTCCCTTTATAATTAATTTCGTTTACTAAAGTTTTAATAACACTTCCTCCGGCAACTCCAAGAACTAAAACTGATTCAAATTTTCTAATTCTTTCAAAACCTATATATTTCAATCCTTTTCGCAAAATACGTTGCAAACTGCCATAAGAATAATTGGTATTTTTGCTATCTAAAACCAATTCGCCATTATTCCACGTGACTTCTAATGATTTACTAACTAAAGATTTTTTTTTATAAACGTTAATTGGAATGAAATAACTAAAAAATTTAGAAAGCATATATTTATTTATCTAGAAAATGAAAGAATAATGTTAAATTTACGAAAATTTTTTTAGATGAAGAAACGACTTTATGAATATATTTTCTTCCAATTAATGGGATGGAAACTTACAGGGAATTTTGATGAAAATATTAAAAAATGTGTAATCGCAGTTATGCCTCATACTTGTAATTTTGATTTTTTTATTGGATTATTAGTTCGTGGGATTGTAAATCAAGAAATGAATTTTGTTGGTAAAAAAGAATTGTTTGTTTTTCCTTTTGGATATTATTTCAAATCAATAGGAGGTGCTCCTTTAGATAGGCGTGGAGGTAAAAATTTAGTCGATTCAATTGTTGATATTTTTAATAGTAGAACTATTTTTAGATTGGGGATTGCTCCCGAAGGTACTAGAAAAAAAGTAACTGAACTACGTACAGGCTTTTATTATATTGCATTAAAAGCAAATGTTCCAATTATTCCAGTTGCTTTTGATTATGGAAATAAAGAAGTTAAAATTGGAAAACCGATCTACCCAACCGGAGATTTTAAAGCCGATATGAATAAATACAAATCTTTTTATACTGGTGTAAAAGGCAAATATCCTGAACGACAATATCAAGTAAGCGTATGATAGATTATATAGAATTACATAAGCAATATAAGGAGAATTCTTTATTTGGACGGTACATAACTTTAAAAGATATCGAACCAATAATAACAAAATGCAATTCGACAATTATTGGAAAATCTGTTCTTGGGAAACCCATTTATAAATATAGTATTGGTTCAGGAAAAATAAAGGTTTTCATGTGGTCGCAAATGCATGGTAATGAAAGTACGACTACTAAAGCCTTGTTTGATTTTTTTAATGTAATTCATGCTAAAGAAAAAATAGGAGAAAAGTTATTGAAAAATTTTACATTTTGTTTTTTACCAATGGTAAACCCGGATGGCGCTGAATTATATACTCGAGAAAATGCAAATAATATCGATTTAAATAGAGATGCATTTAATTTAACACAACCTGAAAGTGTATTGTTAAGACAAACTTTTGATGAATTTAAACCCGATTTTTGTTATAATCTTCATGATCAACGTACTATTTACGGAGCTGGAGATTCTGGAAAAGTAGCAACAATTTCTTTTTTAGCACCTTCTTTTAATGAAAACCGTGATATAAATGAAGTCAGATCTAAAGCGATGAACATTATTGTTGCGATGAATGATGAATTACAAAAGCACATTCCAAATCAGGTTGGGCGCTTTGATGATGCCTATAATGGCAATTGTGTTGGGGATACTTTTCAAAAACTCAATGTACCTACCATTTTATTTGAAGCTGGCCATTTTGAAAATGATTACTACAGAGAATATACTCGAAAGATGATTTTTATTGCATTACTATCTGGTTTAATGTTTATTTCCGAAAACGATATAGTTAACAACAAATTAGAAGATTATCTGAAAATTCCGCAAAATAAAATCAATTTTTATGATTTTATTTACAGAAATGTTAAAATAAATTATGATAATAAAGAATTTATTACGAATTTTGCTGCTCAATATATAGAAATACTTATTGAAGATAAAATTCAATTTAATGCTTACATAGCTGAAATTGGAGAATTGAAAGGGTTTTATGGTCATTTTCAATACAATGCACATAAAATGTTGTACACTGATGATGAAGATTCAATTCCGAAAATTAATAATAAAGCTTCATTTTATTTAGGAAAAGACATTAAAATCGTTAATGGTTTAAGAGTATAACGATTGTTTATCATAAATGACTAAATTTAAAGTTTAAATAAAACAACAATATAATAATATAAATAAGTAATTATGAGTAAATTCCGTTTAGATGAAGTTGACCACCAAATTCTGGATATGTTAATAGACAATACAAGAGTCCCATTTACTGATATTGCAAAAAAATTATTAATTTCTGCAGGTACAGTTCATGTTAGAGTAAAAAAAATGGAAGATGCCGGAATAATAATGGGATCTTCATTAACTCTTGATTATGAAAAATTAGGGTATTCTTTTATTGCTTATGTTGGTGTATTTTTAAATAACACTTCTCAAACAAAATTCGTATTAGAAAGAATTAATGAAATTCCATTTGTCACTGTAGCACATGTTACAACTGGAAAGTTTAATATTTTTTGTAAAATTCGAGCCAAAGACACCAAACATGCTAAAGATGTAATTTTTATGTTAGATGATATAGATGGCGTTTACAGAACCGAATCTATGATTTCGCTTGAGGAAAGTATAAATGATAAGAAAAGATTGATGCATACTATTTTTAAAAATATGTAATTCATCAATATTATTCAAATACCAACCTCATTCTCTTCGGTGAATGAGGTTTTTTATTAATAAGAATTTTATTAAAATTTAAATTAATGACAATGTATACATTACCTAAAATAGAACGATTCAATCAAAATGTGTTGTCAAAATATCATATTTACAATAGTGTTTTTATTACATTACCGTTCGATTCTATTGATAATACTGGTGTTTTATTGCCTCTGTTTAGCGAGATATGCGATAGTGGATTTAAAAATCAAATGAGTCCAGTTGAAATTGTAGATTCTTTTTCAAAAAAATATTTAGATGCAATTTCAGAAACAGATAAAATAAGTTTATTGTTTAAATTTATTCAATATATAGAGCGACAAATTGTACTTTTTGACGCTATTGAAGATGCCGCTTTTCCAATAGTAAATAATATGGAAGGTAAAGGTTCTTTGCGCGATCTTAATGAAAGCACTGATTCTAATATGCTTAACAGTGAATTAATTAATTTTTTTAATGAATTTAATATTCGTACGGTTTTAACAGCACATCCTACACAATTTTATCCAGGTGCTGTACTCGGAATTATAACAGATTTAACCAATGCTATAAGGGATAATAATTTAAATAAAATTAAAGAATTATTGGCACAATTAGGCAAAACACCATTTATCAAAAAAAACAAACCTACACCTTTCGATGAAGCTGTAAGTTTAATTTGGTATCTCGAAAATGTGTTTTATCACACTACTGGTGATATGCTTCAATATATTCAGAAAAATATTTTTAAAGAATTACCAATTTCTAATTCAATTATTAATTTAGGTTTTTGGCCCGGTGGTGATAGGGATGGAAATCCATTTGTTACAACTGAAATTACTTTAAATGTTGCAGAACGATTAAGAACTTCAATATTAAAATGCTATTATTCAGATATTAGAAAACTTAAACGAAAACTCACATTTCCTGGTTTAGATATTATAATTTCAGAACTTGAAAGAAAAATATATAGATCTGTATTTTATTCATCTGGAGCTATTTATATCACTTTAACTGAATTAAAAGAAAAACTTAAAGAAATTAAATTAATTTGTATAGAACAACATCAATCATTGTATATCGATGATATTAATAACCTTATTAATAAGGTTACAGTGTTTGGTTTCCATTTTGCATCTTTAGATATTCGTCAAAATAGTAGCATACATAATAAAGTTATTGAAAATATTTTTCTGTATTTAGAAAAAGAAAATTCGGAACTATTAAATTATTTTTCACTTTCTGAGGATAAGCGATTTGAAATACTTTCAAAATTATCTGGGAATATTACAACTAATATATTTGATGATGGAATGACCAAACTAACCATCGAATCAATTTTAGCTATTAAAGAAATTCAAGAAAAAAACGGAGAGTTAGGAGCCAATAGATATATAATAAGTAATAATGAAAGTGCATTAAATGTTTTTGAGACTTTAGCTTTATTTCGTTTGTGTGATTGGGAAAATCCAACGGTTGATATTGTTCCATTATTCGAATCTATTGACGATTTACATAATGCAGCTACTATTATGGAACAGCTTTATTCTAATGAATTGTATATTCAGCATCTAAAAAATAGAAAAAATAAACAAACTGTAATGTTAGGATTTTCTGACGGTACTAAAGATGGTGGTTATTTAATGGCAAATTGGGGGATATACCAAGCCAAAGAAGCTATAACTGAAGTATCTAGAAAATATGGCATACAAGTTATCTTCTTTGACGGACGAGGTGGTCCGCCAGCAAGGGGTGGAGGCAAAACACATAACTTTTATGCCTCCTTAGGTACTTCTATAGAAAATCAAGAAATTCAATTAACAATTCAAGGACAAACCATTAGTTCTAATTTCGGAACTATAGATTCGTGTCGTTATAACTTAGAAAATCTATTAAGTGCTGGAGTAACAAATAAAATTTTTAACAAAGAAGAAAATAATTTAACCGATTCAGATAAAAAAATAATTACCGAATTAGCTCAAATTGGACATAAGTACTATGTTGATTTTAAAAATCATCCAAAGTTTGTTCCATATTTAGATAAAATGAGCACATTAAACTATTATGCTAAAGCCAATATTGGTAGTCGCCCATCAAAGAGAAATACATCGGATAATTTTATTTTTTCCGATTTAAGAGCTATTCCTTTTGTGGGATCATGGAGTCAAATGAAACAAAATGTGCCAGGTTTTTTTGGAGTAGGGGCTGCTTTAAAACATTTTGAAGATACCAATCAATGGGAAAAAATTCAAAATTTATTTGACTCTTCACTTTTTTTTAGAACTTTATTAGAAAATAGTATGATGTCATTGGCAAAATCTTTTTTTCCACTTACGCATTATTTAAAAGATAATGTTGAATTCGGTGCGTTTTGGCAAATCATTTTTAATGAATTTAACGAAACAAAACGACTTTTGTTAAAAATAGCTGGACATACTGAATTAATGGAAAATTATCCAGATGGCAAGGCATCTATTAAAATGAGAGAAGATATTGTTTTACCATTACTCACCATTCAGCAATACGCTTTAATGAAAATTAATGAAATAAGAAATACTGAAGATAAATCAAATTTACTTTCGGTATATGAAAAATTAGTGATGCGTTCATTGTTTGGAAATACAAATGCCAGTAGAAATTCGGCATAGTTTATAATTTAAAAATAATAGTATGAAATCTTTACAATTAATAGCTACAGAATATCCAATTTATTTTGAAACCTACTTACAACAAGTTTCAAATGAATTTACTTTAAATGAAGAATTAGAAATATCGCTTCATCGATTTATTAAATTTGTTCAAGATATTCCGATGGATAAATTTGATTATCGATATGCAGAAGGAAAATGGACAATAAAAGATATTATACAGCATTTAATTGATGCAGAAAGAATATTTACCTACAGAGCATTGCGGTTTGCTAGAAATGATAAAACAAATTTATCTGGATTTGATGAAAATGATTATGTAGATGAGGCCAATGCAAATGATAGAACTGTAATGCAATTGCTAACAGAGATGTCAGCTGTCAGACATGCTACATTGTTGCTTTTCAAATCTTTTACAAATGAGCAATTAATACGAATAGGAACATCAAATAATAATCTATTGTCTGTAAGAGCATTAGGATATATTATTATTGGACATCAAAACCATCATCAACGCGTTTTTGAAGAACGATATTTATAGTTATTAAACAGAGAAGCACAGAGAATGCTCAGCGCTCACATAGTAATATAAAAACGATATAAACGCTTTGCTTTTGTTCTATGTGAACGCTGTGCAAAAAAAAGTCCGCTAGTAGCGGACATTATATTTATTCTTCATCATCATCATCATCATCTGATGGTTCAATTTCATCCTCCTCATCATCTTCACCATCATCAGAACCGCCTTTATCTAATAATAAATCTTCGTCTTCTTCTTCCTCTTCATTGAGAGCATCTTCATCATCATCAAGTCCTTTTATAGGAATTATTGGCTCAATAACAGAATCAATATCTTCTTCTTCATCATATTTTTCCATTCTACTAGCTAGTTTAGTACTTACTTTTACCAAGTAAATAGTATCTTCTGTTCGAACTTCTACAGCTTCTATCAATTCGTTTTGTGCATTCCTAAAACGAATAATATTAGAATCGTCATATCCCTCAGGAAATTTTTCAACTAATAAGTTCAAAATATCTCCAGTTAGCTTAGCATAATCAACAATAATTCTCTTCATAAAAATACTTTTATAAATCTAATAAATAAGCAAAAATTAGTGGTGCAACAATTGTTGCATCGGATTCAATAATAAACTTTGGAGTGTGTATATCTAATTTTCCCCAAGTAATTTTCTCATTTGGAACAGCTCCAGAATACGAACCATAACTGGTGGTAGAATCTGAAATCTGACAAAAATAACTCCAAAATGGAATATCATGCATTTCCATATCTTGGTATAACATTGGTACCACACAAATTGGAAAATCGCCTGCAATTCCTCCTCCAATTTGAAAAAAACCTACGCCTTTTCCACCTGAATTTTTCGGATACCAATTGGCCAACCACATCATATATTCGATGCCACTTTTCATTGTAGTTGGTTTAAATTCTCCTTTAATGCAATAAGAAGCAAAAATGTTACCCATAGTACTATCTTCCCAACCAGGAACAACTATTGGCAAGTTTTTCTCAGCAGCAGCTATCATCCACGAATCTTTTGGATCTATTTCATAGTATTGTACTAACACACCTGAATTTAACATTTGATACATAAATTCATGAGGAAAATAACTTCCACCTTTATCATTGGCATCTTTCCAGATTTTATAAATGTGTTTTTGTAATCTTCTAAATGCTTCTTCTTCTGGAATGCAAGTATCTGTAACTCTGTTATAATGATTTTCTAATAAATCCCATTCGTCTTGCGGACTTAAATCACGGTAATTTGGAACTCTTTTATAAGAATTATGAGCCACCAAATTCATTATATCTTCTTCTAGATTCGCTCCAGTACAAGAAATGATATGTACTTTATCTTGACGAATCATTTCAGCTAATGATTTTCCTAATTCTGCTGTACTCATTGCACCAGCAAGAGAAATCATCATTTTACCATTTTCAAGTAAATGTTGCTCATATCCTTTTGCTGCGTCGACTAAAGCTGCAGCATTAAAGTGAAGATAATGTTTCTCAATAAACTGGCTTATTGGTCCTTTACTCATTTTGTGTGTTAACTATTAATTGTAGTAGTTTGGAGTTCAAAGAAAAACTATTTTTTTAAAACTGCAAACTGTTTTTTTTATTTTTTTAACAAAATTATTTAGAAAATATATTTTGTTATTTTTTAGAATAACCTAATATTTTTAATACATCGTCTGAAGTTTGTTGCTCAGAAAAAACTTCGGTAGCTAAAATACCATTTTCATCTCTATCTATTAAAATATGTTTGGGTTGCGGAATCAAGCAGTGGTGTAATCCGCCATATCCACCAATAGTTTCTTGGTAAGCTCCAGTATTAAAAAAACCAATATACAAAGGTTTTTCTTTATTGTATTTTGGTAAATATATGGCATTCATGTTTTGTTCAGAATTGTAGTAATCGTCGCTGTCACATGTCATTCCTCCTAATAAAACTCTTTCATAAGTATCATTCCAACGGTTAACTGCCAACATGATGAATCGCTTATTAATAGCCCAAGTATCAGGTAATGTAGTAATAAATGAAGAGTCAATCATATTCCACGCTTCTCTATCGTTTTGTTGTTTTTGATATAATACTTGATAAATTGCTCCACCACTTTCACCAACAGTAAAAGAACCAAATTCTGTAAAAATATTAGGAACATCAACTTCTGCTTCTTCACATGCAATTTTTATTTGATTGATGATTTCATCAATCATGTATTGGTAATCGTATTCGAAAGCTAGAGAATTTTTGATAGGAAATCCACCACCAATATTTAATCCATCAAGAGACGGACACTCTTTTTTAAGGGCAATATAAACCTTAATACATTTAACCAATTCATTCCAATAATAGGCATTATCATTGATTCCGGTATTGATAAAAAAGTGAAGCATTTTAAGCTCTAACCGATCGTTTTCTTGAATTTGTTTTTTATAAAATGCTACTATGTTTTTATAGCCAATTCCCAAACGCGAGGTGTAAAACTCAAATTTAGGTTCTTCTTCTGCCGCAATTCGAATTCCGATTTTAAATTTTCCTTTTATTTCTGCTTGAAGTAAATCTAATTCTTCGTAATTATCAATAATTGGAATAGCATTTTTATGTCCATTATTTATCAATCTAGCAATGTTTGAAATGTACTGATCTCTTTTAAAACCATTACATATGATATAAGTGCTTTTGCTTATTTTACCGTTTTCTAATAAATTTTCTACAATATTGATGTCAAATGCTGAAGATGTTTCTATATGTATATTGTTTTTAAAAGCTTCGTTCATAACATATTCAAAATGAGAACTTTTTGTACAATAACAATAATAGTATTTACCTTCATATTTGTTTTTTTCCATAGCTTTTCGGAACCAATTTTTGGCTCTGTTTATATTGTTGGAAATTTGAGGTAAATAGGTAAATTTTAATGGAGTTCCATATTGCTCAACTAATTTCATCAAATCGATATTGTGAAATTGAAGAGCATGTTCTTTATTTAAAGTAAATTCTTCTTGAGGGAAATAATAAGTTTGATTTATTAAGTCGTAATATTTAGTATTCATTAAATGTATTTTTTTTAGATAATAATGATAATGTAGAAAATTATATATCTAAAATTCAAACCCTAATATTTGCATAAGCAATTGGTAAATCAACACTAAATGATTTAATGATTCTTAAAATAGTACTTATGTTTTTTTTTATTGAAGAAAACACCAAACAAAAAAACAACAAAAAAAGTTTTTCACTCTTAAGTTTATTTTTACTTTCAATAGTAAGTAAGTTGTTTTTTATCATCAAGGCAAATGTAAAAAATAAAATAAGTGAAATGCAATAATTTAATAAAAAAAATTACAATTTATAATCATTAAAACTTTCTATAATTAGTTCATTGTCAACTAATTGATTTAGCGAAGTGTTTCCAATACCATTTAAAAGTGCAAATTGTATTTTTCCATACTCATTTTTTTTGTCATGAATAAGTAAATTCATAATAGTTTCAATATCAACTTGACTAAATAAAATATTGTCAAAGATAGATTTTATAGTTTGCTTTATTTGAAGATAATCTTCAGTTGATAGTAAGTTTTTTTCTTTAGACAAGTAACTTTCTAGAATCATCCCAACGGCTATTGCCTCACCGTGTAATAAAGGATTAGAAGTTTCTAATAAATGACTTTCTATAGCATGACCTAAAGTATGACCAAAATTAAGTGCTTTTCTGATTCCATTTTCAGTAGGATCCATTTTAACGATTTCATTTTTAATTTCAACAGATCGATAAATTAATAGGTCTAAATCT
>CALPIE020000074.1 GCA_943323545.2 Bifidobacterium breve | reverse complement strand
ATTAGTAATATCAATAGAGGTTTTTTATACGGTGATGCAGTTTTTGAAACTTTCAAATTCGCAAAAAATAAAATTTTATTTTTAGAAGATCACTATTTTCGATTAATGGCATCGATGCGCATTGTTCGAATGGAAATTCCGATGCAATTCACTATGGAATATCTAGAAGATCAACTGCTGAATTTGGTGCACGCAAATGAAGTTAATGATGCTGCGAGACTGCGATTGACGGTGTATAGAAATGAAGGCGGATTGTATTTGCCTACAACGAAATCTATTTCTTTTGTAATTCAAATTTCACCGCTGCAAAATCAATCGTATTCGATAAATAAGAATCCTTATGAAGTTGATTTATTTAAAGATTTTGTAGTTACAAAACAATTGTTATCTACCATAAAGACTACCAATAAGATGATCAACGTTGTTGGAAGTATCTATGCTGAAGAGAATAGTATGCAAAATTGTTTGTTGTTAAACAATGAAAAAAATGTTGTGGAAGCTTTAAATGGGAACCTGTTCATGCTACTAAAATCCAAATTAATTACGCCGCCAATAAGTGATGGTTGTCTTAACGGAATTATGAGAAAACAAGTTTTAGAAATAGCAAAAAAAAATGAAAATATCGAAGTTATAGAAGAATCAATTTCTCCTTTTGATCTACAAAAAGCAGATGAACTATTTATTACTAATGTTATTAGTGGAATTCAACCTATTACAAAATATCGTAAAAAAGAGTTTGATACTAACTTTTCTGAAGAATTAGTAAATAATATAAATAATATAGTATTTGGCTAATTAAAATTTGGATTTTCTGGTGCGTTCGACCAAATGATATATTCACCACCTAATTCCATTATTTTTTCTTTCCAAAAACGAACAGTTGCTTTTTCTAAAATACCATTTTTATTGGTATTCTTAGAAAGTATCCAAGAATTAGATTGTAACTCACTCTCCAGTTGATTAGCATCCCAACCTGAATAGCCTAAGAAAAACCTAATATTTTCTTTGTTTATTTTACCCGCATTGATTAGGCTTTTGGTCAGTTCAAAGTCGCCTCCCCAAAAAATACCATTTGATATTTCAATGCTATTGGTTATTAAATTTGGGATATTGTGTATGAAGTATAAATTGTCTTGTTCTACCGGACCTCCATTATATACTTTAAAAGAAATATTTATTTCCGGAATTAAATCATTAATAGTGTATTCTAATGGTTTATTAAGAATAAATCCAACTGAACCTTCATGGTTATGATCGGCTAACAAAATAACAGATCTGTTAAAAGACATATCCCCAATTATAGTGGGTTCAGCAATTAATAAAAGTCCTTTTTCTATTTTTTCTGAAGTCATAATGACACAATTTTTATTTAAAAGTAAGAAAAAAAATTAAAATAAAATATCAAAAAAAAAATCATCCTGAATTTTCAGGATGATTTTTTTATATCACAATAAATTGGTTTAGTTTACAGAACTATCTAAGTCTGCACCAGCTTTAAATTTCACTACATTTTTAGCAGCAATTTTAATAGTTTTTCCAGTTTGTGGGTTTCTTCCATCTCTTGCAGCTCTTTTATTAACTGACCAAGATCCAAAACCTACTAATGAAACTCTTCCACCTGTTTTCAAAGTTTTTCCTACGTTACCTAAAAATGATTCTAAAGCTAATTTTGCAGCAGCTTTTGTAATTCCTGCATCAGCAGCGATAGCATCGATTAATTCTGATTTGTTCATAATGATAGTTTATTAATTGTTGGTTAAATATTTTTGTTAATCAAAACAAATTTAGTAGAAAATACGCACTGTACAAGTGATTGTCGTTTTTTTTATTTATTTTGTTAATAACTAGCGTCATTTGTTGATAAAGAAAGCTTTTTTGTATGCTATTTTCGTTATTACATCAATGTTTCTATGGGTTTACGTTACTTTAGCCAATTCTGAAAACGCCATTCCATTAAGTAATTCTGAAACATTCATTCTTTTCTTGCCTGGAAATTGTAAATTTAATAGTGTAACAAATCCATCTTTAACAGCAATTTTAATTTCTTTTTTGGATGAAATAACAGTTCCGATTTCTAAATCATGATTTTCTAGTTGAAAATTTGCTTCATAAATTTTAACATTCCATTCCTCATTGCCATCTTTAAAATAACACCAGGCATTAGGATAAGGAGAAAGTCCCCTTATTAAATTGTGAATTTCTTTGCCCGATTTCGTCCAATCTATTTTGCAATTCTCTTTATTGAGTTTGTAAGCCGTTTTTATTTCGCCCGTTTCATTTTGAATAGTGGTTGTTACATTTCCTTTTTCAATTAAAGCTAAAGTAGCAATTACAGTTTCACTTCCTATTGTCTTCAATTTATCATGTAATTCTCCGGCATTTTCATTGGGGGTAATTGAAATTTCTTTACTTAAAATCATTACACCTGTATCAATTTTATCATCGATAAAAAAAGTTGTCACTCCCGTTTTTGTTTCCCCATTTATAATAGCCCAATTAATAGGCGCAGCGCCTCTATAGTTTGGCAATAAAGAGGCATGAAGATTAAAGGTGCCATATTTAGGCATTTTCCAAACTACTTCAGGTAACATTCTAAAAGCGACTACTACTTGTAAATTGGCATTTAAGCTTTTCAAATCATTTAGAAATTCCTCATCCTTTAAATTGGTTGGTTGTAAAAGTTTTAAATTATGAGCTATTGCATATTCTTTTACAGCCGAATATTTTATCTTTTGACCACGTCCTGCAGGTTTGTCTACAGCGGTGATAACGCCAACTACATTATAGTGGTACTTTAGAATAGCATCTAAAATTCCAACAGCAAATTCGGGCGTTCCCATAAAAACGATGCGTAACTTTTCCATACTATTTTTTTGACACGAATTACATCAAATTAAATTCGTGAATTCGTGGCTAACTTTTTATTTCAGTGAATATAAATTATTTGGTTTGATGATAATCGTATTGTTTTCCATCAAATACTGTAGCGCAAAGATAACATCGTCTTTGTTATATTGGGTTAATTTTTGAATGTCTCTCGAATTTAATTCCTGCTTTGAAAGTAAATCAATAATTTTTTCAGAAAGTGTAGCGGTAACTTTTTTACCACTTGATTGCGAAATACAATACGAGCAAATGCCACAATCGTAGGTAACAGACTCGCCAAAATAAGCTAAAAGTAATTTATTTTTGCAACTTTCTTTTTCTTTAAGATACTGTAAAACAGCTAGTAATTGTTGCTTTTTCAAATTATTCTGAACTTCAAGATATTTAGAAACCCTATTGATGGTTCTTTCATCTTCACGGATTTCATTAAAAGTAATAGTGGCATCATTATTTTTTGAAATATAATCAATCACTTCTTTTTCTTTTAATTTTTGCAAGAGTGATAGTACATTTTTTTCATCAGAATTTGCTTTTTTAGCTATCAAACTCAAATTTAAAGCGGTAGGTATTTCGTAAATTCCGGGATAAGTTCTTAAAATAGCTAAGATTATTTCTTCATCGGGTGTATTTAAACTCATATATCGAATCACTTCTTTAGACGGAATAATAAATTGAATTACTATTTTCTCTGAAAATTCCTGCGATAAAGAAATAATACCTTGCCTATCTAAAAATTGTAAAGTATTATATGTTTTTAATGTTGGTAAATTGTATTTAGTGCAAAACCGATTTAAATTAAAACCATACTGTTCATCAATTCCTTCACCATAAGCGATTTGAAAAAAGGAGCACAGTTTTAGAAACACCAAATTCAAAAAAGTTTTATCGGGTAATACATTTAAAAACTGTGTTTCAGCATGTAAAATATCTGAAGTATTGGTTACCAAAACGGCAAATGCTTTTTCGCCATTTCTGCCGGCACGACCTGCCTCTTGGTAATAATTTTCTAGATTTTGTGGGATGTGTAAATGAATAACTGTTTTAACATTGGCTTTGTCAATTCCCATTCCGAAGGCATTCGTAGCAACCATTACCTGCACTTTTTCATCCATCCAAAGTTTCATTGATTTTTCTTTTTCCTTGGCGGATAAACCTCCGTGGTAATAAGTTGCAGTAAATCCTAAAGCTTCCAATTGAGAAACAGTTAATGTACACGATTTTCTATTCGTTACATATATGATAGTCGGATTTGGATTTTTTCTCAGAATTTGCTCTATCATGAACAATTTGTCTTCTACCTCAAAAACCATATAGGCCAAGTTTTCTCTAGCAAAAGATTTAGTAAAAATTGCTGGATTATTTAATTGTAATTGGATTATTAAATCGTCTTGCACTTTTTTAGTTGCCGATGCTGTTAAGGCTAAAAATGGAACTTTGGGAAAGTATTCTTTCAGTTTTGAGATTTTTAAATAGGCAGGTCTAAAGTCATGTCCCCATTGCGAAACGCAGTGTGCTTCATCAATAGCAATTAGATTTATGGGAAGATTTTTTATGCGTTCTACAATCCAATCGTTTTGTAATCGTTCTGGCGATAAGTATAAGAATTTGTAGTTTCCATATTGACAATTGTCGAGCAAGTTGATGATTTCTTCCTGATGAATTCCGCCTATTAATGCAATGGCCTTGATGTCTTTGTTTTGCAGATTTTGGACTTGGTCTTTCATTAAAGCTACCAACGGAGAAACCACCAAACAAATACCGTTCATCATCATCGCCGGAACTTGAAAACAAATCGATTTTCCGCCGCCAGTTGGCATCAAACCAAAGGTATTTTTTCCAGCTAAAACGGAGTTAATTATATCCTCTTGCGGTGTTCGAAACGCATCGTGTTTCCAGTATTTTTGAAGAATTTCTAATGGCTTGGACATTGCTTTTTGGTTGTCGGTTCTTGGTTGTCGGTTTTATGAATAGTGATTACCGAGATAAATGTAGTAAAAAATGAGAACTCTTTAAAGTTGATTTAAAATGAATACAATGCGTTCTTCTACTGTTCCGGTTGGGACTTCAATTAAATTGTAACCGTATTTTTGATAGGTTTCTTTAAGATGATTAAAGATTAATTTGGCTTGCTCGTAGTTCTCATAACGTGCTTCATCGCTTACATAAATGTCTTCCCATGGTGGCAGTACAAATATTGTTGTGTAATTATGATCTTTACAAGCTTGGTCAAAAAAAGAAGGATAACTATCACCAATGTAATGCATATAAGCCAAAATATCAGGAATACCTCGATCTAAAAAAGTTATTTCAGCATGGTCAATAATGGCGCTTTGGAATTGCTTTTTTCGACCTTCTAAAAGTAATTCACTAAAAAGAAGCGGTTTTTCTAGAAACAATTGTTCGATACCTTGTTTTTTTGCTTCAAGTGTTATTTGACGAGAAATCTCAGGAAAGCACGAATAACCTTGCTCTATTAGTCCATCGATGATAGTGGTTTTTCCAGTTCCAGGCCCGCCAGTTATAACTATAATTTCTTTCATCAAGATTTTTGAAATAAGCGTCAAATTTATTGAAAGTAATTTGATTACAGAAGGTGTTTTGAAATTTTATTTAGAAGTAATTTACATCTAATTTAGCCCCGATTGCAGCAAGCTACCATGTAGCGCGGAAAGCGGGACTGTATTCAATGCGAAAGATAAAATGGGTGCTTCAAAAATTCCTAATTCCTAATTGCTTCGCCAGTTCAAAATAAAAACATTTATTTTTTTGGGTCGTAAATCCTAATTCTAAAATTGTATATTTGCTTTTATTTTTAAATTACGAATGGATAAGAAGACGGAAGAATTTTATATTAGGTTAAAAGAAGAATTAGGGAAAACTTCCGAGTGGCCAAGCGAATATTTATACAAATTTATTGTTCCAACAGAAGCTAAAAAGATTGAAGAAGTAGAAAATACTTTTGACAATATGGGAGCAGTAATTAATACACACAAATCGAAAGCCGGAAAATACACTAGTATTTCAATAAATGTAATGATGGAAACTCCAGAATTAGTGGTTGAAAAGTACATTGAAGTTTCTACAATAGAAGGCATAATTTCATTATAATGGTACCAAAATATATCAAAGAAAATGCAAATGACACGGTTCAGTATTTGGAATACAATGCCGAGCGACCGCATTTAATTATACCGGAATACGGTCGGCATTTGCAAAAATTAATCGATCAAGCTACAGTTATTGAAAGTAAGGAAGAGCGCAACAAAGCGGCAAAATATATCATTCAAGTAATGGGGAGTTTGAATCCGCATTTGCGAGATGTGCCAGATTTTCAACACAAATTATGGGATCAAATTTTTATCATGTCCGATTTTAAATTGGATGTTGATTCACCTTATCCAATTCCTACTCGTGATGTAATTAATCTAAAACCCGATCGGCTGGAGTATCCTCAGAAAAATCCGAAATACCGATTTTATGGCAACAATATCAAGTACATGATTGATGTGGCGAACAGTTGGGAAGAAGGCGAAATGAAAAATGCTTTGGTGAAAGTGATTGCCAATCATATGAAAAAATCTTATTTAAGTTGGAATAAGGATACCGTTACCGATGTGGTCATATTTGAACATCTTTACGAGTTATCAAAAGGAAAACTTAATTTATTGCAAAGCACCGAAGAATTGTTGAACACCAACGATTTAATGCGAACCAATAAAAAAGTATCCAACAAAAATTTACCCCAAGGCGGTATGAAACCAAAAATCATTTCTAAAGGCGGTAAGAAACCTTTTGTGAAAAATAATAATAATAACAATCCAAAATAGTTATGAATTAGGAGTTATAAGTTATGAGTTTCTTCATCGCTTTTAACTCATAATTCATAATTCATAACTCATAATTCTTAAAAATGGGAACTTTTAAAATAGAAGGCGGCATCCAACTTAAAGGAGATGTAACACCGCAAGGAGCAAAAAACGAAGCATTACAAATATTATGTGCTGTACTTTTAACTTCAGATAGAGTAACAATAAACAATATTCCAGATATAATTGATGTCAATAAATTAATTACATTACTTGGAAATTTAGGTGTAAAAATTCAAAAAAATGGGCCGGGTTCAATCACTTTCCAATCGGATGATGTGAATGTTGGTTATCTTGAAACAGAAGCTTTCAAAAAAGAAGGGGGTTCATTACGTGGATCTATAATGATTGTTGGGCCGTTATTAGCTCGTTTCGGAAAAGGATATATTCCGAAACCAGGTGGTGATAAAATTGGAAGACGTAGATTAGATACTCACTTTGAAGGATTTATAAACTTAGGCGCTAAATTTAGATACGAAAGTGAAGACCATTTTTATGGTGTTGAAAATAAAGGTAGGTTAAAAGGAGCTTTTATGTTATTAGACGAAGCATCGGTGACCGGAACAGCTAATATTGTTATGGCTGCTGTTTTAGCAGAAGGAAAAACAACTATATACAATGCAGCTTGTGAACCTTATTTGCAACAATTGTGTAAAATGTTAAACTCGATGGGTGCTAAAATCACTGGAGTAGGTTCTAATTTATTGGTAATTGAAGGTGTAGAAAGTTTGGGTGGTTGCGAGCACCGAATTCTTCCTGACATGATTGAGATTGGAAGTTGGATTGGACTTGCAGCTATGACTAAAAGTGAAATTACCATTAAAGATGTTAGTTGGGATAATTTGGGAATGATTCCGAGTGTCTTTAGAAAACTCGGAATTACCTTAGAAAAAAAAGGAGATGATATTTATATTCCGGCTCATACCAAAGGTTATGAAGTAAAAACCGATATAGATGGTTCGATTTTAACCATTGCCGATGCGCCTTGGCCAGGTTTTACGCCCGATTTATTGAGTATTATTCTAGTTGTTGCAACACAAGCCAATGGCGATGTATTGATTCACCAAAAGATGTTTGAAAGCCGTTTGTTCTTTGTTGATAAATTAATCGATATGGGTGCGAAAATTATGTTATGTGACCCACACAGAGCGGTAGTTATGGGACATAATTTCAAATCGCAATTAAAAGCAACAATAATGAGTTCGCCAGATATTCGTGCTGGAATTTCATTATTGATTGCGGCACTTTCTGCAAAAGGAACTTCAACCATTCAAAACATCGAGCAAATTGATAGAGGTTATGAAAGAATTGACGAGCGCTTGAGAGCTTTGGGTGCTAATATTGTTCGCGTTTAATTAGATAAAATAGAAAGAGTATAGAAAATAGAGGTACAAATTGTGCCTCTTTTTGTTTTTAAGTTATGGAAACGTATATCATCATTTTACTTTGTATTGCTGCGTTCTTTGCCGGATTTGTCGATGCTATTGTTGGTGGTGGTGGATTGATTCAAACGCCAATTGCGATGATATTGCTCCCAAATTACGCAGTGGCTACTTTAATAGGATCGCTGAAAATACCTGCGTTTAGCGGAACCAGTTTTGCCGCTTATCAGTATTTGAAAGAAGTGAAGATGAACTGGAAACTACTTTCCATAATGGCAGTAATTGCTTTTTGTGCTGCCTTTTTAGGATCCAATTTATTGGTTGATGTGAGCAATGATTTTATGAAACCGTTGCTGTTAATTGTATTGGTATTGCTGGCGATTTATACGTTTACAAAAAAAGATTTCGGACAACATAAAGCCAAAGATTTATCGAATAACAAACAACTTTTATATGCTGTTTTTATTAGTATTTGTATCGGATTTTATGATGGATTTATAGGTCCAGGAACAGGCAGTTTCTTGGTTTTCGGATTTGTAATTATTTTGGGATTTGATTTTCTACATGCTTCCGCGAATGCTAAAATGGTGAACATGGCAACCAACTTCGGATCGATTTGTTTGTTTATTTTAAAAGGAAAAATCATTTGGGCAATTGCTATTCCGATGGCGATTTGCAACGCTCTGGGTGGTTGGATAGGAGCGAAGTTAGCCATTAAAAAAGGAAATGGTTTTATTAGAATTTTCTTTTTAATAGTCGTTTTTGGAACTTTGATTCGGTTTGGATATGATGTGTTTCTTAGATAGTAATTTTTGTAAAATGTGCCACGAATTCACGAATTAAAATTATTGATTAATTTCAAATTATACGAATAGCATCGACAAAGTCGATTTTATTTGTATCATATTTTAATTAAATAGTAATAAAATCATTCGGAAATTCGTGGCAACATAAATTCAAATATTATATCTACTCAATAATATTCAAAAACTTTATTCCAAAAACCACAGCATCGCCCAAATATCCACCTTGATAGGAACGAACATAATCCACACGTAAAAATTTCAATTTTCCAAAACCTAAATTGTCCAAACCAATTGTGAATTCTTGGTACGGTTTTCTATCAGGAATTGCCAAATTATGAAATCCTAAAACCAATTGCGTTTGTAGTTTGTTTAGTAACGGAATTTTATTTATAAAATAACCTTTGTCATTATGCTCGATATGCGTTTCAAAATAGCTGTCATTTGTGCTTGCCGAATAGTAAGGTAAATTATTAAACACATTCGTATAGTTTCCGCCGCCAGCAACATGCGTTTGGTTGCCGTTAAAATGTTTATAATCAACAAAAGAAATATTGTCAGCATTGAAGAATTTACCACCTTTAAAATTCATTTCCATTAAACCTTTATTCCCCAAAGTAGCATCGTAAGTCACTCGCGCAGAAAGTAAATCGTACTCGTATTTTTTATCGTTGGAAGCGAAGGCTTTTTCATAACCGAAATACAGCGTTGGAAAATCGTCGTTTGGAATGTTAAATTTTCCGTCTGGACGCGTCCAGTATTGTTGACCGAAATTGACTTTTGCAAGTAAACCCACTTTTGATAAATTGTGTTTTTCGAAAGCTGGAGTTACAAAGTCAAAAGGAAGTAATGGATTGTTAGATGTATAAATATCTTCTGTTTTTATGGCACTTTGGAATGCATTATTAAACAATGGTTTTCTTTCTGAATATTCTGCATTGATGTTGAGGTTGAATCCGTTGATAATTTCCCGACCAAAATTCACATTGGCAAAATTCTTTTCATACAATTTCATAAAATTGTTTTTGAAAAATAAAGTACTGGTCGAATTTACATTGTCGGAAATGGGATTGTTGGGATTGAATTGATTGACAGTACTTCCGGCAAAAATGTTTAATGTACTATTGTCTTTATTATTGAATTTACGACTGTAATACATATTAGCTCGTAGTTTATTTTCTGAAAAACCATAATCAAATCGAGTTCCAATTGAAGTGTAGGTTCTTTTATCTTCGTCTCTTTTAAAATAAGAAAAGCCAACTTGAGTTTTCCATCCTTGTACTGTATTGAAGGAAGTATTTCGAATTGGACCATCGTATCTTAAAGAATATTTTTTGAACGAATTAGTATAGGTATAACCAAAAATAAAATCAGATATGTTGAATTTATTTTTCTTTACATCAATAGAGTCGAGGTATTTTTGAGATTTCTTTTTAGCTTGTAAAGCGTCTTTCTTTAAATAATCTAAATTTTCTTCTTCTGTTAAAGGAACAGGTCGAATGTTATTCCAAAAACTCTCTTCTTTTTTATTGGCATTTTCTTCAAATTTCAACACTTCATTAGAAAATGTTTTTTTGTCAAATTTTTCGGGAAATTCAAAATTGGAAAAAACATAAGTAAAACTTCCATTCATTTTTAGCGTAAAAATGCTGGCTTCAAAATCGATTGTTTGGGTATTTTTTATCCATATTTTGGTAATTGTATTGTAACTAAAATTTTGTTTTAAGTTTAACGTATTTAATGCAGGTGTTTGCATCTGGGCACCTTTTATTGATAAATCTACAGCATAAATGGCCCAACTGTCATCTACAATATATATAAATCCTTCCATTACAGGTTCGCTAATTCGTTTTGGAGTGACTTTAATTTTATTGATTATTTGATTATTTTCATCGGCAAAAGAACCTTCAAATTTGTATTTATAATAATTAAAAGCACCATCTGCAATAGGTGAAATGACATTTACATTAAACTCGATATAGTTTTCATAAAAATCAAAATTGGCAGAAGCTGCATTATTAAAGCTAAATCCGTTATCGTTCCCGCTCACTTTAGAAGCCACAATAACTTCTTTCATTTTGTCTGGTTTTTGAAAACTAATTTTAGAAACGGTTTCCGATAGGTATAAAATACCACTACGAGTAGAATCTATAATATCATCAAACATATCGATCTTTTGTCCTAATATTTTTTTTGGTAAATCTTTTACTCTAAAAATCCCTCTCGAATAAAAATCGGCTTTGTATAGCGCTGTTTTTTTTGAATTTTCTTTGCGGTTGGCTATGGCTTTTTTTATGATGTCGTTAGCCGGATTTTCTTTTTTAGAAATAACTACCTCATTGAGTTCGATGTTTTCTTCATAGAGCACTACATCTACTGATGTGGGTATTTTACCAACTTGCACCATTTCTTTGTGCGTTTTGTATCCTAGATATTGATAAAGTACGCTATAACTACCTTCTTTCTTTATATTTAATTCGTATTTCCCTTGATCATT
>CALPIE020000073.1 GCA_943323545.2 Bifidobacterium breve | reverse complement strand
CGTTCGACTGCAATTGTAAGGGTTTTAACGAATGAATTAGGCGTTAAACCTTCTCAGTTAATTGCTGCTGGTAGAAGTGAATTTATTCCATTAGTTGAAAATAATAGCGCCGAAAATAGAGCTAAAAATAGAAGAACACGTATAGTAGTTCTTCCTAAAATTGATGAATTTTACGATATGATTGAGAAGGAAATGAAGAAGAAACAGTAAGCAGTGTTCAGTGTTCAGTGTTCAGTGTTCAGTGTTCAAAATTAAAAAATATAGAAACGTCTTGAGAAATCAGGGCGTTTTTTATTTATAGATAGAGTCTATATTCTATGTTCTTTTCTCTATATTCTTCTTACAATATCTCCAAACTTCCTTTTCCTTCTCTTACTACTTCAGGTTCATAACCCGACAAATCAATAATTGTTGATGGCATATTATCGCCGTAACCACCATCAATAACTAAGTCGACAAGATTTTGCCATTTCTCAAAAATCAACTCTGGATCTGTTGAATATTCCAATACCGCATCTTCATCATGAATGGAAGTCGATACTATTGGATTACCTAACATTTTTACAATTGCTAAAACAATAGCATTATCTGGAACACGAATTCCGACAGTTTTCTTTTTTCTAAATTCTTTTGGCAAGTCATTATTTCCTGGTAAAATAAAAGTATACGGTCCTGGTAAAGCACGTTTTAAAATTTTGAAAGTAGCCGTGTCAATTTGCTTAACATAATCAGAAATGTTACTTAAATCGCTACACACAAAAGAAAAATTGGCTTTCTCTAGCTTAATTCCTTTAATTTTGGCTATGCGTTCTAATGCTTTTGAGTTGGTAATATCACATCCCAAACCATAAACGGTGTCGGTTGGATAAATGATTAATCCGCCATTTTTTAAAATGTCCACTACTTTTTTTATGGCAGCTTCATTGGGATTGTCTTCGTATATTTTTAGGAATTGGGACATTATTTAGATTGTTAGACTACTTAGATTATTAGACTTTTTAGATTATTGTGATTTGGATTTTTATCCAATAACATCAAGCTTCGCAAAACGCAAAAGCAACTTCTTTATTCCTCCTACTTCAAACTTAATCTCTGCTTTTTTATCGGCACCAATGCCTTCAAGGTTAAGGATTTCTCCTTTACCGAATCGTTCATGCATTACGATATTTCCAACAGTAAGTTTGCTATCAAATAGATTTGTACTTCCACTTGGAGTGTTTCCAACAGGTTTTAATTTTCTAATTGTTGAAGATGAAACCGATTCTTCACCATATTTTTTAGGTGGCGTTCCGGCAATGGGCTTTGCTAATCGCAATTTCGATTTATCGATATCTCCAAAAATATCCATATCAATAGTTGGTTTATAACGATAACCGCCATTATCTATTGGATTAATATATTCTAAAAATTCATCTTTAATTTCTTCGATAAATCTTGATGGTTCACTATCGGTGAGTTTTCCCCAACGGTAACGCGATTGTGCATAAGATAAATACGCTTGATGTTCAGCACGAGTTAAGGCAACATAAAACAAACGCCGTTCTTCTTCTAATTCACTTCTGGTATTTAAACTCATGGCACTCGGGAACAAATCTTCTTCCAATCCGACTACAAAAACATAAGGAAATTCTAATCCTTTTGCCAAATGTATGGTCATCAAAGCCACTCTATCTTCATCACTAGTGTCTTTATCTAAATCGGTTGCCAATGCTACATCTTCCATAAATTCCGACAAGGCACCGCGAGCTCCATCAATCTGTTTCTGACCTTCGGTAAAATCTTTTATTCCGTTTAATAGCTCTTCAATATTTTCGATACGAGCAATTCCTTCTGGCGTTCCGTCTTTCTTTAATTCTTGAACCAATCCCGTTTTTTTGGTCACATGATCTGCAATGTAAAACGCATCATGATTTTGATTAATCACTTGAAAACTCTTAATCATTGTTACGAAATCTTCCAATTTTGCTTTGGTCCCTGAGTTAAGTTTCAAATCAATTTTATCGATATTTTCCATTACCTCAAAAACAGATCGTTGGTAATGATTGGCTGCAATTGTTAGCTTTTCGACTGTTGTATCCCCGATTCCCCTTGCAGGATAATTAATAACTCGAATTAATGCTTCTTCATCTTTCGGATTAATAATCAACCGCAAATAACACAAAACATCTTTAATTTCTTTACGTTGGTAAAACGACAATCCACCGTAAATTCGATACGGAATATCGCGTTTACGTAAAGCATCTTCCATAGCTCTTGATTGAGCATTTGTACGATACAAAATGGCAAATTGTCCGTTAAGCATTTGATTTTGCATTTTTTGCTCCCAAATGGTACTCGCCACAAAACGTCCTTCTTCAGCATCGGTAATACTGCGATGGACTTTTATTTTCTCACCAAAATCATTAGCTGTCCAAACCACTTTATCGAGTTTAGTTTTATTTTTATCGATAATTGAATTCGCCGCTTCTACGATATTTTTTGTCGAACGGTAATTCTGTTCTAAACGATAGGTTTTTACATTTTCATAATCCTTTTGGAAATTCAAAATGTTGTTGATGTTCGCACCTCGAAAGGCATAAATACTTTGTGCATCATCTCCAACGACACATATATTCTGGAAACGATCCGACAAAGCACGCACAATTAAATACTGTGAATGATTGGTATCTTGGTACTCATCGACCATAATATATCGAAAACGGTCTTGGTATTTGGCTAATACATCTGGAAAACGATTTAACAATTCATTAGTTTTCAATAGCAAATCATCAAAATCCATCGCCCCAGCTTTAAAACATCGGTCAACGTAATTCTGATAAATTTCACCCAATCGTGGTTTCTTACTCATTGCATCCGACTCTTGCAATTCGGGATTATTGAAATAAGCTTTTACCGTAATCAATGAATTTTTATAAGAAGAAATTCGGCTAAGGACTTGCTTTGGTTTGTAAATGTCTTTATCCAATTGCATTTCTTTGATTATTGCAGATATCAATCGAACACTATCTTGCGTATCGTAAATAGTAAAGTTGGAAGGAAAACCCAATTTAGACGCTTCTGAACGAAGAATTCGAGCAAAAACAGAGTGAAAAGTACCCATCCATAAATTTTTGGCTTCATTAGATCCAACAATTTCAGAGATACGTTTTTTCATTTCACGAGCCGCTTTGTTGGTAAATGTCAATGCCAGAATCGAAAAAGCATCTACACCCAAACTCATCAAATAGGCAATGCGCATGGTTAGTACTCGTGTTTTACCAGATCCAGCTCCAGCGATAATAATCATTGGTCCGTCTTTTTGTAAAACAGGTTCTTGTTGCGCTTCGTTGAGTTGGGAAAGGTATTTTTGCATTTTGTATCTATACGTAAAAATACAAAAATAGACTTACTTGTCTATAATAGCAAATACAAATCGTTTGATTTATTAACTATTTTATTGCTTCCAATCTAAAATTTGTTTTCCTTTGTTGATAGAAAAAATTTATAGTAAAAAAACATGAACACTGATAAAATTATTGAATTGGCTTTTTATACTTTACCTGCTTTAATAACTGGTGGTGTTGCATATTATTTGTTTAATTCTTATTTTAATGACCAACAAAATACACGTCGATGGTTGGTTCAGAAAGAAAATCAAAAACTAGGATTGCCACTGCGTTTACAAGCTTATGAAAGATTAGCTTTGTTTTTAGAACGTATTAATCCAACTAAATTATTGATTCGTGTTGCGCCATTACATGATGATAAAATGGCCTATCAAAATTTAATTATTCAACACATTGAACAAGAATATGAGCACAATTTAACACAACAAATTTATGTTTCTGATGAATGTTGGCTTATGATTCTTACTGCAAAAAATACAGTTATTCAAAACATTAGAAAAACTGCATTAAGTGTTGACGTTACTAATGCTGATAAACTTAGAGAAACCATTTTAAGTAATCAATTAGAAGCTGCTTCATCAACTACAATTGCATTGGATTTTTTAAAAAATGAAGTAACTTCCTTTTTATAATTAAAGTAACTTTTTAAGCTGAATTTGTTCGGCCTGATTTAATTCTAACATTATTTCATCAAAGTACATTCGTATTTCATTGTTTTTCAACAACCTTCTAATTTGATCTTTTGCATATTTAGAAAACTGCCATTTAAAATGAGTAGTTGCATTTATTAAATTCTTCAACATCACTTTATCCAATGTGTTTATTGATAAAATAGCATCGAATGCATTTTGACGAATTGAACTTTCGAAATTTTCACTAGAATAATTTTGTAATTCTAAATAATTCATTTCTTTAGTTCTGATATCCATAATTTTAGACGATTGCGATAAAGTTAGGAATTGAATTCGTAAAGACTTGTCATTATTCCCTTCCCAATTTTTTGCGGTTTCTAAATACTTCTCACGCTCTTCTGGAAAACTTTCCCACAAATTACTTAATGCTACTTCTTTGGTGTAATAAGAATCGTCATTTAAAAGCGATTCGTATTGCGATTTGAATTCTGGTGGCACTTTAACAAAAGTATTGGCAATGGCTCGACGGACTTCAAGCGAGTTGGTTTGCATTGCTAAGTTCAGTAGTTTTTGTTTTTCTTCAAAAGGCACATTGGCAATTTGATAAATTATTTCTGTCTTTACAGGAAAATAAGCATTCGATTTCATTGTTTCTGTAAAATAGATTTCCTTTTCGGAAAACAATTTATTCTTATACTTTTGAACATCCAATAATTGTTGAATAAAAGCATTTTTTTCTAACAATCGATTGATTTCCTCTGCTGGATAATGGTAATCTTCTAACCAAACCTTCTTGAAATTTTCTGTATCAAAATCGGAAACTTTTTTAATCTCAGCTAAGAAATCATCGGTTTCCACATTTTTAAATTGGTACTTTTTTAAATACGATTTGACAGCTTTTTGAAATGATTTTTCTCCGATTGCATCCCGAATTGCATGCAACGCCCATGCTCCTTTTTGATAAAACGACAACGAACTTGCTCTTTCATTCATCACCGGAATTGTATCTGTTTTTGCTGCATTTCGCAATTGCAACGACGTTTTATACATCTGATGGTAAAAATAATCGTCTCCAAAAACTTCTTTTTCTGACAATAATGCATAATAAGTAGCAAAACCTTCTTGTAACCAATGGTGCTTACCAGATTTTGCAGTTACCATATCGCCAAACCACTGGTGCGCCAATTCGTGTGCATTGACATTGACATAATTCCGGTCATTAAATCCGATTGCATCAATTACAAAATCTTGTGCAAAAATAGTTGATGTCGTATTTTCCATTCCCCCATATAAAAAATCACGAACAGGAATTTGTCGGTAAATTTTCCAAGGATACTTTACTCCGATTTCCTTTTCTAAAAAATCAAAAATGTGTTTAGAATGCCGATAAGTTGGTTCAAATTTCGACACATCAGCTTGACTGTAATACCATTCTAAAGGAATATTTGAATTGGATATTCCTGTTTTATAGCCAAATTTTCCAATGGCTAACATAACTAGATAGGAAGACATTGGTTTTTTCATCTGATATTCCCAAAGCGTTTTCGTGTCAGATGTATTTTTGGGAGTGCTTTTATTTACAAGATTTCCGTTGGCAAGAACTTGAAATTTCTCGTCAAAATAAATTCCAATATTAAAAATTACTTTTTCATTTACATCATCAAAACTGGGTAACCAATGGCTGGTGTATTTCCCTTGACCTTGTGTCCAGATTTGAAGATTTTCACCTTCTCCAATAAAATAAAGTGTTTGCTTTGGTTTTGCTTTATAATTAAAACTTAAGGTATTTTTCCCTATTGCAAATCCTTCAAATAACTTTAATTCTTTAGTGGTAGCAGTATATTTAACTTCTTTATTATTAATTAAAACTTTAGAGAAATCGATATTCTTAGCATCAATTCGAATGGTGTCAATTGCTGATTTTAAATTGAATTTATAAGTAACAAATCCGGAAATTGATTTCTCATAATAATTGGGTTCGAGTAATCCTTTCAATTCCGTAAAATCAACTTTATAAGTTTGTTGAGCAAATGAAATAGCCGTAAGAAATAATAAAAAGAAATAACGCATGGTGGTAACAATGAGTCACAAATATACATAGAGTTTTTATAAAATCCATTTCCGAATTTACTAATAAAAATCTATCTTCGCATTGGTGCAACGCTATTAATATCAATTGAATAATTTACTTGAAACTCCAATAGAATATCTCAAAGGCGTTGGTCCACAACGTGGCGATTTGTTGCGCAAAGAAATGAACATTCATAAATATGCCGATTTAATTAACTTATATCCCAATAGATATATAGATAGAACTAGGTATTACAAAATAAACCAACTTCAAAACAACAATTCGGACGTTCAGATTATCGGTAAAATAATTCATCTTAAAACTATAGACCAAGGCAAAGGCAAATCGCGCTTGGTTGCCACTTTCGTGGATGACACTGGCGAAATGGAACTCGTTTGGTTTCAAGGTCAAAAATGGATTAAAGAAAGTTTAAAACTAAATACTGTTTATGTCATCTTCGGAAAAGTAGCACAATTCGGAGCTACATTCAACATGGCACATCCAGAAATGGAATTGCTTGATGAGCACAAAGCCAGCTTGCGAAGTGCTATGCAACCGGTATATCCAAGCACTGAAAAACTAACTCAAAGAGGCGTTACCAATAAAGTTATCAATAAAATGATGCAGCAATTGTTTGTCGAAATTAAGTCGATGTTTACCGAAACTTTGCCATTGTATTTACTAGAAGAATTAAAATTACTTCCGAAAAACGAAGCCGTTTTCAATATTCATTTTCCGAAAAATCAGGAGCTTTTAGCTAAGGCACAATTTAGGTTAAAATATGAGGAATTGTTTTTCATTCAATTACAATTGATTACTAAAAACCTGATTAGAAAACATAAAATTAAAGGTCATCCGTTTGAAAAAGTCGGTAGTAATTTCAATGATTTTTACAACAATCATTTACCTTTTAATTTAACCAATGCACAGAAAAGAGTTTTAAAAGAAATAAGAAATGATCTTGGTAGCAATGCTCAAATGAATAGATTATTGCAAGGAGATGTTGGATCTGGAAAAACAATAGTCGCCTTAATGTGTATGCTTTTGGCAAAAGACAATGGCTTTCAAAGTTGCCTAATGGCACCAACAGAAATTCTGGCAAATCAACATTTTAATGGTTTAACAGAATTAGCTAAAGACTTGAATATAAATATAAAAATTCTCACAGGTTCAACTAAAACTTCAGAAAGAAAAATCATCCATGAAGCATTAGAAAATGGTTCGTTGGATATCATTATTGGAACACATGCACTACTCGAAGATAAAGTACAATTCCATAATTTAGGGTTAGCAATTATAGATGAGCAACATCGATTTGGAGTAGAACAACGTTCTAAACTATGGAAGAAAAACGAAATTCCGCCTCACGTTTTAGTGATGACTGCCACTCCTATTCCAAGAACTTTAGCAATGAGTTTGTATGGCGATTTAGATATTTCTGTTATTGATGAGATGCCACCTGGAAGGAAAGAAATTCAGACAGTTCATCGCTTCGATACAAACCGACTTAAAGTTTGGAAATTCTTAAAAGATGAAATCGCAAAAGGACGTCAAATCTACATCGTCTATCCGTTAATCCAAGAAAGTGAAAAAATGGATTACAAAGATTTAATGGATGGTTATGAAAGTATTTCTCGAGATTTTCCGCTGCCACAATACAGCATTTCTATCCTTCATGGAAAAATGAAACCTTCCGAAAAAGAAGCTGAAATGAAACGATTCGTAGAAGGCAAAACCAACATTATGGTAGCAACGACGGTTATTGAAGTCGGAGTTAACGTTCCCAACGCAAGTGTTATGGTAATTGAAAGTGCAGAACGATTTGGCCTTTCTCAACTACACCAATTAAGAGGTAGAGTTGGTCGCGGTGCTGAACAAAGTTATTGCATTTTAATGACGAGTTTTAAATTAAATAACGATACTAAAACCAGAATTGATACTATGGTTCAAACGAATGACGGATTTGAAATTGCCGAAGTCGATTTGAAATTACGTGGTCCTGGCGATATTATGGGAACGCAACAAAGTGGTGTGTTAAATTTGCAAATTGCCGATTTGGTAAAAGATCGTGATATCTTACTTTTAGCGAGAAATCATGCCATTCAATTATTGAAAGACGATGTTTCAATGCTTAAGCCAGAACACGAAACCTTGCGCAAGGTTTTTATTGAGTTAAGTAAGAAGAAAAATATATGGAATTATATAAGCTAAAAGATGGTTTCAAAATTAAAAAGAACCATAAATATACCTTTTTAGCAATTGTCAATTATTGAATAATCGCTATATTTGCGACCTAAAATTATTACTTTATCATGCGAATTTCATACAATTGGATTAAACAATTCATTAAAATAGATTTACCATCAGAAGAAACGGCTACCATGCTTACCGATTTAGGTTTGGAAGTAGAAGTTATAGAAAAATTTCAATCTGTAAAAGGGGGTTTAATTGGTGTTGTTGTTGGTGAAGTGAAAACATGCGAGAAACATCCCGATGCTGACAGATTAAACGTTACCACTGTTGATGTTGGCGATGCTACACTACAAATAGTATGTGGCGCACCGAATGTTGCTGTCGGACAAAAAGTTCCAGTTGCTTTAATTGGCACCAAACTTTTCGATAAAAAAGGCAATGAATTTGAAATTAAAAAAGGAAAAATTAGAGGTGTTGAAAGCCACGGAATGATATGTGCCGAAGACGAATTAGGTCTTGGTGACAATCACGACGGTATTATGATTTTAGACAAAAAACTAAAACCAGGAACTACACTTGCTGAAGTTTTAAAAGTAGAAAACGACGAAGTTTTTGAAATTGGTTTAACTCCCAATCGTGCCGACGCCATGTCGCATTTTGGTGTAGCACGCGATTTAAGAGCCGGAATGTTATTGAAAAGTTTGAATGTCGAATTGATTTCGCCTTCTGTTTCTGGATTTCGAGTAGACAAAAGAATATTAAAAATTGATGTCGATGTTATTGATTCAAAATTAGCACCAAGATATTGTGGCGTAACTATTTCGGGAGTAACTATAAAAACTTCACCTGTTTGGCTACAAAACCGTTTAAAAGCTATTGGTATTACTCCGAAAAACAATATTGTTGATGTAACCAATTATATTTTACATGATTTCGGACAACCGTTACATGCCTTTGACGCTTCTAAAATAAGTGGTAAAGTAATTGTAAAAACGGTTCAATCGGGAACTAAATTTACCACACTTGATGATATCGAAAGAACGCTCCATGAAGATGATATTATGATTTGTGATGAAAAAGGGCCGTTGTGTATTGCAGGTGTTTATGGTGGTAAGGATTCTAGTGTAACCGAAAAAACAATTAATATTTTTCTTGAAAGCGCCTACTTTAATCCGGTTTCAATTCGAAAAACAGCAAAACGCCACGGGTTAAGTACAGATGCTTCATTTCGTTTTGAAAGAGGAATTGATCCTACTTTAACAGAATACGCTTTAAAACGAGCAGCGATGCTGATACAAGAAGTAGCTGGCGGTGAAATCACTTCTGATGTCATTGATGTCTATCCAAAGAAAATTGAAGACTTTGCTGTTTTCTTAAACTTTGACAAAACAGCTAAACTTATTGGTGAAGAATTACCTAAAGAAACCATCAAAAAAATACTAGCTTCTTTAGATATTAAAATAAATAGTATATCTGACGCTGGATTGGGTTTAACGATTCCGGCTTTTAGAGTCGATGTACAACGTGAAGTTGATGTAATTGAGGAGATTTTACGAGTATATGGATACAACAATATTAATTTTTCAAAAAAATTAAATGCAACTGTAGCCAATTCACCTAGAACAGAAGATTATAAAATTCAAAATATTGTTGCCAATCAGTTGAATTCTTTAGGATTTCATGAAATGATGGCGAATTCATTAACGACTCCAGAGTATATTCAGTTATCTAATTTATTGAAAGAAGAAAATAACATTAGTATGTTAAATCCGTTGAGTAATGATTTATCTGTAATGCGTCAATCGTTATTATTTTCTGGATTGGAAGCTATTTCCTATAATATTAATAGACGAAATGGCGATTTAAAATTATTTGAAATCGGAAAAACCTATCATAAAACATTAACGGGTCCGACAGAAAAAAAACATCTAACTCTTTTTGCTTCTGGAAATAGAAATGAGGAATCGTGGACAAGCGAACAAAAACCAACTGATTTCTTTTTGTTTAAAGGATATATCAATGCTATATTAACACGCTTAGGTTTCAATAAAACACAAGAAAAACCATTTGAATCTGATGTTTTTGCTGAAGGAATTGCTTTTGCAATAGGCAATGAAATTTTAGTTGAATTTGGAACCATTAAAAAACCAATCTTAAAACATTTTGATATTAAGCAAGAAGTGTTGTTTGCCGATTTTAATTGGGATGTTGTTTTAAAATTAATTTCCAACAAAATTAAGTTTCAAGATATTCCGAAATACCCAGAAGTACGTCGCGATTTGTCTTTATTAGTGGATATTAACGTTTCATTCGAGTCAATTTACAACTTGGCCACACAAACCGAAAAATCACTATTAAAAAGCATCAACTTGTTTGATGTTTATGAAGGTAAAAATTTACCGGAAGGAAAGAAATCGTATGCTGTGAGTTTTATTATTCAAGATATTACTAAAACATTAACTGATATTCAAATTGATAAAATTATGAGCAAATTGCAATCTAATTTTGAGAAAGAATTGGGAGCGCAATTGCGGTAAAAATTTAACCCTGAATTTCACATATTTTCATGGATTAATTTGTGATAATAAAATTAAAAAACCATTCGACTATACGAATGGTTTTCTTTTTTAACCTTTAAAAAATTATACCTGGAGCTATACTGTATCATATAAATGTATTTTCCATTTAATCTAATTACAGCAATATTTTAAATAAATTATTTAATAAAATAAAAAGCCTTCCCATTTAATGAGAAGGCTTTTACTTTATAATGATAAAAGAATATTATTTCTTTTTCTCGCTTTTTTCCATTTTTGCTTTTAACCCAGCAAGAACATCATTTGCATCTCCAAAAGTAGCAGCAGGTGCGTTGTTGTTATTTGCAACAGCTTCAGCAACTGCTTTTACATTTTTCTCTTCTTCTTCACGGAAAATAGCAGTATGAGAAGCAACAACTCTTTTGAATTCTTTGTTGAATTCAATTACTTTGAATTCAGCTTCTTCCCCTTTTTTCAATTTCTTACCGTCTTCTTTTTCTAAGTGACGAGTTGGAATAAACGCAACCACATCATCTCCGAAATCAACTGTAGCGCCTTTGTCAACGATTTCAGCAATAGTTCCTGTATGGATAGTTCCAACAGCGTATGCTTCTTCGTGTTTGTCCCAAGGATTATCAGTAGTTTGTTTGTGACCTAAAGATAATTTACGTCCGTCAACATCCAATTCTAATACTACAACTTCTAATTTATCTCCTACGTTAACAAATTCAGATGGATGTTTGATTTTTTTAGTCCAAGAAAGATCTGAGATGTAAATCAATCCGTCGATACCTTCTTCTAATTCTACGAAAATTCCAAAATTGGTAAAGTTTCTAACGATACCTGTATGTTTAGAACCTACTGGATATTTAGCAGTGATATCAGTCCAAGGATCTTGAGTCAATTGTTTGATACCCATTGACATTTTACGGTCATCTCTGTCTAAAGTCAAGAT
>CALPIE020000072.1 GCA_943323545.2 Bifidobacterium breve | reverse complement strand
TGTTCCAACTTTAACTACGGTTACTGGACAATGTTCTGCAACAGTTACTGTGCCAACAGCTACCGACAATTGCTCGGGACCAATAACTGGTACAACTGCTAGTCCACTCACTTATAATACACAAGGAACTTTCAATATTGTTTGGACTTATACTGATGCCAAAGGAAATACCTCAACTCAAAATCAAACAGTAATTGTAAACGATACCACAGCTCCTGTGGCTAATGTTCCAACTTTAACTACGGTTACTGGACAATGTTCTGCAACAGTTACTGTGCCAACAGCTACCGACAATTGCTCGGGACCAATAACTGTTACAACTGCTAGTCCACTCACTTATAACACACAAGGAACTTTTACTATTGTTTGGACTTATACTGATGCAAAAGGAAATACGTCAACTCAAAACCAAACGGTAATTGTAACAAATGGTGGTCCAATACAAACTTATTATCAAGATACAGATGGTGATGGGTTTGGAAATAGTAACGTAATGGTTACTGGCTGTACACCACCAAATGGATATGTTTCAAATAATACCGATTGTAATGATTCCATATTTAGTTTAACAAATACTTGTTCATCAATTGTAAATCTAAAATTATTTATAGAAGGATATTATTTGACTCAAAGTATGAATTCTGTAAATCTAAATCAAGGAATTGGTAACAATCCTAATGATGTTGAAACAATAATAGTAGAATTAAGAAATTCTAATACTTATGAATTAGTTGAGTCGGTTGATGTTATATTAAAAACAGACGGAACAGCTTATTGTAACTTTCTGACAGCTCCTTCTGGATTGTTTTACATAGTTGTAAGGAATAATAACATTATTCAGACTTGGAGTGCAAATCCATTATTAATAGGTGCTACACCATTATTTTATGATTTCACATCAGCCGCTAATAAAGCTTATGGAAATAATATGGTTGAATTAGAAACTGGAGTTTTCGGCATGTATTCTGGAGATATTAATCAAGATGAGGTAATTGACGGATCAGATGCAGTTGAATTATTAAATGATGTTGAAAATTCAGCATTTGGTGATTTGGCAACTGATTTAAATGGAGATGGCTCTGTTGATAATTCTGATATTATATATCAATCCAACAATGCTGAAAATTCTGTATTCTCTAGTCATCCTTAATATTAATTTAAATAAACCCGTTGGGTGTAATTAAGCACTTTCAATAATATTATAGATTTTTTGCCACGAATTCTCAAATTTTAAATTATCTGAACGCAATAATTTGTTCATCTTTGATGAAAATTCGAATTTAATCGAATAATTATTCCAAAAAATTCGTGACTCGAGACCAAAGGTCAAACAGACAAAGTAATTAGTGGTAGAATTATTCTAAAAAATAATTACACCCAACGGGTTAAATAATTAAAAAAATATGAACAAAATATTGTGAAACTTTTACAGCTGGTCAAGTAGAAGATTATACTGAAACAATTGTAGCCCCAATAGCTAGATCATTTGATTATGTATCATTAGAGAATATCAAATTGTATCCAAATCCAGTTAACGGAAATAAATTACATATTTCAGATATAATAAATGGTTCGTTTAGAGTATATAACTTATTTGGACAAGAAATCTCAAATGGTAAAATAGAAAATAGCATTATTCCAATTTCTGATATCAATTCAGGAATTTATTTAATAGAAATCATCTCAAATGAACAATCTATTACAAAACGATTTATAAAGAAATAATTATTTTTTCTTAAGCATATAAACTATCTCTTATTGAGGTAGTTTTTTTTTGCAAAAAATTTTATGTTCTTATCAATACACTAACGCAATTAAAATATTTTTATGTAAGAATTTTATAGTTTTTTATTCAAATAATATACATTTCATCGATTTTAATAAACACTTTATCGGTTATTTTAAATATGATTATATATTTGCCTTGTCAAATTAACAATAAAATGTTCATGCATTTTATACAAAAAAAAATCATTAACTAACCCCAAAAGTGATGAAAAAATCTACCCTAATTAAAAGCGTAAGCTACCTACTAATGCTTTTTTCTATTCCATTTGGAATTACAACACAAGCACAATCAACAAGTAATAATTCTAATGGAATTTTGTCTGTTGAACCAATTAATCCTTACTCACCAAACACAACACTTGACAGTTCTACAAATTTAATTTGGGAAGCTGATAGTGGTGCTTTAACAAATTCTGGTGCGAATGTGACCTTTAACATTGGTTCTACTAATGTTACTACTAATACAGAAGTATTTCAACGAAAATGGAAATTTATTGAAATATTTAGTGATACAGGTATCGTTAGAGTTTCTCTCCCAACTGCTAAATTGACAAACGGTTTTCCTTCAGCAAACCCAACCGATGCTTATGTTATGGTAGTTTCAAATAATACATCATTTACAAATGGTGTAGAAACCATTTTTATGTCAACTTTAGGAAACAACCAATCTTGTTTTTACAATTTTGAAGGAATCAAATATGTTACTTTTGGAATTGCCCATCAAACAGTAAATCGTTTGCAATTATCATTAGATGGCTATGATGATTTTATTAAAATTAATAATGTTAACGAAATTGGCGCTGCCTTTTCAATTATGACTTGGATAAGACCTAATGGAGCTAATTCATATGAAAATGAAAGAACTATTTTAGCTAAAAAAGCAACTGCATCAAGTGGATATCAATTAGTATTACAAACCAATAATAAAATTAGAATGGAATGGTCGGTTGACGGTGTAACCTATAGTGCTATTAGCAATACATCTCTTCCAAATTTAAAATGGCACAACATTGCAATAACTTATGGTGCTAATGCTTTATCTATATATATTGATGGTGTATTAGACAAAACAGCTACTATAACAACAAATCCTATAGCGTCTTCGAGTAACTTCTGTATTGGTGGTCAATACACTAATCAATCAACAATTACCAACTTATTTAAAGGAAATATTGACGAATTAAGAATGTGGAATGTAAAAATTTCTACCGATCAAATTCGTTTTATTATGAATCAAGAAATTATTCAAAATAACTTAGGAACTAAAGGTACAATTTTACCTTCAACAGTAACTAAAAATGAAATAAACAATTTAAATTGGAATAATTTATTTGCCTATTACTCTATGAACTCTTATATCGGAACTTCTTTGGATGATGATTCTAGTAATAATAATAGAGGAAGTATTATGATGTCTGATAAAATTTCAATCAATTCACAAACGGCACCTTTACCTTATAAAAGTACAACCGATGGTTTATGGTCATCAAATTCTTCATGGATTAATGGTAATTTTCAAGATATTCCAAATAGTATATCTATTGTAGATAATCAAACTTCATTAAATTGGAATATTGTTATGATCAATCACAATGTAGAATCTACGGGTAATAAAAATCTTTTAGGATTAATTGTTGAAAGCAATAATTTAAGTATTAAAAATAATTCTAAATTAGTAATTTCACATTATCTAAAGCTTAATGGAAAGATTGATTTGGTTGAAAAATCACAGTTAATTCAAACATTAAATAGTGATCTAGACCCAACAAGCACAGGATCAATTGAAAGAGACCAACAAGGGCAAAGTAGTGTATTTAATTACAATTATTGGTCATCACCAGTTGGAGCAATAAATACAACTTCAAATAATAATGCCTTCACTTTAGCTAGCGTAATGAAAGATGGAACTACAAATATTCCTCAAAATATCAACTGGATAAGTGGATACAATGGAAGTGCAACAAGCCCTATTTCAATTTGTAATTTTTGGATTTATAAATTTCAAAATACAAGTGGAACTTATGCCAATTGGCAAGCTTTAGGCTCTAGTGGATTATTAAATCCAGGCCAAGGTTATACCATGAAAGGAAGTGGGACATCCTCTTTAAATCAGAATTATACTTTTGTAGGTAAACCAAATAATGGACTTATCACAAGGGTAATCGGACCAAATAATTTAAATTTAATAGGCAATCCATACAGTTCCGCTTTAGATATTGATTCTTTTATTTCGGCTAATAGTAATTCAATTACTGGGACTTTATATTTCTGGGAACAATTTAGCACCAATACAAGTCATAATTCTATTGCTTATCAAGGTGGATATTCACAACGAAATAAAGTAGGTGGAACTCCAGCAATGGTTCACCCTGTTTTAAGCGGCTTGGGTTCTAAAGTTCCTAAAAAATATATTCCCGTAGGTCAAGGTTTCTTCATTTCAGGATCATCAACAGGTGGTAATATCACATTTAACAATGATCAAAGAGCATTCTTTAAAGAAGACAATAGTAATTTATCTAACTCTTTATTCAGAAACACTAGTGCAAATCAAAACATTCTTAGTGTTGATCATTTTAATGATAATTCGGAAGATGAGCAACCGGCAATTGCAAATAATAAAAAAATACGATTAGGTTTTAGTGACCGAAATGGATATCATCGACAAATATTAATGGGATTTATGGATGAATATGCAACAAGTGGAATTGATCAAGGTTATGATGCTGTACATTTAGATAATCAACCCAATGATATGTATTTTTTAAATGGTACAACAAAAATAAATATTGCTGGAGAGGGATTCTTTAATGTGAACGCTGTTTATCCAATTGGCGTTAAAATTGATGCCCTTGGAACAGTTACCTTTAAAATTGATAATCTTGAAAATTTTGAAGATACTTTTCAAGCATTCATTTATGATAATCAAACTAACATTTATCACACTATTAATGCTGGTGATTTTTCAATTGAATTGCCTCAAGGCACATTTAATAATAGATTTTCATTGCGATTCATTAATGGAAATGCATTAAGTACAAGTAATTTTAATTTAAGTGATGGAATTATAGTTGCTTACACTTCAGCTAATGATATGCTAAATATAAAAAATAATCTTACTGATGCTACTGTCGAAAAAGTAACATTATTTAACTTATTAGGTCAGTCTATATCAGATTGGAATATAGAAAATGATAACCAACAAAATATTCAGTTACCAATAAAAACAGTAAATACTGGAACCTATATTGTAAAAATTAAAACCGATAAAGGTGAAATCAGTAAAAAGATAATGATTAATTAGGGAATAATTAATTAATTTGACGCCGATAAACCACGCAACACTTGCGTGGTTTTTCATTTTATTTTTATTGTAATTGCTTAACTAATTTCTCGAAATCAACCTGTTTTTGTTCACCAGTGACTATATTCTTCAAAGTAAATTGACCGTTTGAAATTTCTTTTACTACAAACGGAATTTCTCTTTTTTCAGCATACTTAAATTGTTTGTCCATCTTTACAGCATCAGGGTACATTTCCGATTTGATATTGCTTTGTCTTAATTTCTGAATGGCTTGCATTGATTCATATTCCTGAAGCTTACCTAAATTTAAAAACAACACTTTTGTGGATGTAATTACTGTTTGTGGAAATAAATTCAATTCTTCTAAAACCAAATATATTCTATCCAAACCAAACGAAATACCTACCCCACTCATATTTTTCAAACCAAAGATTCCTGTTAAATCATCATATCTTCCCCCACCTCCTATTGATCCCATGTTAACTCCCTTTGGCGCTTCAACTTCAAATATAGCTCCGGTGTAATAATTCAATCCACGTGCTAATGTAATATCTAAATCTAAAATTGCTTTTTGCAATCCTAATTTAATAACATTATCACAAATGAATTGTAATTCCTCGATTCCTTTCATTCCTTGATCAGAATTGGAAAGTAAATCTGATAGTTTTTGAATCTTTTCTTGAATAGTTCCTGTAAAATGAAACAAAGGCTGCATTTTCAAAATAGCAATTTCAGAAATTCCTTTTTCGAGCATTTCTTTTTTAACTCCATCGGCTCCAATTTTGTCTAATTTATCTAAGGCAACTGTAAAATCAATCAATTTATCCGAAGCTCCTATAACTTCAGCTATTCCGGTTAGTATTTTTCGGTTGTTAATTTTTATTGTTACACCCTCCAATCTTAATTCGGTAAAAATACTATCATACAATTGCACCAATTCAACTTCTTGCCACAAAGATGTTGAACCAACAACATCGGCATCACATTGGTAAAACTCTCTAAATCGACCTTTTTGTGGTCTATCTGCACGCCAAACAGGTTGTATTTGATAGCGTTTAAATGGGAATTCAATCTCGCTTTGGTTTTGAACAACATACCTTGCAAAAGGAACAGTTAAGTCATAACGAAGCGCTTTTTCGGAAAGAGAATTTGAAAATCTTGCGAAATTTTGTTCTTCAAATGCTTTAACATCAGCTTTTCCTATTTTGTCACCCGAATTCAATATCTTAAAAATCAAACGATCACCTTCTTCTCCATATTTTCCCATTAGGGTTTCTGAATTTTCAAATGAAGGTGTTTCAATTGGTTGGTAACCATAGTTTTCAAAATGACGACGCATAATGGAAATAATATAGTTACGCTTTGAAACCTCAACTGGTGAAAAATCTCTTGTCCCTTTAGGAATGCTTGGTTTAGATGCCATTACTTGAAATTTTGAATTAAAAATAAGAATTAGGAATTAAAGTACAAATCGTAATTCGTAATTATTAATTCGAAATTGATTTGCAAATATCTTACTTTTACTACTATTTTATAATTGTTGTTGTAAAAACTTGTAACAAAAAGTCAAATTTAATGACAAACCCAAGATATGAAAGGAGTTTTTAAAGAAAATATAAAAATTGCGTTAGGTTCTATAAAAACACAATTTTTACGTACCATTTTAACTGTTATTATAATTTCATTTGGGATTATGTCTTTAGTTGGAATATTGTCTTGTGTTTCTATTATTGAAAACTCCTTGAATACCAAATTTGCCTTAATGGGTTCCAATTCTTTTTCTATAAACCAATATGCCTCTTCTATTCGTATTATTAGAGGGAATGAATTTGGTGGCATTAAAAGAGATAAAATAAATCCAATCATATCCTATCCAGAAGCAAAAACATTCAAAGAAAATTATAATTACCCTTTTACTACTACTTCGATATCATTTGTAGCTTCACAAAATGCAGAAATAAAATATGAGAACACCAAAACTGACCCTGAAATTCAAGTACTAGGTGTTGACGAATATTTTAATACCAATTCGGGACAAGAAGTTGTTTTAGGAAGAGATTTCAATAGTTACGATATTTCAAATAATGCTTTTATTTGTATAGTTGCAAGCGACTTTGTTACCAAAGGACTATTAAAAGACGTCAATCCTATTGATAAAATAATATCGGTTCGTGGCGCAAAATTTAAAGTAATTGGAGTTCTAAAAGAAAAAGGATCCACCTTTGGAAACAATCAAGATTTGAGAATATTTATTCCTATTCAAGTGGCACGTTCATTATTTTCTTCACCAAATATCAATTATTCTATTCGTAGTATGGTTGAAAAAAGCGAATTGCTTGAACCAGCTATTGAAGAGGCAACGCTTACCATGAGACAAGTACGAAAATTAAATCCAATTGAAGAACATGATTTTGGCATTTCTAGAAGTGATGATGTTGCTAATAAATTGGCCGGAATTACCGTTTATTTAAATATTGCAGCATGGGTAATTGGTATTATTACCATTTTGGGTTCTTCTATAGCTTTAATGAATATTATGGTAGTTTCTGTAACCGAAAGAACTCGAGAAATTGGTGTTAGAAAATCTTTAGGAGCTAAAAAAAGTACAATAGCTTGGCAGTTTTTTGTAGAAACTTTAATGATTAGTAATATTGGAGGATTAGTTGGTATAATACTTGGAATTTTAATTGGATACGGATTTGCAGTTGGCTTTAATTTTAGTTTTATAATTCCATGGAAAGCCATATTCGCTGCAGTAGCAACTAGTTTTTTTGTAGCATTAGTTTCTGGACTTTATCCTGCTATTAAAGCATCACAGTTAGATCCTATTGAGGCGTTGCGATATGAGTAGTTTTCAGTGTTACATATTTAGATTATAAAACACAAGAAATCATTCGATTATTTCCATAAATATCTTTACGTAATTCGATATTTTTAAATCCTAAATTAATAAGTAATTCAACCGTTTCTTTTCCCAAATATTGATTGATTTCAAAATATAAACTTCCATTTTCTGAAAGATTTATTCTGGCTAATTCAGCAATTTTTCTATAAAACAATAACGCATCATTATCATCAACAAACAAAGCCAAATGAGGTTCGTATTCGAGAACATTCGGATTTATTTCTGTCTTTTCCAACATTCGTACATAAGGCGGATTAGAAACAATAATGTCAAATTGTTGTTCCAAATCTGCTGTTTCAAGAATATTTTTTTGAATAAAAGTAACATTTACTGTATTGAGTTCGGCATTTTTTTTAGCAATTACCAACGCTTTTGCTGAAACATCTAATGCAAAAACTTGGGCATTTGGAAGGTTTTTTGCCAATGAAATAGCAATACAACCACTTCCTGTTCCGATATCGAGAATCTTGACTATTGCCTTTTGCCTTATGTCTTTTGCCTTCTCTTTAATTATCAATTCAACTAACTCTTCCGTTTCTGGTCTCGGAATCAAAGTATCTTCATTGACTAAAAATCGCAATCCATAAAATGATGTTTCTCCTAAAATATATTGTATTGGTTTTTGTTTTTTTAATTCAGATAAAACACTTTCCCAGCGAGTTATATCTGATTTTTTTATTTCCATTTCTGGATTTAAAGCCAAATCGATTCGTTTTAGATTGTGAAATTGCTCTAATACTAAATAGAAGAAACTTTCAATTTCCTTTTCATCGTACAAAGAAAAAAGTGCTTCTTGAAAAATAGACTTGTAGTTTTTTACTAACATTATCAATTATTCATTATCAATTGTCAATTCTTTAATCATCCAAACCGGGCAACTTATATGACCTGTATTACCCAATGGAGCATCAACATATTGAAAGCCAACTTTCAGATATAATTTTTGGGCAACAAGCATTTCGGGAAGTGTTTCTAAATAACATTTCTCAAATCCGAAACGAATTGCTTCTTGTATACATTTTTGAATCATTTGAAATCCAATTCCTTTACCTCTTGCTTCATCTAAAAAATACATTTTTTGAAGTTCACAAATGTTATCATCCGAATTATCTAACTGACTTATTCCGGCACCTCCAATTATTTTTCCGTTATTTTCGACAACAAAATAAATTGCTTTTGATTTATTATAGGTTTCAAACATAAAATCCAATTGAGGATCGGCAAAGGCAGTTCCGATTTTCGGAAAATTATCATTTATAAAAACTTGTCTAATTACTTGAGCAATTTGCTCATTATCTTGCTTTTGTATTTCTCTAATTACCATCAAAACTAAACTTTATAAACTTCTAAACTTTTAAACTTAAAAAACATATTTTTGTGATGTGAAGATAGATGAATTTTATATAAATCGCTGCATAGAACTGGCAAAAAATGGCTTAGGCACTACCTATCCTAATCCATTAGTAGGCAGTGTAATTGTACATAACAATATAATTATTGGAGAAGGTTGGCATAAAAAAGCAGGCGAACCACATGCCGAAGTAAATGCAATAAATGCTGTTAAAGATAAATCATTACTTTCAAAATCTACTATTTACGTTAACTTAGAACCATGTAGTCATTTTGGAAAAACACCTCCTTGCAGCAATTTGATAATAGAAAAAGGAATTCCAAATATAGTAATAGGTTCCATCGACCCCAATAGTAAAGTTGCAGGAAAAGGAATTGAAAGATTGAAAGAAGCGGGCTTAAATGTAACCGTTGGCGTTTTAGAAAAACAATGTAATGAACTCAATAAAAGATTTTTTACTTTTCACAACAAAAAAAGACCCTATATTATTTTAAAGTGGGCTGAAAGTAACGATGGATTTATTGCTCCGATTTTTAAAGAAGAAAAAACGCCTGTTTGGCTATCTAATGAATTTTCTCGACAACTTGTGCACAAATGGCGGAGTGAAGAAGATGCCATTTTGGTAGGAACTCAAACTGTTTTAGACGATAATCCAAAATTAGATGTTCGTGATTGGGTTGGTAATAATCCCATTCGGATTGTATTAGATAAATCAGGAAAAATTGCTCAAGAATATCATGTTAAAGATGGTAAAATAAAAACTATTTTCATCTCAGAAAAAGAAAATTTAACATCAATCGAGAATCGTATTTTTGAAAATGTTATCTTTGATAATCTACTTCCCAATAAAATAGTTGAAATATTATATAAATATAATATACAATCGCTTATAATTGAAGGCGGTAGACAAACAATTCAAACATTTATAGATGTCGATTTATGGGATGAAGCTCGAGTTTTTAAATCAAATATTGTTTTAAATGAAGGGACAAAAGCGCCAAAATTTACACCCGACACTGAGCCGAAAGGAACGAAGCTAATAATTTGTACAAATAAAAAGGTAATATTACAAGATGAATTTTTAACTTATTTCAATTATGATTACAACCATAATATTTGATTTTGGTGATATTTTCATCAATTTAGAAAAAGAAACGCAAATTGAAGCTTTCAAAAAATTAGGTCTTCCAGGACCTAACGAGGAATTAATTGCAGCAAATGACTTGTTTGAGAAAGGACAATTAAGTGAAATACAATTCTTAGAAACATTTCAAAAATTTATTCCAGATGCTAATATAGAAGAAATAAGAAGTGCTTGGAATTCTATAATTGGTGAATTCCCATTGTATAGATTAGAATTTTTACAATTACTTACCCGTAAATACAAACTGTTTTTATTAACTAATACTGATGAAATTCATATCAGTAGGTTTGAACATAATGTAGGTATTTCCTTTTTTAGCGATTTTTACCAATGTTTTGAAAAAGTTTTTTATTCCTACGAAATGGGTAAACGTAAACCTGATCCTTCCGTATTTAGCCATATATTACATAAATACGATTTATCTCCAAAAAGAACTTTATTTGTAGATGATAAAAAAATAAATACTGATGCAGCTGCTAGCTTAGGAATTCATGTATGGAACCTAAAAGTTGGAGAAGAAGATGTTGTAGATTTATTTTCTAGAAAAGAATTGCCCCTTTAATTTTGAATTCAGAAGACACTTATAAAACTATTGCTTTTCCATCTCCAGAAATTTTATTTAAAGAAAAAAATAGTAAGTTTTATGGATATGCATTTCCATTGACTGATGAAATAGAAATCAAAAATCATTTAGATCTTTTAAGAAAAAAACACTTTGGCGCTGTTCATTTCTGTTATGCCTTTCAAATTGGTACCAATAAAATTCAATTTCGAGCTAATGATGATGGTGAACCCAGCAATACAGCAGGAATGCCTATATATGGACAAATTCAATCATTTGAAGTAACTAATATTTTAATAGTAGTTGTACGTTTTTTTGGTGGAATAAAATTAGGTGTTGGTGGATTAATAACAGCTTATAGAACAGCTGCGCAAATGGCATTAGAAGTTTCAGAAATTGTAGAAAAAACAATTGACATACACTATAATGTAGTATTTGATTATAAAAACATGAATAAAGTAATGCGAGTGATTAAAGAAAAAAACTTAACTGTTATTTCACAAAAAATGGAAAATTCTTGCTTTATTGAAATTGCAACCCGCAAAAAAAATGCAAAAACTATTTTCGATATTTTTACGAATATGTTTGAAATTGATATAAAATTGAAACAATAATTTAAGATTCCATAATATCAATAATATATTTTGGTGGAATCATCGGTTTTCCTGTTTTTGTATTCACAAAAACCAAAATAAAATGAGCAGTTGTTAATAACTCCATTTTTTCACTCCACAATTCACAGTCAAATTCTATCTTAACTGAGCTATAATTTTTAAACTTAGTTTTTACAGTAAGTAAGTCATCATAACGTGCTGGTTTTTTATAATTTAAGGTCATTGAAACAATTGGAAGTGCAATGCCGCTTTCTTCAAGTGTTTTGTACGAAATGCCTTTATTTCTT
>CALPIE020000071.1 GCA_943323545.2 Bifidobacterium breve | reverse complement strand
GTAATTATGATTGTTTTATGGTTATTCGGAATTGTAATTATTATTTATGAAATTTTTGATGTAGAAAGGAGTACTATTTTAGGAACTTTAGGAGCTATTTCAGCCATAATTATATTAATTTTTAGAGATACAATTTTAGGTTTTGTAGCCAGTGTTCAAGTTTCTTTAAATGACATGGTTCGTATTGGTGATTGGATTACTTTTGATAAGTTTGGCGCCGATGGAGATGTTATAGAAATAAACTTAGCAACTGTAAAAGTTAGAAATTTTGACAATACAACAACTACAATTCCAACTTATAGTTTGATTTCTGATTCTTTTAGAAATTGGCGCGGTATGTTAGATTCAGATGGAAGAAGAATTAAAAGACATATATTAGTTAAAGCAAAAAGTATTCGTTTTTTAACAGATGACGATTTACAGAAAATGAAAAAAATTCAATTGGTTTCAAAATATATTGAAGAACGTCAAACAGAAATTAATAAGTATAACAAAACCTATAATGTTGATAAATCATTGTCTATTAACGGAAGAAATATGACAAATTTTGGTTTGTTTAGAAAATACATTACCAATTATCTCAACTATTATCCAGGACTGAATAAAAATATGATTTTACTTTGTCGTCAGTTACAACCTACTGCTCAAGGTATTCCATTAGAAATTTATACCTTTTCTAAAGACCAACGATTTGAAGAATACGAATACATCATGGCCGATATTTTTGACCATATTATCGCTTCAATTGTTTATTTTGATTTAGAAATTTATGAAATGCCTTCTGATATAAATCACTTATTAGATTAATTTACTTTTTTAAGCGATCTTCAATAAATTCAATTTTTGTTTTTCCGTGTGCTTGAGGTTTTCCATTTTGCCCTACACTTACCATAGTGATGGTGTCAATTGTAATAATTGTTTCTTGTGACATCATATTTCGTACTTCACACTTTAATGTTAATGAAGTGTTTCCGAATTTTACAACATCAATTCCAATTTCTATAATATCTCCTTGTTTTGCAGAACTTCTAAAATTGATTTCCGACATATGTTTGGTAACTATTCTAGGACTTTCTAATTGAATTATTGCATAAAGTGCTATTTCTTCATCTATCCAAGCTAATAACCTTCCGCCGAATAATGTACTATTCGGATTTAAATCTTCTGGTTTTACCCATTTTCTAGTATGAAATCTCATGTTTTTTTTTGACAAATTTACTTTTTTATATTTACTATAAAAGGAATATATAATACATGGTAATTAAGTTTTTTTTTTTATTCTAAAAAAATTGTTAATTTATAATTTTTAGTATATTTGCAACTTAATTAATTTAACCTAAATTTTGTTATGAAAAAAAGTACTATATTATTATTAATTTTAATTTGTTCCTTTAATTCTATAGCTCAAGAAGAGAATGACACCTTAAAAAGAAATAACAATTGGATTTTAGAAGCTTCTGTGGGAAATGTCAAAGGAGTTAAACCCTATTCAGATAAATATTTTTCTAGCAAAGCAAATAGCTTTTTTGGACAATGGGAGCCAAATAGTTTTTCTATTGGTGGAAGGTATTTAATGGGAGAAGTTTTTAGTGTTAAAGGTAGCTTAGGTTATGATCGATTTAGAAATTATAACAATGAAAGTCAGACTTCAAATTTACCAAGTAGACCTTTTGAACTAAGACAGTTTAATCTTCAAATACAAGGTGTTGCTAATTTAGCTAAATTATTTAATGTTCATAAGCAACTTAATCGATTTGCATTTTTAGTTCATGGTGGAATTCAAGTAGCTTCTATGACTTCTAAAACACAAAACTATTGGGAAGCAGGTGAACTTGTAAATCAAAATTATAACGTAACTGAATATAATGGTGGATTGGTATTTGGTGTTACTCCAGAATTCAGAATTACCAAAAAATTAGCTATTCAATTGGATGTTACATCTATTCACAATTACAGACAACATTTTAATTGGGACGGTTCTTACGCAGCAGACACTGAAAATTTATCAGGTAATTCGGTTTCTTTAAATTTAGGATTGAGTTTTTCTTTGGATAAAAATACTATGCATGGTGATTGGTTTGTTTTTCCTGATAAAAATGAAAAAAGAATTAAAGCACTGGAAAATAGAGTTGGTGACTTAGAAAATCAAATGATTGATACTGATAAAGATGGTGTGCCTGATTATATTGATCAAGAAAATAATTCGGTTGCCGGAGTTGCGGTTGATGCAAGAGGTAGAATGTTAGATATCAATAAAAATGGTGTGCCAGATGAACTTGAAAAAGGAAAAGATGGTATGAATGGAATTACTTCTAATGTTATGAGTAAAGAAGATGCTATTTTATTATTCATACAAAAAGGATATGTAAACATATTTTATGATACTAATAAAGATATTCCAAATAGTGGATCAACAAATAATGTGTTTTATTTGGTTAAATTCTTGAAAAACTATCCTAACTCTAAAATTACTTTAGAAGGTTTTGCAGATGAAACAGGAAATTCTGCTGCAAATATTGATTTATCTAATAGAAGAGCTCAAAAGCTATTCGAAATAATTAAAGGTTCTGGTATTGATACTAGTAGAATTAAATTAGTGGGTAGAGGTGTAAATACTGAATTTCCTAATAATGAATTGGGTTACAACTTATCAAGACGTGTTTCTATAATACTAGAATAATATTAACAATCTATTCTTAATAAATATAATTAACCTCTGTTTTTTTGACAGGGGTTTTTTTTATCTTTAAAAGAAAAAGTTATGAATTCTAGAGATATTGCTTTATTAGATTTACGTGGAGATTCAATAGGTTCAATAAATAACCAATCTTCATCTGAAGAATTGTTTCAAAATAAAACGCTTCGCCCTATTTTAAAACTTCAAAATGATTTATTTATTTTGGTTTTTATAAATTATGCCGTAAAGCAAAAAAACACTTTTTTTGATTTATCTCCCGATAAAAAATTACTTTATATAGAGAATACTATACAAAGAGACATCAAATTTAGAAATTCATTAAAAGGAATGGTAATTAGTTTATTTACATCTGAAGAATATGAAGATTATATCAAAAACTCTTCAAACTTAAATAAAAGAATGATGAACATGCTAATTGAACGATTAAAAAGTCAGGTGCTCTTGTTAGAAAAAGTAGTAATCTAATTGGATTTTTATTCTTTATCTCCTTCAATTTGTTCTGACGCAACCGGAATTGCATTTGATCTTATTTCTGTATGACGTATTTCACCTCCTGAAGTTCCAACTTGTTGCGCAAGAAAAACAGCAATAGCTCCAATTGCAAAAGCTATAAAAGAAATTAATGCTGCTTTTGAATGATTCTTTATATTTAAATAGAGTCCTGTTAATGAAACCAAGCCTAATACATATAAAACTAGAGCGAGTTTCTCAGCAATTTCTTCATGTTCATGAATAATTTGTTTTCCTATTGATGGCATGTCTTCCACTAATTCTTCTGCTCCTTCTCCTGTTGACATACTAAAAAAAGCAAATATTGCTGCCACAATAAACAATACATAAGCAACGTTTTTTGTACTATTGTTCTTTAAAATAATTCCTGCTATTAAAATTCCTAATCCTAAAATCATCCCGATTATTGGAAAATGATTTACTACTAAATGTAAATGTGCGTCGTTCATATCTCTATATTTATTTAAATGATTATCCTGCCAATGAAACTCCAATTAATGATCCTATTCCATACGTAATTGCTGCAGCTGTTAACCCAAAAATCACTTGTCGTATACCTGAAAATAAAATCGATTTACCAGTGAATAATGTAATTGCTGCGCCAATTCCGAATAAACCTACTACACTACTTCCAATGCTTAAATAAATAGCGTTTTTGCCATCTAAAAACATAAAAGGATATAACGGAATTATAGCTCCAATAGAAAATAAAATGAATGATGTTATTCCAGCTTCCCATGCTGAACCTTCTAACTCTTCTTTATTTATTCCCAATTCTTCTGTAATCAAGGTTTCAATAGCAGAATCTTTGCTTTCGAATGCTTTATCTGCTAAATTCCTAGCTTCATCAATTGTCATTCCTTTTGCTTGATACAAAAGCACCAATTCCATTTTTTCTTCTTCCGGAGAAGCTTCTAATTCGGCAGTTTCTAATGCAATTTGATTTTCATACAATTCTTTTGAACTTTGAACAGAAAGCCACTCACCTAAAGCCATCGATATTGCTCCTGCTAACAAACCTGCACAACCCGTTAATAAAATAGTGTTATTAGAAACAGCTGCACCAGCTACTCCCATAACCAAACTCATGTTAGATACTAATCCGTCATTGGCACCTAAAACGGCTGCTCGTAGTGCATTACCACCGACTGATTTATGTCGACTTTCAAACTTTGATAAAAATCCACCTGAAACATTTAAAGCCGAATTACTATTTACTGCTTCTATAATTTTTAAATGATTGTGTTCAAATCCAGAAAGCTTCTCTCCTGCTTCTAATTTATTCTTTACGGTATTGATAGCAAACTGTTTTTCAACACCCGATAAATTGCTAATTATAGAACTATAGCCAAATATTTTTCCGAGTTTCAATTGCAATCTAGCTCTACCCGATGGATTAGGGGCAACATAATTTTTATTTACTTTTCTAATTTCACTTAACATGTGTTCGGCATGACCTTCTTCTATATTAGCTAAGGCAACCAGCACTTTATTTAAATTATCATCATTTTGGATAGCTGCAATGCTTTTGTATAAAAAAGCAGTATCAATTTCAGTTTGAAGTTGTGATTTTAATTTTATTAAATCCATGATATTAGATTTTATCAAAGTTAGCCAATTTATCTTTAATAAAGTTTAAAAAATTAATCAATATTTTAGTTTAATTTTGTAAAAACAATTTATTATGATATTATTTAATAAAAGAGCTCCTTTTTATAATTTACTTATTCTCTACCTTCTTTTAAGTGTCATTTTGCGAATTGTATTACTATTTCATCCTATTACTCAATCTTCTTTTATTGCTATCGATGTTATTAAAATTTTTATTTTAGGAGTTGTTTCTGATTTTTTTGTTTTTGTTATTGCCAGTTTATTATTATGGGTTTATTCACTTTTTTTATCCAATTCCAAATACAATAATCCATGGGGATATATAATATTTGGATTGTTGTTATCACTTTTAATTTATGTATCCTTTTTTAATACAATTCTCAATGAATATGGTGGTTCTTTGCCAGAAATCGGCATTAGTTTTATTGCTTTAAAAACTATTTTATTTGGATTGTTATTATTCTTACCCAAATGGCGTAAACAAATTCGCTTAATTTTATATACTATCACCGTTTTTATTTTTGTTTTAGTCATTATACAAAATGCAGTTAGTGAATACTTTTTTTGGAATGAATTCGGAGTAAAATACAACTTTATAGCAGTCGATTATTTGGTTTACACCAATACTGTTATTGGCAATATAATGGAATCGTATCCAGTTATTCCACTGTTTATTTGTGTTGGAACTTTAGCTGCAATTTGTACTTACATCATTGTTAAAAGAACACAACCTTTTTTAAATAAGTTACCCTCTTTTGAAGATAAAATAAAGAGTTTGTTGCTTTATAGTATACTGTTTATCCTATCACTTTTTGCCATTCCGTTTTTAGCCAAACAAGAAAATGCTCAAAATGTATTTACGAATGAATTGCAAGCCAACGGATTGTACCGGTTTTATTTGGCTTTTATGAATAGCGAACTTGATTATGACAAGTTTTATAAAACCATTCCTAATGAAGAAGCGTTTGCGTTGCTTCAAAAACAAATTCCAGGTATAAGTAAAGATGGAGGTTATCGCCAAATAAAAAGTGATTCTGTAGAAACGCATAAAAACGTGGTGCTAATTACTATTGAAAGTTTGAGTGCAGAATTCATAAAGGAATATGGTGATACACAAAAAATTACTCCTTTTTTAGATTCTTTGGAAATTCAAAGTTTGCAATTTTCCAATTTATATGCAGTTGGGAACAGAACTGTTCGAGGTTTAGAAGCTGTAACTTTATGCTTACCTCCTACTGCTGGTGAAAGTGTGGTGAAACGTAAAGACAATAAGAACAAGTTTTCTACTGCTAGCATATTTAAACAAAAAGGTTATCAAGTTAAATATTTTTACGGAGGTGATGCTTTTTTTGATAATATGGAAGATTTTTTTACAGGAAATGGTTATGACATCATAGATAAAAAATCATTTACACCTCAAGAAATAACGTTCTCAAATGTGTGGGGAGTTTGTGACGAAGACATGGCCAATAAAGCCATCAAAGTCATGAACCAAGAAGCTAAAACAGGTAAACCTTTTTTTAATCATTGGATGACGGTAAGTAATCATCGTCCTTTTACTTATCCCGATGGAAAAATTGATATTGATTCGCATTCTAAATCACGAGAAGGTGGCGTAAAATATACTGACTATGCTTTACATCAATTTTTTAAAAAAGCTCAAAAACAGTCATGGTTTAAAAACACTGTTTTTGTAATAGTTGCCGATCATTGTGCTTCAAGTTCTGGAAGTACAGAATTACCGCTTGATAAATACCGTATACCAGCAATGATATATGCGCCTGGATTTATTAAACCTGCAAATTGTAAAACTTTGGTTTCTCAAATTGATTTAATGCCAACTTTATTTGGTTTATTACATTTTAACTATAAAAGTAAATTTTATGGACAAGATGTGTTGCAATCCGATTATAAACCCAGAGCTTTAATTGCAACTTATCAAGATTTAGGAATGATCAAAGATAATGTACTTACTATAATTTCTCCTGTTAAAAAAGCAAAACAATTTAATTTAACAGTACAACAAAAACCTAATGTTTCATCAGTATTTCAAATTTATTACGATCAAAAACCACTCAATAAAGAGCGAACAGATTTAATAAATGAAACGGTTTCCTATTATCAAACGGCTTCTAGATTATTGAAAGATAAAAAATATCAAAAATAAATTTTGAAAAAAATACCTGAATTAGCCGCACTCTTTTGGATTACAAAAATTATCGCAACCACGCTAGGAGAAACCGCTGGTGATTTATTTTCGATGACTTTAAATGTGGGTTATGCTGTTAGTTCAATTATCTTATTTGGATTTTTTATAGTGATTTTGTGCATCCAATTGTCCTTAAAAAAATACATTCCTTTGGTGTATTGGCTGGTTATATTAGCTACAAGTACTTCTGGAACAACAATGTCTGATTATATGGATAGAACTCTTGGTCTCGGTTATGCTCTTGGCAGTTTGATTTTAGTTTCGATATTGTTGTTAGTTTTAACACTATGGAAAATTACAGAAAAATCCTTATCTGTAGAAAATATAGTAACTAAAAGAGTGGAAGTATTTTATTGGATTGCCATATTATTTTCAAATACATTAGGTACAGCTTTGGGCGATTTTTTAGCAGATGATTCTGGTTTAGGATTTTTAGGAAGTGCTATTCTAATTGGAAGTGCTTTACTTATTTTAATTCTATTTCATTTTTATACCAAAATATCAACAGTGATTTTATTTTGGTTCGCATTTGTCTTAACGCGACCATTTGGAGCAACTTTCGGAGATTTATTGACAAAATCTACTCTAAAAGGAGGATTGAATTACGGGACAAAAGGAGCTTCTTTAATCTTATTTACGATGTTAATAGGTTTTGTGGTATATGAAACAATCCAAATCAATAAAAACAAACAATTATAATAAACCATTATATTTTCTAACAAACCACTCAGTAGCAAGCGCAAGAGCAATTAGAATCAATAGCCAAACCCAATCTATAATTGGCGTATTTTTGACTATTGCTTTCTGAATTGTTTTATAATCGTTATTGTCTAAAAGTACTTTTATTAATTCGTCAACTTGATTAGGTACATATGCTTTACCTTTTGTTTGATTGGCTAATTGCTTTAATTTTAGCACGTCTGGATTGACAAATTGCTTCTCGATATCAAAATCTAATATTTCAAATCCACTTGAATAACTTGCATTCGAATTCAATTCTTTTACTGTAAATGAATATTGCCCAGCTTCTAATCCATCTAAGTTGACTTTAAAAGCATTTGAAGTTCGCAACAAATCGTATTTTTTTACTTGCTTGGTTTTGTTATTTATCACGGCGATTGTAAGTCGTGCTTTTTCATCAAGTTCGTAATTTTTATTGAAATATTGAGCTGTAATTTCTAATGCATCACCCGAATTGTAAAAGCGTTCATGGTTAACTATTAATGATTTTTTCGCATCATTAGACGCTAAATATTGTATGGTTTTGTCAATAAAAACATCATATTCTTCGAAAGAATTTTTATCTAAATAACTTTTCGCACGCCATTTCCAACTGTTCTCACCAAATAAATACGCACTTCTTATTCCTTTACTGTCACCAAATGCTAGTAGAGGGGCATTAGTTTCAACATTTCGAATTCGTGAAGAAAGTAATACAGAAAGGTTTTCATTCGTTGATATTGTCCCAAAAGGATTTTCTAATGGCGGATAATTTTCAAATCCAATATTGTCCAAAGCAAAAAGATTAAAATCTGAGTTATATGTAGCCAAATAATCTTCTTTTTGCCCCGACATTTTAAATGATAAAGCTGATTGATTTTGATTCAAGAAATTATAATCCGTATCGTTTCCAGTAACAATCCAAGTGTTGATTTTTAAATTAGCATTGGTTTCAAAAATAGCTTTGAATTCAAAATTAGGTTGATATAGAATTAATATATTATATTTATTTAACTCTCTGATATCTTTTGGTTTAACAATCGTTACTTTACGAGCTGAATTAGTTTCGATGCTTCGTTTAAGTGCCCCTAAATCAGGATGCAAAATAGAAGATATAATAGCAATTTCAGTCTTCTGATCTATAATTTCTACTGCGAATTTCTTGGAATTGTTATAAGTATTTTTCTCATTTTCAGAAGAAGCAATTTTTACAGTATACAATTGTAAACCAACTTTATCTGCAGGTAACAAAACTGATATAATTTGAGCTTTTTTAGTAGGAGAAAATGTAACATCCTGCTTAGTTAGTATATTGTTTCCTTGGGAAATACTAAAAGAAGCATTAATATTTTTGGTTCCAGCATATTGAATAAATACTTCTGCCGGAAATTTATTTTTGTGAAATGCGTATTTATTGACATTTATTTGATTTACTTTCAAGTCTAAATATGTAGTGGTGTCTCCTACAATTAATGGATAAACTTTGTTATTAGAATCAAAACCAAAAACATAATCTTCACCTAATGTTTGATTTCCATCGGATATCAAAACGGTAGGAAATATGATGTTTTTATTAATGCTTTTTACATTTTTGGCTACTTCATTAATATTCGTTTGTTTACCTTTAAAATCAATTTCTTCTTTAGTAGTTACCGATTGAAACTCACTATCAAAACGATAAGACTGAACATCGAACTTCTCTCTTAAATCAGCATTGGAAATGATTTTTTCAAACATTTCTTTACTAACTCTATCAGCTTTTAAATCGGCTATCGAATTGGAGTTATCAATTACAACCGCCAGAGGTGTTTTAATGGTTTCAAATGTTTTTCGGGAAATAATAGGATTTATGAACAACAATAAGATTCCGAATATAGCAATAAACCTTAAAAATGCTAAAAATTTAGTTAGTTTAGACTTGTTCTTAGCTTTATAAAAATATTGAAAATAAGTTAAAATAGCAGCTATGATTACTGATACAATTATAAGAAGTATTGTGATTTTGTTCATGTTTTAATTGATGTCTTTAGAGAATTGCTTACAATAATTACAAGTATTATGTTGACTATTTATTTAAAAAATGATTGTTCTCTTTACTAATTACTAATTTTAAAATAAAGATGACTCCAGAAATTACTTGGACTAACATTCCAATTGTTAGTAAAACATTTCCAGTTATAACTCCTAATTCAAAATGTAAAATTTTAAATAAAGCGCCAATAATTGTATACAATGAACCAATAATAAAAATAGCAATAATGTATTTGTTTTTCATTTCTTTTTTAAGTTAACATTCCTCCGTCAACGTTTAAAACTTGACCTGTAACATAAGCACTTAAATCGGAAGCTAAGAATAAACAAGCGTTAGCAACATCTTCTGGTGTTCCGCCTCGTCTAAGCGGAATAGAATCTCTCCAACCTTGAACCACATCTTCATTTAATTTTGCGGTCATTTCGGTTTCGATAAATCCGGGTGCAATTGCATTACAACGAATATTACGAGAACCCAATTCTAAAGCAATCGATTTTGTAAAACCTATCATTCCTGCTTTAGATGCTGCGTAATTTGCTTGTCCTGCATTGCCTTTTACTCCTACAACACTACTCATGTTAATAATAGAACCCGCTCTATTTTTAAGCATAATTCGTTGTACCGCTTTGGTCATATTGAAAACCGATTTCAAGTTAATTTCAATTACTTTATCAAAATCTTCTTCCGACATTCGCATTAACAAATTGTCTTTAGTTATTCCGGCATTATTGATTAAAATATCCAGGTTACCAAATTCGGCAATAACATCATCAACTAATTTTTGTGCTTCATTAAAATCGGCTGCGTTTGATTTGTATCCTTTGGCTTTTACTCCCATCGCAATTAATTCATTTTCTAAAACTAAAGCTGATTCAACAGATGAACTGTAAGTAAAAGCAACATTTGCGCCTTGATTAGCGAATACTTTTGCAATTCCACTACCAATCCCGCGACTAGCACCAGTAATAATAGCTACTTTTCCTTCAAGTAATTTCATATATTTTGTATTTGATAGTTTGTAGTTTTTAAAAGCCAAATATAGCACTATTTTGATATTCCTAAAAAAATATATATCGAATAAAAATAATAAAGTACTTTTGGATTTTTAGTGCTAAAATTTTTCTTTTTATATTGAAACCTCTTAATGCAACTGATTTTGAAAAAATGTACAATCAATATAATTTATTGGTTTACAATGTTGCATTAAATTATCTACAAAATATAGAAGATGCCGAAGAAATTACTCAAGATGTTTTTATACAATTGCATAAATCGATAACTAATTTCCAAAATAATTCGACATTAAAAACATGGATTTATAGAATTACAATAAATAAATGTCTTGATTTTATTAAACATAAAAACAGTAAAAAACGTTTTTTTATTTTTGGAACCAAATCGGATTCTGAATTTGAAATGCATAAAGTTTCTGATTTTGAGCATCCCGGAATTTTAATGGAAAATAAAGAAGATGCTGAAGTGTTATTTACCATCATCAATCAATTGAATGATAAACAAAAAACAGCATTTGTGCTTTCTAAGGTTGATGGACTTAGTAATCCGGAAATTGCAGCGATTATGCAGCTAAGTATTTCCTCAGTAGAATCGCTAGTTTTCAGGGCAAAAGCAACACTGAAAGAAAAATTAAGTATAAAATTTGAGAATTACCGCAAGAAATAAAAGTTACAATCGTCTAAAAAGTCATGGAAAGAGAAAAGTATATTGAAACCATTTTAAACAGTAGTAATGGAATTACAAAAGTAAATCCGAGTGCTGATTTATATTCTAGGATTGAACACAGAATTCGATCTAAAAATACTGTTTCTACTAAATTAGTATGGCTTGTTGCTGCATCAATTGTAGTATTGTTGACGATTAATATTAGCGTTATTACAAAAAGTAAATCCAAAACAGAAAATCAAGAAGTAACTTCATTAGCATCAACTTTAAATAAAAGTAATCAATTGTATTAATGATTATGGAAAAAACAAAACTATTAACGCTTGGAATAATTGCGCTATTTTTATTAAATTTAGGCACTTTGGGTTTTTTATTGTTATCAAGTCCAAAAGGACATCATCCGCCTCACGGACATGGACCGGAAGGAAGATTAAAACCCAGGAAGATTATCATCGAAAAATTGCATTTTGATGCGGCTCAAATAAAAGAGTACGACAAACTTATTCAATTGCATCGTAGTC
>CALPIE020000070.1 GCA_943323545.2 Bifidobacterium breve | reverse complement strand
CCTATATTTACACATTAACCATAAAGGATGAACACCAAATCAGAACTTAGTATTGTAATTCCGGCTTATAATGAAGCTGAAAATTTGAAAATCATTTTGCCCGAATTAATCGAATTTGTGCGCAAACACAATTGGCAGCTTATCATCACTAATGATGGATCTAAAGACAAAACCAAAGAAATACTTGAATCGTTTAAACAATCTGATGTATTAAAGATTGTACATCACAAATTGAATAAAGGATATGGTGCTGCAATAAAAAGCGGGATAGAAGCGTGTGATACTGAGTATCTTATTACAATTGATGCTGATGGACAACATCAGGCAGACGATGTTGAAAATCTCTTTCGTTGTATAAAAGAATCAGATGCCGATATGATTGTGGGTTCGAGAAAAGGAACTAAAGATGCTTCTAAAATGAAGAGCATTGGTAAATCAATTATTCGGTTTACTGCAAAATTGTTACTCAAAGTTCCTATTCATGATATCAATTCTGGAATGAAAATTTATAGAACAGAACTTGCCAAACAGTATTTGTACTTAACACCCAATAATATGCCTTTTAGTGATGTGATAACATTAATATTTATAAGCAATCGACATCTGGTTTTGGAAGAACCAATTAGCATTAAAGATAGATTAAAAGGTGAAAGCAACATAAGAATTCAAACCGCATTTGAAACAATAAAAGAAATCGTAAATATTATTTTTCTTTTTAATCCACTAAAAATTTTCTTACCTATCTCAATTTTTATTTTTATTATTTCAATGGTTTGGGGTATTCCAATTATCATGAAAGGTCAGGGTGTTAGTGTTGGGGCAGTATTGGGAATTTTGTCATCATTGATTTTCTTTTTTCTAGGACTTATAGCCGAGCAATTGACATTAATTCGTAAAAACAGAAAATAAATAATTACTGATAATGCATCCCCAAATTTTATTAAGTCTTATTATCCCAGTATATAATTCACAAAATACATTGTCCGAATGTTTGGATAGTATTTTAAATCAATCTTATATTGGCTATGAAATTATCATCATCAATGATGGGTCTACAGATGGTTCACAACAAATAATTGAGCAATATGCTACACAGTATCCGAGCATTATTAAGTTTTTCACAAAAGTTAATGAGGGACTAAGTGATGCAAGAAATTTGGGAATAGACAATGCCTCTGGTCAATATTTAGGTTTTGTAGACAGTGATGATTTTGTAAGTTCGAATTATTTTGCTGTCATTGATAAGATATTAAAATCTCAGGAACCAGACATGCTCATTTTTTCATATAAGCGTGTTTACAAACGAAAACCAAGTATTCTAGAAAAAAATTATTCGTTTGGTAAATATGAAATCGTAGAGAAAGTAGTTAACATTGATTCCCATCCTCAAATTATTTGTCAAACGGAGAATGCGGTTTGGATTAAAATTATTAAAAGAGCTATTGTCGGTGATAAACAAAAATTATTATTTTCAAATGTACAATTAGGCGAAGATTTTGATGCTAGCCTTAAATGGTATTTGAAAGCCAAAAAAATAATTTTTAGTAAAGAGCAACTTTATAATTATGTTATCCAAAATAATTCTTTAAATACATCTACAAAGAATATTACTGATATTTTTATTGTGATTAAATCCGTTTGCACAGCATACAAACTTCAAGGTAAATTTGAAAGTTGTTATGCAGAACTTGAAATTTTGTTTATAAAGCATCTTTTAATTTCAAATATGCGTAGGATGAAATCGTCTACAATGAAAAACAAACTGGCTGTTTTCTTATCCTTACGAGAAGAGCTTATAAAATATTTCCCAAATTTCAAAAACAATTCCTATTTAAAAAAAGAGCCTTTTTATGTTAGATTGGCTGTTTTTCTTTCCTGGTATTTTCCGAATATTTTTTATTTTATTCTTTAAACTATTTTTGAAAAATGAAAGTTTTGACTTATTAAATTCTAAATCAAATAAAAAAATATTTACATTTATCCACAAATATCTATATCAAAAAGGTGTTTACAATTACTTAAATACCTGATCCTAATTTTTTTGTATGAGCTTATATAAAAACACTTCGTTAATTTTAGCGGGAACACTCATAGCAAATGTACTTGCTTACGTATTTAATATTCTTGTGGCAAGAAAAATCGGACCAGAATCGTATGGTATATTAGGTGCTTTGTTGGCAATGTTTTCTTTAGCTTCTTGGATTTATATGTCAATATTTTCAGGTATTACAAAACGTGTAGCTCATCTGAATGCTGAAAATAAAAGTAACGAACTCAACACCTTTTACTTTTCAGTGCAGCGTGAAGTTATGATTTTATTACTCGCCATTTCTTTAGTTGTTGTTTTTGGTTCGTGTACGTTGGCATCCTATTTTAATATTCCCTCTTTTAGTTTGGTTATCATTACTGGAATTCTTATTTGGGTAAATGGAATGCAATATTTTTATCAAAGTATTTTAACTGGACTTAAAAAGTATGCACAAATAAGTCAAGTTAGAATTATTGAATCTGTTTTTCGTTTATTGGTTGTAGTCCTATTTTTATACTTGGGATTAGGGCTTATTGGAGTTTTATTTGCTTATGGCTTAGGGTATTTAATTGGCTATATTTGGACAAGATACAAAGTAACAAGAAGAATAACCAACTCTTTTAATGGTGTTTTCTTTATAAATCGAATGCAACTTTATTCTATTGGATTTAAATTTTTCATGTTAGGATTTCTATATCAAATTGTATTCTATGGATCTTCTCTTTATTTTCAGCACAATTATTCTAGTACCGTAAATGGATTTTGGACGGCTGGTTTAACTATTTCAAATATAGCTTTTGTATTTTCTAGTGCTGTAATGCAAGTAGTATTGCCTGAATTATCAAGTGAAAAGAATCGCCAAAAAAGAATGGAAATTATTAAAAAAGCATTACTTGTTATTTTTCTTACTACAGGTTCAGCAGCACTTATTTGCTGGTCGATTCCAGAGTTTGTTATAGAAATATTTTACGGAAAGTCTTACTTAGGCTCGGCAAAATTCTTAAAGTGGCAAGGTTTGATAGTTTTACTATTGTCACTAGTTCAATTTGTTTTTACCATACAATTTTCCAAAACTGATAAGAATATAGAAGATTGTGTTACGAATTGTTAAAAGCTGAAATAATAATTCTTTTTTTTTACTTATTTGTGGCATTTACTTTAGAATAGGCAAACTGACGATTCGAATAAGCATTTTTATTTTGAGGGTCTATTTTTAACGTCATTGTGAAATCTTCAATAGCTTTGTCCCATTGATTATTACTACCATAAGCGATTGCTCTGTTATAGTATAAATTTGAATTCTCTGGCGTTTTCGCAATTGCCATTGTATAATCTGAAATAGCGGCTTCCCATTGCTTTTTAAAAGCGTATATCATTCCGCGATTATAATACAAATCAGGTTTTGGTGCAATGGAAATAGCTTTAGAGTAATCAGCTAATGCATTATCATACTCATTTAAATAATGATAACAAACACCTCGACCTTGATAGGCATCAACATAATTAGAATCTAATTTAATGGCAGTAGAATAGTTGGCTTTGGCTTTTTCTTTTTCTTCAATTGCCCAATAGGCAATACCCAAATTATAGTAAGCTGATGCATGATAATTAGGAACTAATTCATTAACCTTATTAAAATTAAATATGGCTTGATCCCATTCTTTTAAATTTCCATATGCATATCCCAAATTTAAATAACCACGAACTTTATTAGGTGATTTTAAAACCACATCAGACCACATTGAGATTTCGTCTTTCCAAACTTTATTTCGTTGATGAGCTAGTAGTGTATTACTTCCAATTAACAACATTATAACTACTGTTGCTATGATTTTATATTTATCCCAAAGAAAAATAAATATTCCACTAGAAAGAATAATAAAAAATCCGAAAGAAGGAATATAGGTTCTATGTTCAAATATAACATCTGTAATAGGAATAAAACTAGACTCTATCGATAAAGTAAGGAAAAACCAAAAAATACCAAATGAAAAGATTTTATTCTTATTGTATAAATAAATAGCAAGAATAAGTAATGATAAAAGAATAAGACCATTAATTAATGTTGGTAATTCAAATAAACTGTTAGCAATATGAAAATCATAATCCAAATTCTGATTTATTGGCAATAGCAATAACTGAATGTATTTAACTATAACACTTAACTGAGTGAAAAAATAATTTAACGAAGTAATCGTATAGGTATTATTATTAGTGGGTGGCAAAGCATTAAAAACACTAAAAGAAAAATTAGAAAGGGCTAAAATAATAAATGCAAAAAATGCTAAAATGGATACTAATACCCTTTTGTCTTTAAAATTAATATTTATTTTTTTTGTGTTAAAGAAATAAAGTTCAATTAAAAATAGTGCAAACGGAAGTGTATAAGCATTTTCTTTTGTATGCATAGCAAGTAAAGCTGCTATAAATGTGCCTGCAAAATACCAATATTTAATTTTAGAATCTGAAAGTCTTGCTTTAATATACATCGCTACCGAAAGAAAATAGAAAAGTGCTACTAATGAAGCCAAACGCTGTACAATGTAAGTAACTGCTCCTGTAGCTAAAGGGTGTGAAACAAATAATAAACCAGTAGTCAATGCTATTGCTGATGCATGAATTGCAATTGGTCTATTTTTCAATTCTGGTGATTTAAATAAAAGTCTGGTTATCCAAAAAACAAGAAATGAGTTAAATAAGTGTATTATTAAATTTAAAAAGTGATATCCCCAAACATTTAATTCACCATAGTGATAATTAACTGCAAAAGAATAATAAGCGAGAAAACGGGAGCTATCAAAATTCCAAATTGCCTTAATATCGGATAGATTTCTTATTGCCTGATTGGTAAGAATATTGCTTTTATCATCAAATTGGAATCCGCAATCAAATGAATTAGAATAAATAAAAATCCCTAAAACAGCTATTGCAATTAAACTTCTCCATACAAATGAAGTACTTTTTTGTCCTTGTTTAATAGGTTCTTCTTGCGTTTTTTGAGTAAACTTATTTTTGGTTTTTAGCTTGTTCATTTTTGTTTATATATGATTTTATTCAAAATTATTTATATCGTTATGATAAAAAAATATTCATTCTCTGCAATATTTAATATAGAGTTGAAAAGGTAATGAATGTCTTTTTGATTAATTGGAAATACTTATTTTTACAGCATTATTTTAACAAACTTAAAATAATTATTGGATTAATAATAAAAAGTGGTTGTTTTTTTCGAAAAAGTACTCTTAATAAAAATACTGTATCTTTGCGCCTTGTTCCATTTTAGGAAGACACATTTTATGACATTCAACGATTTAAATTTATTAAAAAACATACAGCAATCTTTAGAAGAAGAGGGTTATGAAACACCCACTCCTATTCAGCAACAAGCGATTCCAATTATTTTAGAAGGAACCGATTTGGTAGGTTGTGCTCAAACAGGAACCGGTAAAACAGCAGCTTTTGCTATTCCGATTATTAATTCTTTACACCGTATAGTTGGTTCATCCGCAAAGCGAAAATTAATCAGAACATTAGTGGTTACACCAACTCGTGAACTTGCCATTCAAATTGATGAGAGTTTTAACACGTACGGAAAATATACTAACATTCGTTCGATGGTAATTTTTGGTGGAGTGAGTCAAGTACCACAAGTCGACCAATTAAAAAAAGGAATCGATATTTTAATTGCCACTCCAGGTCGGTTATTAGATTTACACAAACAAGGTTATATCGATTTAGATCACATGCACCATTTGGTTTTAGATGAAGCCGATCAAATGTTGGATATGGGATTCATAAACGACGTCAAAAAAATCGTAAAACTAACACCAACAAACAGACAAACGTTATTATTTTCGGCAACAATGCCAATGGCAATTCGAGAATTAGCGGATACATTTTTGACAAAACCCAAATATGTTTCGGTTTCGCCTGTTTCTTCCACAGCAGAAACGGTAAATCAGAAAGTGTATTTTGTTGGAAAAGAAGACAAACGAAAATTATTATACCACATCATTCGAAATGATAATATCAATAATGTTTTGGTTTTTACACGAACCAAACACGGCGCCGACAATGTGGTGAAAGCTTTAAAGAAAAATGGTGTTCTTGCTGAAGCCATTCATGGCGATAAATCACAAAATGCTCGTCAACGTGTTTTAGAAGCTTTTAAAAACAAGGAAATTGGTGTTTTAGTGGCAACAGATATTGCGGCACGTGGCATCGATATTGAAAGTTTACCCTATGTAATCAATTTTGATTTACCGAACATTTCAGAAACTTATGTGCATCGAATTGGAAGAACAGGTCGTGCAGGAAATAGTGGATTGGCCATTTCGTTTTGTGCGAAAGATGAAAAACCTTATTGGACCGATATTGAGAAGTTAATCCGAATGAAGATTAAAGTGGTTGAAGATCATCCTTATCCATATAGTGATGCCGAAGAAGTAATAAATCCAGACGCTAAACCCGATTTGAGAAATAAGAATAAAGAAAAGAATTCGAGAAAATCGGATGCATCTAAAAAAAATAAAAAACGCTGGTATTAATCAGCTTTTTTTATGCTTACTAAGTTCATAATAATTTGAAATAATTTGGCTTGTTCGAATGGTTTTACAATAATATCATTCATACCAGATGACAAAGCTTGTTCGGTTATTTCTTGTTTATCAAAAGCAGTTAATGCAATTATCGGAATCTTTATACCCTTATTTCTAATTAATTTAGTAGTTTCAAATCCGTTGATAATTGGCATATTGATATCCATTAAAACAATATCAAATTTTTCATTTTCCAATAAATTAATTGAAGCATAACCATCATCTACAATAGTACATTTAAAATTATTTGATTCTAATATTTTTTTGGTAACTACCTGATTGATTTTATTATCTTCAACTACTAATATTCTATAATTGTAATTGTTTGATAAATCAACCACAATATTATTTATGATATCCATTCTTTTTACTTCATCCGATTCAAAACAAAGCGTAAAAATGAAGTTAGTACCTTGATTTAATTCACTTTCAAGACGAATGGTACTTCCGAAAAGTTTAATTAATTTTTGAACAATTGACAATCCCAATCCAGTTCCTTGGTAATCACCTTCTTTTCTCTCAATTTGAACAAACTTATCGAAAATTTTATCTTGATCTGCTTTGGCAATACCTACTCCAGTGTCTTTAACTTGAAATTTTATATAGGTTTTAGTGCCTTCTAGTTTTTCAAGTTCTGCTATAATATGAACTTCTCCATTTTTAGTAAATTTTAAAGCATTACTTACTAAATTCATAAATATTTGAGACAAGCGTAACTTGTCGCCGATTACAAATTCGGGAATATCGGTATCAATTTCGGTAATTAGTTTATTGTTATTTTTTAAGGCAATAAATTCTAATGAATCGATAATGGTTTTGATTTCATCAGTCACATTAAAAATCATACTTTCTAGACTGATTTTGTTTTCTTCAATCTTATTTATTTGAAGTAAATCATTTACAAGTGACAATAAATATCGGGCAGAAAATTTTAGAGAATTTAAATGTGGACTATTGGCTAACTCTTTATGTTCTTCTAAAATGATATCAGTTATGCCTACAACTCCGTATAATGGCGTTCTAAGCTCATGACTAATAGTTGAAACAAATTGTGTTTTTAATTGAGAGGCTAGGTCTGCTTTCTCTTTGGCGATTTGTAATTCTTTGTTTGCATTTATTAAATCAAGGTTGGATTTATCTCTAAATTTATTGTTTTTATAAAGAGAAAAAATCAATAACATTAATATTAAAAAAATGACAACAAAGAGTAAAACAATTAATTTCGATTCTTTTAAATCAAGTAATTGCTTGTTTTTTTCACTTTCAATTTTATCGATTTGTCTTTTAAATTCATCAATTTCAATTTCTCCTCCTGAAATTTTTACTTTTTTTACGCGTTCTTCATTGTATATCTTTTTTTGTAATGCTTCATTTAATTCTAAATAATATAATGCATTTTTAAAATCTTTTTTCTTTTTATAGTGATTAGAAAAGTCGGCATATACATCACAAAGATTAGAATCTATAAGATCTGCATCACTTTGTTTTCCCAATTTAACCGCCTCATTATAATACAATTCAGCTTTAGCATCAAGATTTAAAGAACTATAATAAGAACCATATAAGGTAGCTAATGAAATTTTTGCCTCTAACTCCCCTTTTTTAGTAACATAATTTTCACATAATTTAAGGTATTTAACGCCATTTTTAAAATCTTTTATAGCAAAATAGGCACTTGTAATATTGAGTTGGTTGTAAGTAATATCTATTGAATCATTTATCTTTTTCGAATATATGATTCCCTTTTTAAAATATTCAATAGCTTTATTGAAATCATTTTTTTTATACGAATAGCAACTTCCTAAATTATCATTTATCCAACATTTAATGGAATCATTAGAAGTCAAATTGGCATGATACAAGGCCTTATTATAGTATTCAATCGCTTTATTTACATCTGAAAACTCAACAAAATTTAAGGCAATTATATTATAAGCTTTTGCCATTAAAACATTGTCATTTATTTTATGAGCATCATTTAAAGCACTTTTTGCAAGTTGTAAAGATTTCTCAACTTCAAAATCGTAAAAAGCAAGTCCAGATTCATTTAACTTTTTTATAATTTGCTTTTTAGAAATTTTACTTTCTTGAGAAAAGGCAAACTGTATAAAAAGAATAATTAAAAAAAAGGATATGTTTTTAAATAATTTCAACTTTGAATTTTTATAATACTAGGAAAATTAGATTTTTTGTAGCAATAATTAATTTCTAATTAATTTTTTATACTTAATACGAGTCGGATTTACATCACCTAATCGTTTCTTTTTATTTTCTTCATATTCAGAAAAACCACCTTCAAAAACATAGACTTGCGAATTGCCTTCAAAAGCTAAAATGTGTGTACAAACACGATCTAAAAACCACCTGTCGTGACTAATAATTACAGCGCATCCAGCAAAATTTTCTAAACCTTCCTCTAAGGCACGAAGCGTGTTAATATCCAAATCGTTAGTAGGTTCATCTAATAAAAGTACATTCCCTTCTTCTTTTAGCGTCATGGCTAAATGCAATCTGTTTCGTTCACCTCCAGAGAGTGTTGCTACTTTTTTATTCTGATCACTTCCTCCAAAGTTAAAACGAGAAAGATACGCTCTCGAATTTACTTGGCGTCCGCCCATCATGATTAATTCTTGACCATCGCAAAAATTTTCCCAAATTGATTTGTTCACATCTATATTAGAATGCGATTGGTCGACGTAAGCTATTTTTACGGTATCTCCAATTGTGAAAGTTCCAGCATCTGGTTTTTCTTCACCCATAATCATTCGGAAAATAGTCGATTTACCAGCGCCATTCGGACCTATAATTCCAACTATTCCAGCTTGTGGTAAAGTAAAATTCAAATTGTCATACAATAATTTATCGCCAAAAGCTTTGGCTACACCTTTAGCTTCTATAACATTTGTACCTAATCGCGGACCGTTTGGTATGTAAATTTCTAATTTTTCATCCAATTCTTTTTGGTCTTCATTTAAGAGTTTGTCATAGTTTTGCAAACGTGCTTTTTGTTTGGTTTGTCTTCCTTTGGCACCTTGACGAACCCAGTCTAACTCTCTTTCTAATGTTTTTCTACGTTTGGACGCTACTTTTTCTTCTTGCTCCATACGCTTTGATTTTTGATCAAGCCAAGAAGAATAATTACCTTTCCACGGAATACCTTCTCCTCTATCCAATTCCAATATCCAACCAGCAACATTGTCTAAAAAGTACCTGTCGTGTGTTACGGCAATTACTGTCCCAGCGTATTGCGCTAAATGTTGTTCTAACCAAAGTACACTTTCGGCATCCAAGTGATTGGTTGGCTCATCCAACAATAGAACGTCTGGTTGTTGTAATAACAATCTACACAACGCTACACGACGACGTTCTCCTCCAGATAAATTTTTAATCGGCATATCGCTTTCTGGAGTACGTAAGGCGTCCATAGCAATTTCGAGTTTGGTATCTAACTCCCAAGCACCAGATGCATCAATTTTATCTTGCAAATCGGCCTGACGATCCATGAGTTTTTGCATTTTATCAGCATCTTCATAAACTTCTGGCAAACCAAACATATCGTTGATTTTATTGAATTCGTCAAGAATTGCAACAGTCTCAGCAACACCCTCACGAACTACTTCAATAACCGTTTTTGAATCGTCTAATTGTGGTTCTTGTTCAAGGTAACCAACAGTATAACCAGGTTGAAAAACCACATCACCTTGGTAGTTTTTATCAACACCGGCAATAATTTTTAGTAACGAAGATTTTCCCGAACCATTCAATCCGAGAATTCCAATTTTAGCTCCGTAAAAGAAACTTAAGTAAATGTTTTTTAATACTTGTTTATCACTTCCTTGGTATGATTTACTCAATTTTTGCATTGAGAAAATTACTTTCTTATCGTCTGACATTTGAAATTATTTTAAATTATAAATTATAAATTTTGAATGCTAATTTTTGGTATTGAAGACGAACTTAAAAATCATTTAAAATTTAAAATTCATCATTCAAAATAAAATTACACTCTTCCTTTTAAAGAACTAAATACCCAGGCATTTGCTAAAAAACCAACGCCAGTGGCACCAAATCCCCAACCTGCAGTTTCATCGTAACGAAAAGCGCCTAATGCAATTAAAATTAAGCCCATGATTATCATTATTAAGGTAGCATAGCCAAAAATTGTGTTTTTATTCATTCCCATATTTATACTTTTTATTTTAAGGATGCAAATATCGTTAATATTGCTGACTTTTTATACTAATTTTTATATCGATTTAAGTTGGTAATTATTTTGAATTAAATCAATAAATCTATTAAAAATTTTAACCAACTATACTTTTAACAAATCTCCTTGAGGCAATGCATTTGCTCCGACTCCTTTGCTTTTTACATCAATATCTCGCAATGTAGCAACAATGCTACTTACCTTTTTCATAGGGTAATTTTTCAAAGCGATGTCGTAATCTTTAACAAAAAATGGATTGACTTTTAAAACTACTGCAACATTTTTCGGATTTCTATCTTTTAATCCATGGTATTGAAGCAATTGAGAAAAGAAACCAAACACCAATCCGATGGTCAACACATTCGGATTTTCTTTTTGATTTTCTGCAAAATAATTGGCTATTTGATACGCTTTTAATTGATCTCTTTCTCCTATAGCTTTTCTCAATTCAAACGGATTGAAGTCTTTGCTGAATCCGATGTTTTCTTCAATAATATTAGGTGTTATGATACTTCCTTCAGGTAGAATTATTGCTAATTTATTAATTTCATTAGCGATTTTACTCAAATCGTTTCCTAAAAAATCAACAAACATAGCAATTGCTTTAGGTTCAATAGCCAATTTCTTTCCTTGTAAAACCCGCTTTAACCAATCGCCAACTTGATTATCATATAATTTTTTACTTTCAAAAACAACACCTTGTTTTTCTAGTAATTTTACAATTTTTTTTCTTTTATCCAATGATTTGTATTTATAAGCAAAGACCAAAACTGTAGTAGGTTGTGGGTTTTCAACATAACTTTCTAATAAATCAATTGTTTTAGATAAATCTTGGGCTTCTTTTACAATAACAACTTGTCTCTCAGACATCATTGGATAACGTTTAGCTGAAGAAATGACTTCTTCTATTGAAGTATCTCTACCATAAATTACCATTTGATTAAAACTTTTTTCGTCTTCGGAAAGTATATTATTTTCTATATATTCTGTAAGTTTATCAATATAGTAGGGTTCATCACCCATAAGAAAATAGATAGGTTTAATGTTACCTGCCTTAATGTTATTGATTATTTTTAGTACTTCGTCCAAAATAAGTTAATTAGGTAATTTGATAATTCGTTTATTAGACACTATTTTTGTAAGATGCAAAAATT
>CALPIE020000069.1 GCA_943323545.2 Bifidobacterium breve | reverse complement strand
AGCGCCTTGTAGTCGGTGGTGTCAATAGCAGTGATTTCAAGTTTTTTTATTGTATCCGTTTTTACCTTTGTCTTTTTTACGATAGCGTTATTTTTTTCAGCCTTAGAATTGTTACAAGCTAAAAATAGCGCGAAACCCAATACCCAAAGCAACGAAACGAACAACCTGACACCTTTTTTTTTCATAGATTTGAGCGTTTGTTTTTTTCGTACGACCTTTTATTTGTTGAACGGATTCTCATAATTGAGCAGGTTTTTAAAATGATCTACGATAAAATCATGGGCTTCCATAAAACTCATTTTAGTAGTTGTTTTGATTTCAATTTTCAGATGGTCGTACTTGTGTTCTTCGCGGATCAGGTTGTACAATTCGGTTTTGGCATTAGTCGGACCAAAGATAAGAATCTCTTCAAACTCTTTAATAACATCAATTAGTTCCTTGTAAAACGCCTTGATGTGCTGATTTTCTTTGTGATGTAAGATACTTTCACTGTGTTGCAACCCTTCCTGATTGTCTAATCCTTTGATATCAGCGTTGATGGTTTTTACCTGATACGCTTCACTACTGTATTCAATTAAATGCGCAGTTGAATGATCCATCCAAATGCCAATTCTTTTTTTCGCTTTCATTTTGCCTTTTATTAAATGTTTAAAAACGGCTATAATCTGCCTTATTTTTCTACTATGAAGTTACGAATAAATTATGGGATAACAAGGGTTTATCGGCTTTATTTTAGGGAAGTAACCGTAAAATAAATACAACCAAAACACCAAGTTAAAATAAAACAACAATTCTGTGCGGAAGCACACTAACTGTCATTGTTATACTATGGTGGTAATCATGTTTAGGGTTCTTTTATCACTGTAAACCTGACAGGTTATAAAAACCTGTCAGGTTTCATTACTTTATTTCTTAAATGATGTTCGGGCAATTTCAACACCTGCCGGATAGGTATTGTCGCCTTTTGCTTCTGCAGTGATAAAAATCTCGGTACCATTGAACGGAGTGGTTGCTTTTAAAGTTCCGTTTTTACTGTTTTTATTATCCAATTTGCCTAAGTTTTTAATACCATCATTGTCGGTAACCAACCATACGCTATAGTTGTTCATTGACGGACTCAAACGGTCGGCACTCGCCATGTTTTTGGTCGATATTTCAATCAAATAGTTGTTATTTCGGTCTTGTTTTTTGGATGCCGTAATTTCAGCTGCAGGAGTTACTGACGATACTGGAAGCTTAGCATTATTCGCGCAAGAAGTTAAAAATAATGTAATTGCCAGCGTTAAAATAAGCAAAAAGGGTTTGGTGGAACAGGTAATACTTTTCATCTTTTTTGTTTTAATGTTAAAAGACAAAGGTGCTGCTGTTTTAGAGAGTAGTTGTTATATAATTTTGCGTTAAAGTTGTAAGATTTTAAGAGCGGTATCGAACAAATAGGTGTAAAAATAGGAGAAAGGGTGTTTTTAGATTAGTGATGATTTGTAAACCTGACAGGTTTAGTTAATCTTCCAACAAAACCTGCAAAATACTAATAGCCGCTTCACTAATCTTAGTCCCCGGACCAAAAACAGCAACCGCGCCTGCATCAAATAAAAACTGGTAATCCTGTTGCGGAATTACGCCTCCTACAATCACCATAATATCTTGACGGCCGTATTTTTTTAATTCTTCAATCACTTGTGGGACTAGTGTTTTGTGTCCGGCTGCCAACGACGAAACGCCTAAAATGTGTACGTCGTTTTCAACCGCTTGTTTGGCGGCTTCTGCAGGCGTTTGAAATAACGGACCAATATCGACATCAAAACCCAAATCGGCATAACCCGTTGCGACCACTTTGGCACCACGATCGTGACCGTCTTGCCCCATTTTGGCAATCATAATCCGTGGGCGACGTCCTTCTTTTTTAGCGAAGGCATCGGCCAGTTGTTTTGCTTTTTCAAAGCTTTCGTCGTTTTTTATTTCTTTACTATACACGCCGCTGAAAGATCTAATTTGTGCTTTGTACCTGCCAAAAACCAGTTCGAGGGCATCACTAATTTCACCTAATGTGGCTCGGTTTCGGGCAGCTTCTACAGCCAAAGATAATAAGTTATCGTTACCGTTTTTAGCACAATCGGTTAATTTTTGCAAACACACCTTCACTTTTTCATTATCGCGGGATGCTTTAATTTGCTTCAATCGTTCAATTTGTTGCTTGCGCACCATTTCGTTATCAACATCCAAAATCTGTAACGGATCTTCTTTGTCTAATCGGTATTTGTTAACACCCACAATAATATCCTGACTGCTGTCAATACGTGCCTGCTTACGAGCAGCGGCTTCTTCTATACGCAATTTCGGAATTCCGGCTTCGATGGCTTTTGTCATTCCGCCTAATTCTTCTACTTCTTCAATTAGCTTCCAGGCGTTTTGGGCAATTTCATTCGTTAAACTTTCTACATAATAACTTCCCGCCCAAGGATCGACTGTTTTGCATATTTTGGTTTCTTCCTGTAAATAGATTTGCGTGTTTCTGGCAATTCGTGCCGAGAAATCGGTGGGTAATGCAATGGCTTCGTCGAGGGCGTTTGTGTGTAATGATTGCGTTCCGCCAAAGGCAGCTGCCGCCGCTTCGATAACGGTTCGCGCTACATTATTAAACGGATCTTGTTCGGTTAGACTCCACCCCGAGGTTTGACAATGTGTCCGCAAGGCCAATGATTTTTCGTCTTTAGGGTTAAACTGTTTCAGCAATTTCGCCCACAACATTCGGGCAGCACGCATCTTGGCGATTTCCATAAAATGGTTCATGCCAATTGCCCAGAAGAAGGAGAGGCGTGGCGCGAATTCATCGATGTTCATTCCGGTTGCTAGGCCTGTTCGTATGTATTCCAATCCGTCTGCTAAAGTATAGGCGAGTTCAATATCGGCAGTAGCTCCGGCTTCCTGCATGTGGTAGCCCGATATCGAAATCGAGTTGAACTTCGGCATTTTTTTGCTTGTATATTCAAAGATATCGGCAATGATTTTCATCGATGGCGTAGGAGGGTAGATGTAGGTATTCCGTACCATAAACTCCTTTAAAATATCGTTTTGTATCGTTCCCGAAAGCAATTCGGGAGGCACGCCTTGTTCTTCCGCTGCGACGATATAAAAAGCCAAAATGGGCAATACGGCACCGTTCATCGTCATGGATACCGACATTTCTCCAAGTGGAATTTGGTCGAATAATATTTTCATATCTTCCACCGAGTCAATCGCTACTCCCGCTTTTCCAACATCACCAAAAACGCGTTCGTGATCGGAATCGTAACCGCGGTGTGTTGCCAAATCGAAAGCTACCGAAAGTCCTTTTTGACCTGCTGCTAAGTTTCTTCTGTAAAAAGCGTTGCTGTCTTCTGCTGTTGAAAATCCGGCGTATTGACGAATTGTCCATGGGCGACGAACATACATGGTGGCGTATGGGCCGCGAAGGTTGGGTGCGAAACCGGCTGCGAAATCGAGATGTTCTAAACTTGCTATATCTTGTTTAGAATAGGTAGGTTTTAGTTCGATGTTCTCTGCAGTGAGGAAGTTGTCGGTTGTCGGTTGTCGGTTGTCGGTTGAGTTGGAATTCACGTCAAACTTTGTACTTCGTACTTCTAATTTTATATGTTGGATGTTTTTTCTCATTTTTAAGTTGCTGAGTAACTGAGTTGCTGAGTGACTGAGTTTGTTATTCTTGTAATAGTCGCTCTTGTTCTAACTTCTCTGCCAATCGTTTTTCAATAATTGGCGTAATCAATGTTTTACGCGGATTTTGTTTTGCGAACGGGTACAATTCCAAATCGCCTTTCATGCGGTCATTTTTGTTCGGATATTTATTTGTTCCCAACAACACTTCTTTTCCGGAGTCGAATAACTCCTGTTCTTTTTGGGCACTTTCTTGAATTTTCTTTTGGATAGTTCCTTCGATTAATTGGGTAATGAAACCACCTTTTTCTTCGATTTCCTTAAATAGCAATAAAGCTTTTTCGGCTAGTTGTTCGGTGAGGTTTTCGATGTAATAGGCTCCGTCTGCCGGATTATTGACTTTGTCAAAATAGCTTTCATGTTTTAAAACCAATAATTGATTTCGTGCAATTCGGTCACCAAATTTATTGTCTTTGTGGTATAAATTGTCGTAGGGTAAATTGGCAATCGCATTGGCATTTCCTAAAATAGCACTCATACATTCGGTTGTGGTACGCAACATGTTCACGTTGTAATCGTAAATCGTTTTGTTGCGTTTGGTTGGGGTTACCACAATATGACAATCGAAATGGTGATGGTATTCCTTGGCTAAAGTCGAAAACAACAAACGCAGGGCACGCAGTTTGGCAATTTCAAAAAAGTAATTCGTGCCAACGGAGACTTCGATAGTTATGGGTTGGTTTATAGATGGAATTCGGTTGAAATATTCGTTGATATGTGCTAACGTATATGCCAATTCTTGCACTTTATTGGCTCCGGCGTTTTGGTATGTGCTGGAATTTATGTTAAGGAATGGTGCCACCCCGCCCTTTGGGCACCTCCCGTCAGAACGGGACAGGCTCTCCAGAGGAGGGGAATTCTTCGCGATTATGTTTAATTTTTCAAAATCTTTATCTAGGTTTTCAAACCAGTTTCCGTCTTTGCACAGTTGACCGATTGGATCGATTTGGACGATACAATGCGCTTTGTTTGAATCGGCAAAAGCATGGAGTTTTGCCACATAATCTGTTGATAGAAAAGGCAAATGAAAGTAATAGGTTAGTTTTTCTAAAGGAAGGTTGTGCATCAAATCAATTATAGAAATGGTTTCATTTTCAATAGTAAAACGTATGCTTTCTGCGCCACGTTGCAAGGCGTCTAACGCTCTTTGATTCGACAATTTCACATCGTGCACAAAGATGTTTTGTACGATGGCAAAGGCGTTTGTCGGAGTGTTAATCGGATACTTATACTCTGATTCGTCGCTGTGGTAAAACGGTTTTACTTTAATGCCTTCTGGACTTTCCCAAACGAGTGTTTCGTTATAATCGGCGCCTTTGAGTTCGTATTGAATTTGTTGCTTCCATTGTTTGGAAGAAACGGGTTCGAAATCTTGAAATAATTTTTTGTTCGCCACGGTTGTTTTTTATTAGCCACGAATTACTTTGTCAGTTCGACCTTTGGTCTCGGGTCACGAATGATTTTTTCTGAGAATTCGATAGTTTATTATTTAGCCCTGATTGAAATGTAAATCCTTTTTATTGTGAGATGCGAAGCAAGCTCGCAATAAAAAGATTGAAATGTAAAGCAGGACAACTGTTGTAAAAATACGCAAAAGTAGTGCTACTGTAACTTCGCAATCGAATCTTTTTTACGAATTTCGTCTTCTTCATATTCTATAATGTAAATGTCTTCACTATCGCGTTTCATATAATATTTTTCACGTGCATAGCGTTCAGTTTGACCACGATTTTTAAGGTTTTTAATGCTTTTATTGTCCTTTTTGATTTCATTTTGATAATAGGTTTTATTATCTTCTAGTTCATCAATTTGATTGTTTAAGATTCGTTGTTCTAAGTAAGAAGTATTGTCTAAAAAAAGCATCCATATGATAAAAAAAACAAATACAATAACATATCGATTTCCAATGAATTTCAGAAAAGGATAATTAGTAATTAAGTTATTGTACCAGTTTCTCATATACTATATTAAGTCAGTTTTTGATTGATTACGGCACGAACAACATCAATAGCAACAGTATTGTACTTATCATTTGGAATGATAATATCGGCATATGCTTTTGTTGGTTCAATAAATTGTTGGTGCATTGGTTTTAATGTGGTTTGGTAACGATTTAGCACTTCTTCCATATCGCGACCACGTTCTGCTATATCACGTTTTAATCTTCGAATAAGCCGTTCGTCTGAATCGGCGTGAACAAAAATTTTGATATCGAATAAATCACGAAGTTCGGGATTTGCTAGAATTAAAATGCCCTCTACAATCATTACTTTTCTGGGATGTGTTGAAATAGAATCGTCTGTTCTGTTGTGAGTCACAAACGAATAAACAGGTTGGTCGATTGTTTTACCTGCTTTCAAATCATTTAAATGTTCTACAAGAAGTTCGAAATCAATTGCTCTTGGATGGTCAAAGTTGATGTTACTTCGTTCTTCGTAACTCATTCCGATATTCTGTTTGTAATATGAATCTTGAGAAATTATTCCGACTTCGGTTTCTGGTAATTCATTCATAATTTGGTGAACTACAGTTGTTTTTCCAGAGCCAGTTCCGCCAGCAATTCCAATGATAAGCATGTTATTTTGTTGTGTTTTGGTTTTTATTAGCTACGCTCCGTTCGCTTCGCTCGGGTGCATACAGTTCGACCTAAAGGTCACGGGTAACAAAAATAGATAATTTTCTTTAATTTTTGAATTCAATACTATAATAACTTTTAAAGCAAATGCGTATTTTTTTATTTGACATAGTTTAATAGATTTACTTTCTTTTGGACATGAATGCACAAATTTATATAATTAATTCGTGCATTCATGGCAACATTAAAATCTCTCAAAAACGCCCAATCCAAATAAAGCAAAATCGTATTTCACTGGATCGTTTTTATCGAATAATCTGAGGTTTGTATCGAGTTCGAAAAGGGCTTTTCCGTCATTTTGTTTCCGTGTTAAAATGCCTAATTTACGAGCTACATTTCCTGAATGCACATCAAGTGGACAAGAAAGAGCTGATGTTGGAATGGTTTTCCAAATTCCAAAATCAACGCCATTGTTATCGTTTCGAACCATCCATCGCAAAAACATGTTGATGCGTTTGGCAGCCGAATTGTTCAAAGGATCGGAAAGGTGTTTTTGTGATCGATTTTGATGTTCGATTTCGAAAAATACTTTTTTGAATTCAGATATGCTTTTTTGCATCGAATTAGGTTCTTGATGTTTGGCAAACAAAGCTTCCAAACCATTTTTATTGTTGTAAACGTGTTGCAATCCTTTTACAAATGCAACAAAATCAACGCTGTTAAATGTACGATGAACAAAATTTTCGAGTTTTTCTAAATGATAGTCTTGGTGGTTCATGACAAAATCAAAAGGAGAATTTCCCATTAAATCCATCATTTTGTTGGCATTGGAAATAATCATTTTTCGATTTCCCCATGAGATAATTGCAGTCAGAAATCCGGAAATTTCGATATCTTCTTTAATTGAAAATTGATGTGGAATTTGAATGGGATCGCTTTCGATGAAATTGGAATTATTGTACAATGCTACTTTTTCATCTAAAAATGATTGAAGTTCATTATGGTTCATTTGGATTTACTTTTTTTGGGTAAAATCCGTCTTTCATATTATTGGTTCGCATTTGAGGTACGATGTAAAAATATTTTTTAAAATAGGCAATTTGTACTTTATTTACACAAGGTAAATCGCCATTGCCACTACCCCAAAAGAAGTCGTTATTTAAAGGAGAATGGTATTTTAAATTGCCATCAATTATGGTTTCAAATGACCTGTCTGATTTGGTATTTTTATAAGGATATATAGTATTTCTGAATGAAAAATTACTAACACTTTGCATGAATTTATAATTCGAAAAATTATTCAAATCAATAGGTAAAAACAAAATTAAAAGTGTAGGAATTAATGATAAATACAAAAAGAATAACACTATTTTCTTTTGATAAAAAACACAGGTGAAAATAAAAAGGGTAAAGAAAATTACATAATTGATAAAAAACCGAAATTGAGGAGATGTTTTAAATAACAGCAATAGTTGTAAAATCATAAGAATATATAATATCCAAATGGCTTTTTTATTGAAAAATTTATAGATAAAAAACGGACTTATTAGAATTAATAATATTATTGATTTATTAAACAATCCATTTAATTTTGGTAGCGAAAGCCATTGTAGAAATAAATCAAATCCTGACATTGATTTGTATTGTTCTGCTTCAACAAAATAGCCATATAGTTTAAGTTCATTATAATAAAAATGTTCCATTTGATCTGGAATAGCATATTCTAAAGAAGTAAATTCAAATAATTTGTATGGAAAAACAGGAGATCCACAGATTATCATGTTTTTTAATATGAACAAAGACAACACAAATCCAGCTAATAGTATCGGTTTTAAACTATGTTTTACTAGTATTTTATAGTTTAGTTTAAATAAAATAATCGGGATTAATACAAAAACAAGCGTAGTATTTTTGATGTAAAGTAGAAATAATACCAACAGTACTATTAAATTAAAATTTTCAACTGATATTGATTTGTAGTTGGTTAAAAAATAGAAAAACAATACAAATGTGAAAATATAAACAGGAATATCAGGAGATGGCGCACTTATGAATTGAAAAAATAACAAGTTTACAAAAGGAAGCAAACCAATAATCAAAAAGAATTTATTATTATTTTTAAAGTATGCACTCAGTTTTTCTATAGCAAAAATATTTCCGAGAAGTAAACAAAATCCGCTTAAATCATTAAAATTTTTATAAAGAAAAGAAAAATTAAAGGCACTTTGGGTTACATGCCAACCACTTAATTGACCGAGGAAAAAATGCAAATTCACCAAACCTCTAACAAATCCATATTCATTGAGCCATTTTATGGTTTGTATATAATATGATTCGTTGTCGATGACATATGGAATCGAAGCACATTGTGCCACAATTAGAAAAGTAATAATAATTAAATATGCTTTTAAAATTAACTCTAATCTTTTAAATTGGCTTTTAAAATCGCTATATATTTTTAGAACATCCGATTTGTATTTTATAAAAACAAAAAGATTTATCAAAAGTAAAAACAAATGAAATTCAATATTTATTCTGCCAAAAACAGCCCAAATACTGGCTAACATTGTAGTTGTAAATAATCCTAGAATTGTAGTAATCACAAAATTGGAATTCTTTAATACCAAAAATTTATTGGTGATAAATCCCAAATTTATGGTGGTAAAAAAAATGTAAATCCAAGATAGAATGATTAGAACCATATTGATTTAATTTGCTATTAATCCGTCAACCATCACCAATTTTCTATCGGCCATATTTGCCAATTCTTCATTATGGGTAACAATTACAAAAGTTTGCCCAAATTCGTCACGTAATTTAAAAAACAATTGATGTAAATTTTCGGCAGAAGTCGTGTCTAAATTTCCCGAAGGTTCATCAGCAAAAATAACATCTGGATTGTTAATTAAAGCTCTCGCAACCGCTACTCTTTGTTGTTCACCACCAGAAAGTTCAGCTGGTTTATGATGTGTTCTTTCTGATAAACCTAAATAATCTAACAATTTTTTGGCTTCTATTTCAGTTTCGGCTTTTTCTTTTCCTGCGATGAAAGCAGGAATACATACATTTTCTAAGGCAGTGAATTCAGGTAATAATTGATGAAACTGAAAAATAAAACCCAAATGGGTATTTCTAAATTTAGAAAGGTTTTTATCATTCATTTTCAACACTTCTTCTTTGTTTATTATTATGGAGGTGTCATTTTCAATTGTTGGCTTATCTAAGGTGCCAAGTATTTGTAAAAGTGTTGTTTTTCCTGCACCAGAAGCTCCAACTATCGAAACTATTTCCCCCTTTTTAATTTGTAAATCTACCCCTTTTAAAACTTGTAGATTGTCATAATATTTGTGAATATTTTTGGCAGTGATCATGCTTTTATTTTCCATAAAAGTAACAAAGTTTTTTATTGAAAAACCAACATTGATTTATTTTATCATTTTATTCTATAAAATAAAGTTAAAATGTTTTTTTTGTTTAATATAATCGTACTTTTGTTAAACAAAAATAAAAATCAAAATTAATATGGGTTTATTAACAGATATAGAGTTATATGAAATAATTGGTGATAACCACCAAATGACATCAGCAGACACTCCAATGCGTTCTGATGCATTTGAAAAATCGGATGATCAAAAAATGAAATCTATCGAAACTCATTTTCATAGTATTATGGAAGAAATGGGCTTAGATATGACTGATGATAGTCTAAAAGGGACGCCTCATCGTGTAGCTAAAATGTTTATAAAAGAAATTTTCTCAGGTTTAAATCCACAAAACAAGCCAAAAATATCTGTTTTTGAAAATAGTTATCACTATGATAAGATGTTGGTTGAAGCCAACATCAGTTTCAATTCTACTTGCGAGCACCACTTTTTACCGATTATTGGCAAAGCACATATTGGTTATGTTTCGAGCGGAAAAGTAATCGGATTATCGAAATTAAACCGAATTGTAGATTATTTTTCTCGTCGTCCTCAGGTTCAAGAACGTTTAATAATGCAAATTTTCAACGAATTAAAATCGGTGCTCGAAACCGATAATGTAATTGTTGTTATGGAAGCCAAGCACCTTTGTGTTTCAAGTCGGGGTATCAAAGACGAGTCGAGTTTTACATCAACCATTCAATATGGTGGAATTTTTAATGAGAAAGAAAATAGAAACGATTTCTTTAATTTAGTAAAGCAAGAATAAAATGGGCGTGCCCCCGATTGGTAAAAACTACGTTTAAAAAAAACTTGTTTTTATCCATCGGGGCCGGGCTCTCGGCACTCGCTTCCCGATGCATCGGGAGAGCTCAAACATAGCCTCCATCCCTCACGCAAACCAGACTAGTTAGACTACTTAGATTGTTAGATAATTTAGACTGTTCAAAAATATAAGAAATCTAAGTAGTTTACGAAGTCTAAAAATCTAAGTAGTCTATGAAGTCTTATCTTCAAACCAATCAACAATAAATCCCAATTTCATACTTCGAAGCATTTTCTTTTCAAATGCCCAAAAGAAAGTATGTTGTCCAAATAGAAATCCGAAACCTACCAAAAGAAATTGATAAACTGGAAAAATCAACACAATATAAAGAGGATAATACAAAAATGCGGAAGTGTTATTTTTTTCAATTCCAAAAAAGGATAAAATAGGTTTAGATAAATAAGCTGCACTAGATCCTGTAATTGCAAATACTATTATTATGACAACTATTTGCCAATTAGAACTAATATTCCAGCGCTTTTTAAAATTTGACATAAATAAATTAGTTGTGCAAATTTAATCAAATTATGGTCTTGGAGAAAATCCTGGGACTAATTGTTGTTTATAGTTGAGTTGAAAAAAAATGAAATAATTATAAATTAAATAATTTACCTCATAACCATAATGTATATATCGGTCATAATTGATTTGTATTTCATACAAACTAGGATTATAAAGTTGCGGTTGCATAACCCTGCTATTCCACTCTTGAACAAACAATTTATTTCGTGCTTCTAAATAATTTTCAGAATAATATCCTCTTGGTCTTGCAGTACTGGCTAGCCAAGAGTTAAATCCTGGTTCTATAATTATTACTTCATATTCTAATTCCTCATTTGCAATTTTTATGGTGTCAGATTCTTTAGTGTTTATTGTTTTAGGATTACTTATGTTTCCTTTATTTGATGTTGAACAGCCAATCAAAAGGGTTAAAAATAATCCAATAAAAAACAATTTTTTCATGATATTAGTATTTGTGATAAAAGTACTAAAAATCAATAATTTACAATAAATAAGTTGATTTTTTTAACATAAAAAAAACCATCAATTAAAAGTGATGGTTTGAGGTATTTCTATTTTTCCGACTTCAATAAGCTGATAATTTGTTCAGCAAGTTCAGTTCCAATTCGGTCTTGGGCTTCTAATGTCGCGGCGCCAATATGTGGCGTTAACGAAATTCTAGGGTGCATTAAAATCTGAATTTCTGGATTTGGTTCATTTTCAAAAACATCCAAACCTGCAAATAAAACCTTGTTGTTTTCTAAAGCTTCGATTAATGCTACCTCGTCAATTACACCACCACGTGCACAATTTACGATTCCGACATTGTCTTTTAATTGTGCTAATTCTTCTTTTCCAATTACGTATCCTTCTTGGGCAGGAACATGTAATGTGATAAAATCAGCATGTTTGAAAACATCTTCTAAAGGTTCGGTAATAATATCTACATTTATAAATTGACCAGTATAAAAATCGACTCTAATTTCGGCATTACTCACAAATTTATCGGCAGCAATTACTTTCATTCCAAGACCAAGCGCCATTTTAGCAACGGCTTGACCAATACGCCCAAAACCAATGATTCCCAATGTTTTTCCCCGTAACTCAATTCCGTT
>CALPIE020000068.1 GCA_943323545.2 Bifidobacterium breve | reverse complement strand
GGTTTGACCCCGAAGAAGTCCACTATTTTACCTTTTCATTGATTCGTTTCATATCTAAAATTCCAGGTTTTACTTGGCTTTTTAAATCACTTTATTTAATCAATGACAAGCGATTGGAAAGAGAAGTATTCGGATTAAAATTTAAAAATCCAGTCGGACTCGCAGCTGGTTTTGACAAAGATGCTAAGTTGTTCCAAGAGTTATCCAATTTCGGATTCGGATTTATAGAAATCGGTACACTAACACCAATCGGTCAGGAAGGTAACCCAAAAAAACGATTGTTCCGTCTCAAGGAAGATTCAGCTATCATCAACCGAATGGGATTCAATAACGGTGGCGTTCAGGAAGCAGTTGAACGATTGAAAAAAAACAAAAACGTTTTAATCGGTGGCAACATCGGAAAGAACAAACTCACTCCCAATGAAAGTGCGACTCAAGATTACGAAATCTGCTTCGAAGCACTTTTCGATTATGTCGATTATTTTGTGGTGAATGTAAGTTCACCAAACACGCCCAATCTTCGGGAACTGCAAGATAAAAAACCGTTAACAGAATTGCTTCAAACCTTGCAAAATAAAAATTCCGCTAAGCCAAATCCAAAGCCTATCCTCCTAAAAATAGCTCCCGATTTAACCGATGAGCAATTACTAGACATTATCGACATCATAAACGAAACTAAAATTGCAGGCGTTATCGCCACCAACACAACCATTTCCCGTGAAGGTTTGCTATCCGAAAACAAAACTGAAATGGGAGGTTTATCCGGGAAACCGTTAACCAAACGCTCAACAGAAGTTATAAGATTCCTATCTGAAAAAAGCAATAAATCGTTTCCAATCATTGGAGTAGGCGGAATCCATTCTGCTCAAGATGCTATCGAGAAATTAGAAGCCGGAGCCAGTTTAATTCAATTGTACACCGGTTTCATCTACGAAGGACCAAAACTCGTAAAGGAAATCAATAAGGAAATTTTAAAAAAATCTTCCTAACTTAGCCATTCATAAACTCAGTCACTCAGCAGCTCAGTTTCTAAGCAACACAGTAACTTGAAAGAGAAAATCAAAATCATCGAATGTCCACGTGATGCCATGCAAGGCATTAAAACGTTTATTCCCACAAAACGAAAAGTAGATTACATTCAGTCACTACTTCGAGTTGGTTTTGATACCATCGATTTCGGAAGTTTTGTTTCCCCAAAAGCCATCCCACAAATGCAAGATACTGCCGAAGTTTTGGCACAATTAGATTTGTCACAAACTACCAGTAAATTGCTAGCGATTATCGCCAATACACAAGGTGCACAAAGTGCATCGCAATACAAAGAAATCAACTATTTGGGTTTTCCTTTTTCTATTTCCGAAAACTTTCAAATGCGAAATACGCACAAAACCATCGCCGAAAGTTTGGTGACTTTACAAGAAATTCTCGATATTGCGAATACAACCAATAAAGAGGTCGTAACTTACATTTCAATGGGTTTCGGAAATCCGTATGGCGATCCATGGAATGTAGACATTGTAGGAGAGTGGACCGAAAAATTAGCGAATATGGGAGTCAAAATTATATCATTATCCGATACAATTGGTAGCTCTACACCTGAAGTGATTCATTATTTATTTTCGAATTTAATTCCGAAATACCCCAACATCGAGTTCGGTGCACATCTTCATACCCTATACGATAAATGGCACGAAAAAATTGATGCTGCCTACAAAGCAGGTTGCCGAAGATACGATGGTGCCATTCAAGGTTTTGGTGGTTGCCCAATGGCGAAAGACGATTTAACGGGTAATATGCCCACCGAAAAAATGCTGTCGTATTTTACTACCGTTAAAGAAGATACAGGTACCAGTCCGATGAGTTTTGAAAGTGCTTACAACGTAGCTTCGCGTTTGTTTGGCGAGTTTCACTAGTTCTGAACTCGTTTCAGAATCTTTCTATTTTTAGAAGCCAATCCAGCTATCCATTCCAATCTTTTCTGCCGAACACCGGCAAAAAAGGATTTCCATTAATATCTGGGCTAGAATAATAGTAATTACTGCTTTCTTCTTTTGAACAATTTATAAATCTCAATCCACAGCACCGAAACAAATCCGACTAAAAAACTAAAACCAATCTGCATAAAAGTAACGCTTTCAAACAAAAAGAATTTCGAGAAAATAGGTACAAACAATAGGAGTGAAGTCATCAATAATGTAATTCCGATAATCAGCAACACCAAATTGTTTTTATAGCGCATCGTCGTAAAAACCGAATAGTAAAATGAGCGATTGACCAACGTAAGAAATACATTCGACGCCACTAAAGTTAAAAAAATCTGTGTTCGTGTTTCATTTAGAGAACAGCCAATAGCGACACAATAACGGTACACAAATAATAATCCTAGTGTAATTACCAATCCCTGAATGATACTGATCGTAATTTCTTTTAAATTAAAAAAAGTAGTAGTCAACGGTCTTGGCTTCAGTAGCATTAAATTCCGTTCCATCGGTTCGTTTTCGTATATAATAGAGCAAGTAGGTCCCATAATAATTTCCAAAAATATAATGTGAACCGGAGTGAAAATGTTCGGATACATCCAACCCAAAGCCAACGGAATAATTACTATCAGTATAATCGGAATGTGAATAGAAATAATATACTGTATGGCTTTTTTTAAGTTGACGTATATTTTTCTTCCCATAGCAATAGCATCAGTCATTTTCGAAAAATCATCGTCAATCAAGATGAGGTTCGCCGCTTCTTTGGCAATTTCAGTTCCTTTCTTTCCCATGGCAATTCCGATATGAGCCGATTTCAAAGCGGGACCGTCGTTAACACCATCGCCCGTCATCGCCACAATTTGGTTATTGCTTTTCAATGCTTCGATGATTTTGAGTTTGGCTTCGGGAAACATTCGGGTAAAAATTGCCGTTTCCATGACTTTCTTTTTCAAAGTGGCAGCGTCCATTGCCATCAATTCGTCACCATTCAACGTTTTGTCGGCATCTTTAAAACCAACTTGCTTGGCAATAGTTGCCGTGGTGGCTGCATTATCTCCGGTAACTATTTTTACTTGTATTCCTGCTTTGTAAAAGGTTTCAAAAACGTCTTGAATGTTCTCTTTCGGAGGATCGTAAAATGCTACTAATCCCTTAAATTGAAAGGTATATTCTTGCTGCGTTTTCGGATAATCTGTACCATGAAATTCGGTGACACCAACTCCCAAAACACGATAACCTTCATTGGTTATGGTATCCATAGCGGCTAGAATTTGTTTTTTTTCTTCTTCAGATAAATGACTAACTTCGATTAACGCTTCGGGCGCTCCTTTGGCAGCTATGATTCTTTTTCCTTTCGAATTTTCGAATACATGAGTCATCATTGGCGGTTTTCCGCTTAATGGATATTCGTGAATCAATTTAAATTGAGGTCGTTCATCAACCGATTCTAATTGAGCATATGCTTCATGTATGGCTATTTCCATAGCATCAAACGGAATCGGTTCGCTTGACCACATAGCATCGCTTAAAACTTCTTCGGCTTCTGGATTTAGTTTTTCTTTAGTATCAATAAATGCATCCGATTTAAAAAGATACAATTGCACCAAACTCATTTTGTTTTGGGTAATTGTTCCTGTTTTATCGGTGCAAATAACAGTGGCACTTCCGAGTGTTTCAACCGTTTTAGTTTGCTTAGTTACAATCCCCATTTTCATTAAACGCCAGGCACCAAGCGCCATAAAGGTTGTAAAAGCTACAGGAATTTCTTCTGGAATGACACTCATCGCTATAGTCAACGCTTTGAGTAAACTATCTAAAACCATTCTCGAATTGTAGAAATTAATCGCCCAAACAATGCCGAAAATTACCAATCCAATGATGGACATTTTCTTTACGAAATTGGTAATCTGAATTTGTAATGGTGTTTTTTCCTCCACAATTTCATTTAGACTTTTACCTATTTTTCCGAGATTGGTTTGATTTCCAATTGCTGTTACTTCGCAAATGGCCAATCCGGTCGCAACAATAGTTCCTTGAAATACTTGCTTGTTTTCGGAGGTTTCATTTTTAAAAACTGATAAAGATTCGCCAGTTAAAATGGATTCGTTAACCGAAAAATCATTCGATTGCAATATGCTGCCATCGGCGGGAATAAAATGACCTTCTTCCAATTGCAAGTAATCGCCCAATACAATTTCTTCACTTGGGATATTTTCAATTTTGCCATTTCGAATGACTTTGCTTTTGGGTTGCGATAATTTTTTGAGCGCATCAATAGCATTGCGACTTTTCGATTCCTGAAACAATGATATTGAAGTCACCAAAATAATAGCTAGCGACATAAAAATTCCATCTCCGTAATCACCAGTTATGAAATAGATACTAGCGGCTGCTGCTAAAAGTAAAAACATAGGTTCTTTTACAATGTCGAGCAAAGAAGCTAAAAACTGATTTTTTTCTTGATGTTGAAGCGAATTGGTTCCGTGTTGCTTTCTGGATTGAATTACTTCTTCATCAGAAAGACCTGAAATGGTTGTTTTTGAATCGGTCATAAAAAGAATTAAGTTTGTATACTAAGTTACTAATTTTAAATGGATTTAGGAACTTTTTTATGTTTTAAAATAAAGGTTATTATTACGTTGGAAAAAACTTCCAACTTCTAACTTCTAACTTCCAACTTTTACGTATATTTGCACGCAATTTAACTACAACTACAAATTGCATGAAAGCACACACAACTAAAATAGTCGGCGAAGGTCTTACTTACGACGACGTACTGCTTATCCCAAATTATTCCGAAGTTTTACCGCGCGAAGTCAACATCCAATCGAAGATATCGAGAAATATTTCACTGAATGTTCCTATTGTTTCAGCTGCGATGGATACCGTTACCGAAAGTGCAATGGCAATCGCAATGGCACAAGAAGGCGGAATCGGAGTGCTTCATAAAAACATGACCATCGAGCAACAAGCTGCTAAGGTTCGTAGAGTAAAGCGTGCGGAAAGCGGAATGATTATCGATCCGGTTACCTTGCCTTTAACTGCGACAGTAGGTGATGCCAAAATGTTGATGAAAGAACACGGAATTGGCGGAATTCCAGTTGTGGATGAAAACGGAATATTAAAAGGAATTGCTACTAATAGAGATTTACGTTTTGAAAAAATAAATTCCCGTTCAATTGTTGAAGTAATGACTTCTAAAAATTTGGTTACAGCAGCAGTTGGTACTACACTTCAGGAAGCAGAAGGAATTTTACAACAAAATAAAATCGAAAAACTTCCTGTTGTCGATAGCAATTACAAACTCGCAGGATTAATCACTTTTAGAGATATCACCAAATTAACGCAAAAACCAAATGCCAATAAGGATAAGTTTGGACGTTTGCGTGTAGCCGCTGCAATTGGTGTTACAGCCGATGCTCTCGAAAGAGCCTCTGCATTAGTAAACGCCGGAGTTGATGCCGTAATTATTGATACAGCTCACGGACATACAAAAGGCGTTGTTGATGTATTGAAATTGGTAAAATCCAAATTCCCAAATTTAGATGTTATTGTTGGAAATATAGCTACCGCCGAAGCCGCCATATATTTAGTTGAAAACGGTGCTGATGGTGTAAAAGTCGGAATCGGACCAGGTTCTATATGTACAACGAGAGTGATTGCTGGAGTTGGTTTTCCACAATTTTCTGCCGTTTTAGAAGTCGCTGCTGCGATAAAAGGAACTGGAGTTCCCGTTATTGCTGATGGTGGAATTCGCTACACAGGAGACATTCCTAAAGCAATTGCCGCTGGTGCCGATTGTGTAATGTTAGGTTCGCTTCTAGCAGGAACAAAAGAATCGCCTGGAGAAACTATTATTTTTGAAGGAAGAAAATTCAAATCTTACCGCGGAATGGGTTCTATCGAAGCGATGGAAGACGGTTCAAAAGATCGTTATTTTCAAGATGTGGAAGATGATATTAAAAAATTAGTTCCGGAAGGAATTGTTGGACGCGTACCTTATAAAGGAGAATTGAATGAAAGTATGCAGCAATTCGTTGGTGGACTTCGAGCCGGAATGGGGTATTGCGGAGCGAAAGACGTTCCAACACTACAAGAAACTGGAAAGTTTGTTAGAATTACAGCAAGCGGAATCGGGGAAAGTCATCCACATAATGTTACTATAACTAAGGAAGCACCGAATTACTCGAGGTAATTTAGTGTTCGGTTATCAGTTTTGAGTTTTTCAGATATTAAAAATCCATTTCAGACGAAATGGATTTTTTAATTTAATAATGATAAATTCTATTACAGTTTAACCAACTTAACAGTTTGTGATTTATTATTATTCAATTTAGCAACATATGTTCCGGTTGATAGATTACTAATATCTATAGACAATTCATTTGAATTCACCTTTTTAGATAAAACTTCTTGACCTAGTATATTGTATATAATTATATTTTCGATGGCATTTTCTGAAGAAAAATTTACAATATCTTTTACAGGATTGGGATAAAAAGTTATTCCTTGATTTATTTCGATTTCTGTTACACTTAGATTTGTTGAAGTATTCCAATATACATTGGTGTCTTCCACAAATCCTTGAATAATAATATCTTTCTTTCCATCGCCATTAAAATCGGCTATTATACAATCTGCAATATATTCACCACCCAAAATTTGGGTTTGAACAAAAGTATTATTACCATCATTTCTATAAAGAATATTGAAAATATTAGGCAAACCACCTGCTTGACTACCCACTATAAGTAAGTCTTGGTCTCCATCGTTATCCAAATCTGCAAAGGCATTTTTTCCAAAAAAAGTTTGTTGAAGATTGGTGGAAATAGATGAAAAAAGTCCTGCTCCATTATTGATGTATAATAAATTTTGAGTATTGCCATTGATAATTAAATCTAAATCTCCATCATTATCTGTATCAGCCACTTCAATACCTTCAGCAGAAATTGCTGGGAATGTTGTATTTATGTTTAAAGTATATACACCAGAACCATTATTTTGATATAATTTAATGGAATTAGAACCAGAAATAATAACATCTTGGTCGCTATCATTATCTATATCAATAAATTGTACAATTCCATTTACTGGTGTAAAAACTGAATTTCCTTGTGGGGTAAAAACAGCATTTCCATTATTAAGGTAAATACCAGCAGTTGTTGCTGTTGTAATTGCTATATCTTGGTCGCCATCATTATCTACATCAGCAATAGCAGCTCCTTCAATAAATACGGGTAAATTATTAGGTACTTGTGTAAAAGAACCGGAGCCGTTATTTCTATAAATATTTGCAAATTTTTGTGCAAGTTCATTTTGCCCTGAGAAAAACAAATCTAAATCTCCATCATTGTCTAAATCTTTAAAAAATGCTTGACTGCTGCCTGAACGAGGAAAATTGTGAGTTACTTCGGTAAAATTTCCTGTTCCATCATTTTTATAAAGTTTAGTCCAAGGGCCTATACGAGTCATAAATAAGTCTAAGTCTCCATCTCCATCTATATCACCACTTGCAAATGTTCCGCCATAACCCTCCATTATGTTAGGTTGCGGATTGGCTAAAGTGAAATTTAAGGTTTGTGAGTACCCATAGGAACAAATTAAAAAAACGATTTTTAGTAGTAAAACTTTTTTCATAGCTTAAAAATTTTATAATTAATGTTTATTGATGCCAAATATCTGACTGTAAAGAATAAATACTTTCACGTGTAGTTGTGAAAATACATTTTCGGCTATGATATTAGAAAAAAAACGGTAAAATAAGTTATTTACTTGAGGCTTTTATAGCTTCAGTTATTAAAGAAATCTTTTTGTATTTGGATTCCTTAATGTCAAAATAAAGATACATTCTTCGCAGTGAGGAACCAATTCCATCTACACTCATAAATGCTTTTTCAGCAATTTCTTTGTTGGAGATATCGGGTTCTTTGAGTAAAATGTTAAGCACATTCCAATCGGTATCGTTCAATTTTCTATCGATGGATTGCTCTATTTTGTCTCTTACTAATTCGAATTCATTTGGATTAACAACTAGATTATTGACATCTTTACTTTTAAGTTTTTCAATTTCTTCAAGTAATTCGTCTCTTTTTTTGCGATTTTCTATAACAGTTTTTCTGTAGTAAATTAGACCAAAGGAAATTAAAAGAGTACAAAAAGCTATAATGCCATATGTTTTTTGTGTATTTTTTGAATTATTTACTTGTAGTTTTTCTTTGTATTCTTTTTGAATGGCTTCTTCCATGACAGCCAAATTATAATTTTCCTTAGCTAAACTATCATTATACTTTGCATACTTTTCATGCATTGCTAATGATAATTCAATTTTATTTTGTTTTTTGTAGCATTTATATAATAAATTATAAATACCAACTTTCAACTCATTCGCGGTATCATCTTTTACTAATTTTAATACTTCTTCAGCTTGTTTAGTTGCTAAATTTATATCAGTGTCAAAATTTAAGGAAGCTTTAAAAGATTGTCTTTCAATAATTCTGGAATTATTTCCAAACTCATCATCAATTTCAATACTCTTACCTAAATAAAGTTTTGCTTTATCTATATTGTTTAGCTCTTTATAGGATTGCGCTAATAAAAAATAACAATCTGCTAATGAATATCTATCATTAAAAGGAAGTAAAGTTTTTATTGCACCTTCTGCTTGTTTTATAGCTTCTTTATTCTTTTTTTGCTTAAAATATACCGAACCAATATTTAATTGAACTGTTCCAGCTCTTGCTTCTAATTTGTTTTTTTTATATAATAGTAAGGATCTTTTGTAATGTTTTAATGCCAAATCAGTATTACCCATATAGAAATAGATAATCCCTAAATTATTTAATACCGCAGCTTCGCTTTTTTCTATTTTATTTTCCTGAAAATACTTAAGCGTCTTGTTAAAATATCGTACTGCTTCTTGATATTTTCCTTGTTCGCCATAAATATTACCCATATTTGAGTATATAATAGTAAGTGCTTTGTTATCATTAAGTTTTTTTGTCAAAACATAATTTTCTTCTAATGCTTGCATTGCCTTTTTTATATCGCCTTTTGTATAGTAAGCACGGTATTTTTGGCTCAAAGAATAAGTCATTTCTATTAAAGCTCTTTTTTCTTTAGCTAAATTGTAATGATAATTAGTTATTTTTAAAATAGAATCGGGTTGTTCAAACGAATTATTTAAATAAAATTTATTAATTGCATTGAACCTTGTAGAATCAGGATTTTTTGGGTTTTCCCAAATTGTTATTAGATCAGCAGACTTGTTTTGAGCAACAAAACTGCTTGTCGAAAAAATGAAAAGAAAAATAATTTTTAAAACACAATTTGGAGTCATAATCTATCTTTAAATACCAACATAATTACTCGGAGTAATCTGTAACAATTCGGTTTTAATTTCATCTGAAACATTTAGTGTTTGAATAAAATTATGTATGGCTTCTTTATTGATAATAGAGTTTGTTCGCGTTAAATCTTTTAACGCTTCATACGGATTTGGATACCCTTCACGACGCAAAATGGTTTGAATCGCTTCGGCAACAACTGCCCAGTTTTTTTCTAAATCTTCTGCAAATTTCGGTTCGTTCAAAACCAATTTATTCAATCCTTTTAAAGTCGCTTCAAAAGCAATTAGTGTGTGACCAATTGGCACTCCGATATTTCTTAAAACGGTGCTATCCGTTAAATCGCGTTGCAATCTTGAGACTGGTAATTTAGCAGCAAGATGTTCGAAAATGGCATTTGCAATTCCTAAATTTCCTTCGGAGTTTTCAAAATCAATTGGGTTTACTTTATGTGGCATTGCTGACGAACCAATTTCTCCTGCTTTAATTTTTTGCTTGAAATAATCCATCGAAACGTACGTCCAGATATCTCTGTCCAAATCCATCACAATGGTATTGATACGTTTTAAAGCATCAAAGAAAGCAGCGAAATGATCGTAATGTTCGATTTGAGTTGTTGGAAATGAATGGTGTAATCCCAAAATATCTTCGACAAAATCAGTTCCGAATTTTTTCCAATCGACATTTGGATAGGCAACATGATGCGCGTTGTAATTCCCAGTTGCACCACCAAATTTAGCAGCAAACGGAATGTTGAATAACAAGCGCATTTGCTCTTCCAGACGTTCCACAAAAACCAAGATTTCTTTTCCCAAACGGGTTGGTGAAGCTGGTTGTCCGTGGGTTCTTGCCAACATCGGAATGTCCTTCCATTCGACACTTAATTCTTTTAATTTGGCAATAACTCCAATTAAAGAAGGCATATATACTTTTTCAAATGCATCTTTAGTAGAAAGCGGAATCGCTGTATTGTTGATATCTTGAGAAGTCAATCCGAAGTGGATGAACTCTTTGAATTTGTCTAATCCTAATGCATCAAATTTGGTTTTGATGAAATACTCAACCGCTTTTACATCGTGGTTAGTTGTTTTTTCTGTTTCTTTTATCCAAAGCGCATCTTCGGTAGAAAACTCAGAATATATTTTACGCAATTCATCAAAAACTTTTGAGTTCACTCCAGAAAGTTGCGGTAATTTGGCTTCACATAACGCAATAAAATATTCTACTTCGACTAGAACTCGGTATTTGATTAATGCTTCTTCAGAAAAAAACGGTGATAAAGAAACGGTTTTGTTTCGGTACCTCCCGTCAATTGGAGAAATAGCGTTCAATTGGGTTAGTTGCATGGTGTTGTGTTGTTTTGAAGGTGCAAATTTAGGTAATCCAATTTAGAATATAGAGAATAGAACATAGAAAATAGATTAAATTTCCTTTTAAAAGTCTCTATTCTATGTTCTATATTCTATTAGCTGCGCTCAGTTCGGCTGCTAAAGCCTCGGGTCTCTTTTAATTAATTTTTCTTTTAAATAAGGAACACCTTCGGTCGCATTCATCGGAATAACTTCTAACGGATTTGCCAAATCGTATATAGTTGCTGGTTTTGGATCAATATAAAAAACAGGAACATTTCGATTGGCATAATGAAGCAATCCTGCTGCGGGATATACTTGTAATGACGTTCCAATTACAACTAAATAATCAGCTTGTTGTGTAATTTCGATTGCTTCGTCTAAAGCTGGAACTGCTTCTCCAAACCAAACAATATGCGGACGTAATTGATGTCCGGCTGGATCAACATCTCCCAAATTCAAATCGGATTCCCAATCAAGAATATAGTTTTCATTTGTAGTACTTCTCACTTTAAGCAATTCACCGTGCAGATGCAATACCTTTGTACTTCCGGCTCTTTCGTGCAAATTATCGACATTTTGAGTGATGATGTGAATGTCAAAATCGGCTTCCAATTCGGCTAGAATTTGATGACCAAGATTTGGAGTTACTTCTCGCAATTGCTTTCTTCGTTGGTTGTAAAAGTCCAATACCAATTCCTGATTTTTATGCCAACCTTGAGGAGAAGCGACTTCCATAACGTCGTGACCTTCCCAAAGTCCGTCGGCATCTCGAAAGGTCTTGATGCCACTTTCGGCGGAAATTCCAGCTCCTGTTAGAACTACTAATTTCTTTTTCATTGTATTGATTTGGATTTAAAGCTACACAATTTTAGTATTTTTGCCAAAATAATTTTCAGATGATTGATTTAGAATACTTAGCTTATTTAGAAGAAATGCTTACCGAAAACCGCAAAGAGCGATTTCTAAACGTTTTGCAACACCGCACCAATCATTTTACTATTGCTGTAGAAGATATATTTCAATTTCACAACACCAGTGCTGTGATGCGCAGTTGTGAAGTTTTTGGTATTCAAGAATTGCATATTGTAGAGCAACGTTTCGGAAAAAACATCGATAAGGAAATTGCGATGGGAGCTCAAAAATGGGTCGATATTAATAAATACGAAACCATCAATAATTGTATAGATTCTTTAAAAGAAAAAGGGTATCAAATCATAGCCACAACGCCACATAATGATTCGTGTTTGTTACATGAATTTGATGTCACTAAAAAAAGTGCGTTCTTCTTCGGAACAGAAAAAGAAGGACTTTCCCAAGATGTTATGCAACAGGCTGATGGATTTTTAAAAATTCCGATGGTGGGTTTTACGGAGAGTTTGAACATATCGGTTTCGGCAGCTATTATCATTCAGGATTTAACAAACAGATTACGACAATCGGCAGTGAATTGGCAATTATCGGAAGAGGAAATTTTGGAAAAAAGATTGCTTTGGGCGAAAAATACGATTAAGGATATAAAGCGGATTGAGGAAAGGTATTATAGTAATCAGTAATCAGTAATCAGTAATCAGAAATCAGTGTTCAGTGTTCAGTGTTCAGTGTTCAGTGTTCAGTGTTCAGTGTTCAGTGTTCAGTGTTCAGTGTTCAGTG